>CAXSBW010000021.1:23574-32851 GCA_964235795.1 uncultured Acidobacteriaceae bacterium | reverse complement strand
GTATGGGTGGGGTTGGAGTCGGCAGGATGGAGTATGAGTGGGATGAGGCGAAACGCCAGTGGACCCTGGAACACCGAGGGTTGGACTTCGCCGAGGCTTTTCTGATCTACGAGGCGTCCGGTAAAGTAACGCTTAGTGCTGCGCGCGCGGCAGAAGAACGTTGGCAGGATATTGCCCTGGTGGAAGTCAGGGACGCCATTCTTGCCCTTGTGTATACAAAACGTGGAGCCCGCATCCGGGTGATCTCGATGCGAAAGGCTTCAAAAAAGGAGCGCCAAACCTATGTCAACCATCAGCGGGACTGATTGGGAGCGCGTCAGGCGGGACATTGAATCCGATGCGCCAATCGTTTACGACCCAGAGGACGAGCTGTATGACCCGAACGATGACGACGCGGTGGAAGCGGCGTGGGCAAGGGGGGTGGTGACGGTGACGCGACGGAGGCCGGACGGAGTTTCGGTGAAGCGGGTGCTGTCGGTCGAGTTGTCGCCGGAGGTGGTGGAGCATTACCAGCGCGAAGGCGGGGACTGGCAGGCGCGGATGGAAGAGGCGCTACGGAATGGAATGCGGTAACCGGCGGTTGCGATGGGAGCGCCCTGTTAAGAACGGGGCGCGCCGTCGCAAGTGGCTCGCTGGAAGAAGTTCGGAGAAAAGGCCCGGTCTGAGCGGTGGCGCTGTGTCGTGATGCGATCCAGTTCCTGTCATGAGCAGCTCAGCGCGAAGTAAATCCGCAGCGATGAACCTGCGAACTTATGCCTTAGGGACTGGCTCGCGCCAGACTTGCTTGGATTGCTCGATGCGGGTGCAGGCAATCCGGCGGCCGTCGGGGGAAACTCGCGGATGCATGAGATTGCCGGAATCGTGAGTCAGTTGTTGCGGCGTACCCCCGGGGCGGGGGATGGAAAAAAGCTGTAGATGGTTGTCGGCAAGCCCGCTGAAGATGAGGGCCTTGCCGTCGCGGGTCCAGTGCAGGCCATCGTAGGTGGTGCCTTCGTCATCCAGCAGCTTTTCCGGATGCGAGCCGTCCGCGCGAACGATCCAGAGAGTGCGCTTGCCGGGTCCGCGATCGTCCTCAAGGGCGATCTCCTTGCCGCTGGGCGACCACATGGCCCAGCGTGGATTGAGAATTTTGGGACAGGCAGCATCTCGGTTTTTAAAACAGACCCGTTCTGTGGGTCCAGGGTGATGTTCCACACGATGTTCCCACACTCGGAGATGCCGGGAGCGCCGTTCCGGTCCCAGGGAAGAGCAGCTTTCGGCCATCGGGCGACCAGAAGGCGGGGCCAGTCTCCAGCCCGAAGTGGGTCAGGCGGATCTCGGGAGCATGGAGATCGTTTGCCCGGCGGAGATATACGTCGTCCGTACTGCCCGGGCTGGAGTAGCCCGGGACCGCTGTGGGGGAGCGGTGGGAGTGAAAGGCGATCCATCGGCCATCGGGAGACCAGGCCGGGGGGAAATCCTCGTGGTGTCCGGCGACGATGACGGAGGGCTCCGATGTCCGGTTCCCTTGCGGATCCACGCTGACGACGGCGTCATTGGTATCGAGCGGGGCATCGGCTGAACGGATATCGTCGAAGAAATAACCGATTTTTGATCCATCAGGGTTCCACATGGGCAGCTCGCCATGCGGGATCACCTCCCTGGCGGCACCCCCTTCCAGGGGAACGGTAACGATAGAGTCATGGACGATGCTGCGGACCCAGTAAAGATCGCCGTGGACCAGTGCCGGCGCGACGTTATCCTGCTGCTCGGATTGAACGATGGCATGGCGCGCGCCCGTTGCAAGGTCCATTTTATAGATTTTCATCCAGCGGTCAGCATGCGGCTTGTGTCGCAATTCATGATTCGGAGCGCCCCCAGAGGCGAGTGCCAGGTAAGCGTGCTTGCCGTCAGGGGAGAGAGCGAGCGGACCGCTGCCCCTGCCTGCATCGAGGTGACTTGCCAGAAGCAGGGTTTCGCCTGTGCTCACCTGGAGGCGGGAGAGCGTGGCCTCGCCATCCGGTTGCAGGGCCAGGTAGTAGAGCAGGCTGCCGTCTGGCGAGAACGACATGGCAATAAGGTGTCCCTGGATCGGGTAGTTGCGCTCGCTACCCGGCGTCTTCAGCAAAAGCTGTCCGGTCGGCGCACCGGGAGTCAAGGAGGCGAACTCGGTCCCATCCGGCGAGCAGGCAAGCGCGGCGCTGGGGGGCAGCATGGAGGAGGCTGGTCCGGGCGGCAGAAACCATCCAGTCTGTGTTCCGCGGTGCCCCAGCCGCGCGAGCGACAGGGAGCCCGGACCGCAAAATGCGGCGTTCTCGACACGATCGAGGCTGCCGCGCAAGGCGCTATCCTGATGCATGCCGGCGGGCAGCGAATACAGCTGGACTTCGCCCGGCTCGCCCTGCGACAAGGCCAGGTCGCCGCGAGGCGAAACACTGACCTGTGTTGCATAACGCAATTCTCCTGTTGCTGTATGGGGCCGAGATGGTCTATGTGTGGCCTTTCATTGGGGAAAGGCCACGTTCACAGCCGCTGATCCCTCTACACTTACAGGAGAATTGCTCTAGCCCTCGATCCATTGGTTCAGCGGGATTTCGAGCACCATAACTGGAGCGGATGGGGACGATGCTGCGACCATTGCCGGCCCTGATGCCTGCATTGTGGATGATAGGCAAGCGACAAGGATCAACGGGAACATGAAGCGTTTCACCAGATCACTTTCGATGCAAGTTTTGGTTTTGTCAAGGATGACTGGATTGACGAGATGCGCGACGGAGGCTATGGATGAAACAAGAACTTCATGTATGTAGCGACTATAAACCTGTTCACGGATAGCAAGACAAATAAGAGATGTAGACGCCTGCCTGTTCCGGCTTGCGAACCTGCCTGGATCGACATTATTTTGCAGCAATTACAGGCATACTTGCTAACCCCTGTATGAGGTAAGTTACCCTGTGCCGCGCAGAGCAGCTACAGTATGCACCACCCGCGGATGCACCAAAGTAGAGAATGGCGATGTTACTGAAACTCAGCGCGTCGAAGACACGTTTTGACAATGACAGCCAAGTGTCGCCGAGGATGTGCTCTCGCCGGAGGTGTTCGGCGACGAGATGGGAGCCGGGGTGATGGCGAATAGGTGGCTCCGGCTCAACCAGGGACGTCCTGTCAAGGTGCGACGACGGTATGCAGAAGCCATTGATCTGTCAAAACAGAGTTGGAACCTGGGCTGATTGATCGCTGTCGTGCCTTTGGGATTGAAACTCACGCGTTCCGGCCGTGTGTTGGAGGAGGGTGGTTTTGCCGGCGGTGGACATTGAGTTGCGTGGGGCGCTACAAACGAGGGAGCCGGAAGGGTGAATGGCATGGGGCGTTTGGACCGGAGACGGTTTTTGCAGGGGGTGGGAGCGATGCTGCCTTTGTTTGGGGTGGAGGGCCTGCCGCAGGCGGCGGGAGTGGGCGGCGGGGTCGGGAGCACGCTGCTGGTGGGAACGCAGACGGGTGGGACGAGCCGGGGGATTTACAGGTTTGCGTGGGATGCGGGGACGGGCGGGTTGAAGCCGCTGGGGCTGCTGGCGGCGTCCGAGATGCCGACGTTCCTGGTGTTGTCACGGGACGGGAAGCTGTTGTTTGCGGCGAACGAGACGGACCGGTTTGCCGGGGCGGCCGGGGGCGGGGTTTCCAGTTTTCGGGTAGTCGGCGGCGGCTCGGGCTCGCACGCCGGAGGAGCGGCGGCGCATGCGGAACCCGGGCCCGGCTTGCACGCCGAGGCAGTTGGGGGGTTGAGACTGCTGCCTGTCAATACGCAGGGAGCCGGAGGCGCGGGGACGTGCCATGTGGGGCTGCACCCGACGGGGCGCGTGCTGCTGTGCGCCAATTACAGCGGGGGGAGTGTGTCGTCGTTTCCGGTGAGCGCGGAGGGGCGGATCGGAGCGATGGCGTCGCACTTTCAGTACACGGGGCCGGGGCCGGACGGGGAGCGGGAGCGGAATCGGGAGCGGCAGGAAGCGCCGCATGCGCACCGGGCGACGGTGTCGCCGGGCGGGCGCTGGGCGCTGTTCAACGATCTCGGCCTCGATTGCATTCACGTTTATGCGCTGGATGCGGGGACGGCGAAGCTGACGGGGCATGGGCAATGGACGGCACCGGCGGGTTCGGGGCCGCGGGCGCTTGCGTTTCACCCGAATGGGCGGTGGGCTTACTGCGTGACGGAGCTGAACTCGGAGGTGATGCTGCTGCTGTGGGATGAAGAGCGTGGCGAGCTGACCACGCGGCAACGCGTGTCGCTGTTGCCGGCGGGGTTTACGGAGCGCTCGCAGGCTTGCGAGGTGGTGTTGGATCGCGCGGGGCGGTTCGCTTACGCGGCGGACCGCTACTACGACGGCGTGTACCGGTTCACGGTGGACGCGAAGACGGGGGAGCTGGGCGGGATGGAGCGCTCGACCATGGCGGGCAGGACGCCGCGGCACATGGCGCTGGACCCGACGGAGCGGTGGCTGCTGACGGCGAACCAGGATTCGGACACGATCGAGATCTGGCCGCGGGACCCGATGACGGGGTTGCTGGGGAAGCGGAGTGTGTCCGTGGGGCTCGAAAAGCCGCAGTGCCTGGTGTTTGTTTAGGGCATGGGGGCGAAGACCCCTTGCGCGGGAGGCGGCCGCCCATGCGGCGTTCTTACATGGAGAAACAACGCGGGCTTGCAGCCGCGTTGTTTCTCCATGAGAGCTCCCCCAGCGAGAAGGGCTTTCGGGGTTCTCGCTTCCCTCCATCGACGGTCTGCTCCTCCCGATGGAGCGGGCCCCGGCTCCGTACTTACTGGAAGATCGCTACCGTGATGCTCCAGGGCGGCAGCGAAAGGGAGACCGGGCCGGTCCAGGCGCCGGCGGTGGATTGGACGGGTGGGGCTTCCCAGTTGCCATTTTGGATTGCGTCGTACTGGGCGCGGCCGTAGGTCCAGGTCTGGACGGTGGCGCCGCTCGCGGCCCCGCTGAGCTGCACGGGGACGGAGTGGGCGTTGTCACGGTCGCGGTTGATGAGCAGCACTGCTGTGCCGGAGCCGTGGGTGGCGGCGTAGGCCTGGAGCCAGGGCGCACCGGCGACGTCGGTAAAGACACGCTGCATGTGCTCACCTTCCTGCACAAAGCCGCTTTGCGACAGGAGCTGAAAGGCATGGGCGGCCGGTGCGAGATCCCCGGGCTGAAGCCCGACCGCGACCTCGCCGGGAACGGAGCCTTCGTAGGTCAGAAAGGTGCCGCCGCAGTTGAGCCAGCTATAGCTGCCGGGGGCGTTGTAGTCGAAGTTGAACTGGAGGCAGGCGGAGCCGGAGCCCTGGGCGAGCCAGGCGGCGTAGGGAACGCCGGCCTGCATGTACTCGGCCAGTTGCGTGGCTGCGAACAGGGGCATGACGGCACCGAGGCTTTGCTGCGACCAGAGATTGCCTTCCACATCGCCGTCCCACTCGGTGACCCAGATGCTGTCGGCGCTTTTGCCGGCATTGAGCAGCTCGGTCTGGAGAGCCAGCAGGGCACCGCGGGTGCGGTGGAGATTCGAGGCTACCCGGTCTCCATACAAGGTGGAGCCGTCGGAGATAGGGTCCTGCATGGGGTAGTTGTGCCAGACGACCGCATCGTAGGCGGCGGACTGGAGCACGGGGAGGTCCCACTTCATCTGCCAGCCGTAGTTGGCCAGGCCGATGGGCACCGCGATCTGGATGGACGGGTCTTTCGCTTTCATGGCGGAGTAGAAAGCGCTTTCGTAGCTGGAGTAGCTGGCGCCGTCGGCGGGGTGGGGGTGGAGGTCGAGCTCGGTCGAGCCGCCGTTGTACTGCTCGTTGCCGATTTCCCAGTAGTGGATGCCGTAGTGTTTGACGTTGTTGGCGTAGTCGACCAGGGCGGCTCCGTTGGCGTCGGGGTCGCCGCCGCCATCGCAGTAGGGCGGGTTGCTGCCGTAGTTGACGGTGTAGCCGATGTGGAGATGGAGCGGCTGGGCGACCTGCGGCAGGTAGGTATCGAGCCGGTTGCCGGTCGCGGTGCCGGGCGCGGCAGCCGTGACGCCGGCCTGCCGGCTGCAGGAGCTGGCACCGTTCCAGCTGATCGTATCGGCCAGGATGCCGGAGGTGCCGCTGGCATAGCGGAGCGAGCGGATGCCGGCCGAAGACAGGCCGCCGATCAGGGCCGTCGTGCGATCGGGCGCCAGGAGATTGGAGTTGTTGTCCTGGTAGCCGAGGATGTCGGCGTGTACGGCGCCGAGCGGCTGGCCGGAGACGAAAACACCGGCGCTTGGATAGGTGGGCAGCATCGGGCTTGCATCGGCCGCCACCTGCCCGGCGGACCATGCCTGGTTGGCTACAACGACCTTGGCCAGGGTCATCTGGTCGGCCGAGTTGCAGCAGCCGGGGAAAAGACGGTAGTAGAACAGGGCGTTATCGAGCGCGCCGGAAAAGCCCTGCGCTGCTTTCAAGGAGCCGTCGACGTAGAGCGAGAGCGTGCCGGAGTTGCCGATGGAAGCCCAGGTCATGACGAGGCGGTGCCAGCGGTCGGGCGTGGAGGAGCAGTTGTCGGTGGTGGTGGCGAGGGTACCGGCGGCGTTGCCGAAGGCCGCGCCGAAGCACACATCGCCGGATTGGCCCTGTGCCGTGAGCGCAACCTGCGAGTGGCCCGCGACGGAGCCGAGAAACACCGCGGTGGCCGGGTAGGTGCCGGGCAGTCCGACATTGACCCAGGCAGCCAGGGTGCCGGCGTGGGTGTTGAGGGGCAGGTTCTGCGCCTCCACAAAGGAATTGGCGGAGGAAACACGGGTGGCGGACTCGCCGTCGCTGACGGGGCTGGGCTGGCCGCCGGCGGTCTGGCCGGAGCTCCAGGCCCCGGCTTTGCGGTTGAGGTCGTAGGAGCCGGCGTAGTCGTACAGGGTGGCATTGGTGCCGGGCTCGCACAGGGCCCAATAGGCATAGACCCCGGGCTCGGCGGCATAGAACTGGTCATAGCGCGACTGGCAGCTGTTGGCGGCCGGGACAGGCAGCGAGGAGCCCTGGGTCACGTTGGACGCGGGGCTACCGGTGGGTGTAGGGGCGGGCGTGGACGCGGGACCCTGCGTGGATGGGGGCGCGGGGATGGACGCGTTGGCTCCCGCGGGTGATGGAGCTACGGCGCCCGGGTGGACGCAGCCGATCTGTGTGGCGACGGCAAGGACGGCGATGACCCGATAAAGGCAGGAGCGCAACTGAGCAAGCATGTCCGCAGAGTATGGGAGGCTCCGCGAGAGTGCCATAGCTCGTTTGGGTAAATATTCATCTTCGCGGCGGGTTATTCCCAAAATAGGCTTGAGTTACAAAATGGGACAAAAGGCGCAGTTTTGCAGGAGTTGCCACCTTTGTGGGAGAAAGCGCATGTTATTGGACGGTTTGCGCGGAAGTTACAGCAGGTGGAGGGGGCGGGGCATGCCACTCCGCACGCTTGCGGAAAAAGACCCAGGTGGCGGCTCCGCAGCGGAGCAGGCCGGCACAGGCGAAGTAGCCGAGGGTGATGCCGGCGGTGCCCCATCGGCGGGCCAGAAGGGTCATGCTGACGGCGGCAAGAACGGCGATGGCGACCCAAAAGGCAAGAAACGGCTCCTTTTTATGAGCGCGAAGATAGTAGGCCTGGGCCACGGTGAGGTGAGTGCAGACAAGCGTGAGCAGAAGAAGGGCAAAGAGCGGGAGCGGCACGACGCGCGCGCCGATGCGCGGAAACAGGTGAATGAGCGCGGCCAGAAACAGCAGAAAAAGCGCGCCGGTCGCGGCCAGCAGCGCGGTGGACTGACGCAGGGCGCGAAAGAAAAGCGTGTCGAGCTCCGCGAAGCGGCGCCCGGCGATGAGCGAGCCGAAGGGGGCGGCCTTGGTGGTGATCCAGGCGAGCGCGACGGCCCCGAGCGAGTTGCAGATGGAAGCCGACATGCCGAGGCGGCCGGCCTCGGCGGGGCCGCGAAACAGAAACAGGATCGGGTTGAGCAGCTGGAGGATGCAGTAGGAGCTGGCCCAGGAGATGGCGATGCGCCACTGAAAGGGCCAGATTTCGGTCGCCCAGTGCACGCCGTGGTCGCCGACGGTGGCGCGCAGCAGGGGCCTGAGCAGGCGGCGGTGTGCGTGGAGAAAGAGGCCCCCGGCGACTGCCTGGCCGGCGATGAGGGCGAAGGGGGCGAGGAGGCCGTGGTGAAGCAGAAGCGCGCACCAGGCCAGGGTATTGCCGAGCATGGCCTGCGAAAGGCGGAGCCGGCCGACCTCGACGATTTTGCCGCAGCCCTCAAGGAAAGAGACGACCGGGTCGATCTGAAAGGTACAGGAGGAGGCGAGGACGACCAGAAACCAGGGAAGCTGCCAGGCGACCGCGGACGGTTGCCGGGAGAAAAAGGCCCAGCCGCCCGCGGACAAGGCCAGGAGCATGAAGAGGGCGGCAACCGAGTACCAGCGCACCGCCTGCTGGAGAACGGAGGCTAGGCGCGCAAAGGCCGGGGAGCCCGGCGGGAAGGAGCCATCGGGCCGGGGTGCGAGGTGAACCCGCTCGTGAGCCGCAAGCTGGAGGATGACAAAGGAAAAGCCGAGCTCAAAGATGATCTGGAGGGCGGCGAGGCTCGAAAAGGTGTAGTAGTAGCCCTGCTGCGGCGGGGACAGGAAGCGGCCGATGAGCAGCACGGACACGATGCCGGCGACGGCGGACCAGCCTCGGCCGAGCATGGAAAAGGCGATGGCGCGGTCGAGGCCGGTGCGGCGCTTGAGGCGGGCGCGGAAGGTGGCTGGGCCTGCTTCCTCGAGCCGGGCGGCCGGGCCTCGGGCCGCTGCGGCGGGCGGGACCGGATCGGCCGGATCGGTGGGATCGCTCTCGTTGTTCCCCGCGACGCGGTTCGGGGCTTGCTCGCCGGCAGGGGTCCTGGGGCCGCCCTCAACGGCGGGGTGCGGGGGGTTGTCGTAGGCGGGCGCGGGTGCAACGGCGGCTTGCCTTGCGCGAGCAGTAGGACCTGCATCCTTCTCCGGCACCTGCCTCCCTTCATCGCCTGGCCTGACGGCAAAAGCGAATAGACCCCTGCTTCATCGGCAGGTTAGCACCAGTCGCGACGGGAGGGAGCTTGAATGGCGTCGAGCTCTTCCAAACAATCAGGCGACAGGCTTTTCCGTTGCACGCCGGTCTAAAGTCAACTCCAATGTAACCCTTTCGGGTAAATCCTTCGCAGAGTGTTGCTGAAAAAGAAGGCCGTCGTGTTAAAAGAACGAGACTCGGAGCGAACGCGACTTGGAGCGAACGCGACAGGCAGGGCCGGCTTCATGTTCTTC
>CAXSBW010000021.1:22355-23474 GCA_964235795.1 uncultured Acidobacteriaceae bacterium | reverse complement strand
GGAGCGAACGCGACTTGGAGCGAACGCGACAGGCAGGGCCGGCTTCATGTTCTTCCAATCCCCCCAAGAAAGATCAGGATTCCAGAGATGGAGCTGCTTTACTACCGGGACCCCGCAGGGAACTTCGGGGACGACCTGAACGAGATGTTGTGGCGCGAGCTGCTGCCCGCCTGCGTGTGGGAGCAGACGGACGCGGTGCTGATCGGTGTGGGCAGCATCTTCAACGCGCACCGGGCTTCGCCTGGGGATACGGAAGGCAAGCGGGTGTTTGTGATTGGGTCGGGGGCCGGCTACGGTCCGCTGCCGCGCAACTGGCGGGAGTGGAACATCCTGGCGGTGCGGGGGCCGTTGACGGCGGCGCTGATCGGCAAGCCGGAAGTGGCGGCCACGGACGGGGCAGCCTTGCTGGCGAAGTTGCCGGGGCTGATCCGGCGGGTGCCGGAACCGGACCTGACGCTGCTGGTGCCCCACCATCACTCGGCCAGCCGGGGGGCCTGGGCGCGGGTGGCCGAGGAGCTGGGACTGACCTATGTGGATCCGCGCTGGCCGGTGGAGACCGTGTTTGCCCTGTTTTCGCGCGCGAAGCTGGTCGTGACCGAGGCGATGCACGGCGCGATTGTGGCGGACACAATCCGTGTACCGTGGATCCCGGTGGTGTTTGCCCCGGATGCGCTGCCGTTCAAGTGGCGGGACTGGACGCTTTCGCTCGGGTTGGATTACAGGCCGGTGCGGATTGCCCCGTCATCGGCGCGGGAAACGATGTACCACCGGAACCTGATGCGGGACGGTCGAAAAAATGGGCTGCCGCCGCCGTCGATGGTGCGGAATCTCGAGAACACGGACCACTACCTGCGGGACTTCCGGGAGCGCTACGAAGGCCCGGGCTACCGGCCGCACCCGGCGCAAACGCAGCCCGCGAACCCGAGTCGGTGGCAGGGGAGAGCGATGCGGGCCGCGGCTCGGCTGGATCCGTGGTTTGTGCGCGAAGCGGTCCGGCAGCTGCGACCGGTGCTGACGGGGCAGAGCTTTCTGAGTACGGATGCTGCGTTTGGGCGAGGGCTGGAGCAGCTGGAAGCATCGATCGCAGCACTGTGTCGGGCGCTTTGCTGCTGAGTGAGC
>CAXSBW010000021.1:18377-22255 GCA_964235795.1 uncultured Acidobacteriaceae bacterium | reverse complement strand
GCTGCTGAGTGAGCGGCTGGATGCGAGATGCGGGCGATGGTGTTTCGGGTCCGGACCGAGACGGTGTCGTCGAGCGACTTAACACAAATGCGCGTGCGAAGGATACGGTACCTCCGTTACATGGGAGGCAGGTTTTCCTGTCGCCCGGGCGCCGCGGCTGCGCTATAGTCAGGCTCGAATCCGGCTCGGATGCCGGGAAACAAGCGATTGCACAAGCCTGCTTCTGTCCCTGGCCAATTTTTTACAAGAAGGCCATGGACCGTCTTGTCGCTGAAGCGGCCGGAAACCGGGCGCTCGTGCGAAAGTCCGCCGGGGACCGACAGCAACCGACTGAACCCGGTTCAACCCGCAAGCCGGCGGGATCGGGATGGGAAATCACTGGCAAGAACATGGGTTCGATTCAACCTGCGTATGAGGATTTGTGGCTGCATCCAGCTGGCAAGAACAGGAACTCTCTTTACGCGACTTCCTTGAAATATTCGGGCGGCACCGGCGGTTGCTTTACGCCATTCCGGGAACGATTGTTCTGCTGGCGGTGCTTTATTGCCTCGTGAGCACGCCGCGCTACCTGGCGACCGGGACCGTGCAGGTGGAGCGCGAAGGCGCGGACGGGTTGAGCCCGGACAGCCTGATGGGCAACCAGCCGGGCGCGGGCGACGCGCTGCTGGCCGACATCACCCTGCAAACGCAGGCCGGCATTCTGCAATCGAACCAGCTGGGTTTGCGGACGATCTATGCCTTGAAGCTGCAGGATTCGCGCGATTTTCACTCGCGGCTGCCCCATGTAGCCGCACCGCTGGGTGCCCTGTTCGGGAAGCGGAAGGGCGCGGCGGACCCGGACGCGGAGAAAGCGGCGCACGAAGCGGCGCTGCTGAAGATTTTTCATAAGCGACTCGCGGTCAAGCCGCAGCCGGGCACGCGATTGCTGAACATCAGTTATGCGAACTCGGACCCGAAGCTGGCGGCCGAGGTGGTCAACGAGCTGGTGAAAGGGCTGGTGGACTACGGCTACGAGACACGCTTCAACGCGACCGAGGAAGCCAGCCGGACGCTGAGCAAGCAGCTGGCCGACCTGCGAACGCGAAGCGAGCAGATGCAGGCGCAGCTTGCGCAGATGCAGCGGGAAACCGGCATTTACTCGATCGGGCTGACGGACCCGCAGGGTCGTGAGCAGGCGTACTCGGTGGTGCTGGACCAGTTTCAGCGCGCGGCGACGACGATGAACGAGGCCGCGCAGAACCGGATCCTGAAGCAGGCGATCTACCAGGCCGCGCAGACAGGCGATGCGGAGATGCTGTCGAGCCTGGCCGGCAACAGTATGTCGGGTGGCTCGCAGAGCTCGATTACGAATGCGCTGGCGACGATACAAACGCTGCGGGCGCAGGAAAGCGTGCAGCAGGCGGAGCTGGACCAGGTGAAGGTGAAGTTTGGCCCGGCGTACCCGCACCGGCAGGAGCTGGAGTCGAGCATCGCGGGGCTGGAGGGTTCAATCGCGGCGGAAACCGGCCGGATCCGCGAGCGCGCCAAAAACGATTTCGTGGTTGCGAACCAGACCTATGGCGACGCGGCGCAGACGTATGGGTCGCTCAAGGGCAAAGCGGACACGGTCAACAACAAGGCGATTGCGTACATGATCACGCGGCAGGAGGCGGATGAGAGTCGCACCCTGTATGAGGACCTGCTGCGACGGCTCAAGGAGGCCGGGGTGTTGCAGGCACTGCGATCGAACACGGTCACGCTGGTGGACCCGGCGATGGCGCCTTCGCAGCCGGCGCAGCCGAACGTGCCGCTGATCCTGGGCGGCGCGCTGATTGGCGGGCTCGTGTTGGGCGCGCTGGCGGTGCTGGGGCTGGATGTGTTTGACGACCGGCTGCACAGCGCGAATGCGGCGGAAGGGCTGGGGATGCCGGTGCTGGGACTGCTGCCTGCCTCGGGCGCGGGATACCGGGACGGGGTGCATGGGGTGCGGTCGCGGCTGGCGGTGGGCGAGGCCCGGCACAAGGCGGTGCTGGTGACGAGCGCAACCCCGGGGGAAGGCTCGCGGGCGTTTGGGCTGGAGTTGGCCGCGAGCTTTGCCGAGACGGGCCGGCGGGCGGTGCTGGTTGAGGCCGACCTGCGACATCCGGCGCTGGCGCGGAGCCTGGGACTCTCCGGCAAGGGTGGGTTGAGCCTGCTGCTGAGCGGCGCAGCGAAGCTGGAAGACGCGCTCGAAGCGCATCCCCGGATTGCGAACCTGTGGATTTTGCCCGCCGGGCCGATGCCCGCGGCGCCGACGGCGCTGCTGGATTCGGACGCCATGCGAGGCGAGATGACGGAGTTGCGAAAGCGATTCGATGCGGTGGTGATCGATGGACCGGCGGTGCTGGGGGGGACGGCGGATGCCGGGGTGCTGGCCGGCCTGGCGGATATCACGGTGCAGGTAGTGAAACTGCAGCAGGTAACCCGGACGGCGCTGCGCCGGGCGCACGGGCTCCTGGCCGGGTACAGCAGCCGGCCGGTGGGCCTGGTACTGCTCGGCATTGAGGGCGACTCCCTCGCTTACCGGCGGTTCTACGGCTATCGGGCCGGGGCG
Organism: uncultured Acidobacteriaceae bacterium; assembly: GCA_964235795.1. Lineage (GTDB taxonomy): Bacteria > Acidobacteriota > Terriglobia > Terriglobales > Acidobacteriaceae > EB88. The sequence goes on along the minus strand of CAXSBW010000021.1, from coordinate 19,683 downwards.
GAAAGGGTGGAGGCCTATGAAGCTGTTTAGGGCATTTCCTCTGAACGGGTACAGGTGCCGACTACGGCTGCGGTGGCTTCCCCGGTGGGAAAAGCAGTGTGGGGACCCTTTGCGCACGGCCCAGTGCCCGGGAAAGCGCCTGGGAGCGGCGATGGGCACAAGAGTCAACCGAATATGGACGGCGGGAGTATGGACGGCCGTGGCGTTAGCTTTGGGGGCGTCGGCCGGTCAAAGCGCCCTGGCACAGGCTGCCCCTTCGCCCGGCATCACGGCGCGGAACACGCTGCTGATCGGGCCCGGCGATGAGCTCCACGTGCAGGTGTTCGATACGCCGAATATGGATGAAACGGCACGGGTGGGCGATGATGGGCGGATGCCGCTGCTGATGGGCGGCACGATCCAGGTGAACGGGTTGACACCGGAAGGTGCGGCGCGCTCGGTGGAAGCGGCGCTGATGGGCTCACAGATTATGTATCACCCGCGGGTACTGGTGACGGTGACGGGCTACTCGACGCAGAATGTGACTGTGTATGGGCAGGTGGTGCGCGCGGGGGCTTACCCGATCAACACGCCGAGGACGGTGGTGGACGTGCTGGCACTGGCCGGCGGGCTGACGGATGCAGCGGACCGGCACGTCACGGTGGAGCGGCACGGGACCGGGGAGAAGATCCAGGTCTTCATGGCCAACCAGGCGGACGCGGCGCTTGCAAATTCGGTGCCGGTGTATCCGGGGGACCGGGTCGTGGTGCCGCGGGCCCCGGTGATCTATGTGCTGGGCGATGTGATTCGCGCGGGTGGATTCGCGACTACAAGCAACGATTCGCGCTTGACGGTGCTGCAGGTGGTATCGCTGGCCGGAGGCACGGCGACCTCGGCGGTTCCGAACGATACCAGGCTGATACGGCGGACGCCGGACGGCGGCTACACGACGACCAGGCTGAAGCTGAGCGACATGCAGAAAGGGAAAAAGCCGGACGTGGCGCTGATGGCGGACGACATTCTGTATGTGCCGTTCTCGTACCTGCGCAACGCGGTGGCTCTGGGGGTGCCGGGGATCGCGGCTTCGGCGACCTCGGCGCTGATTTACACGCATTAGGACCTGCAAACCGGGTGGCGCAGGCGAGTCCTCCTGCGTTGCCGGAACGAGAACGGTTGAACAAAGACACATGACTCGGGCTGAAGCCCGGCGGATGGAGTGAGGGCATGGCCAGGCAGCACACCTACGAAGTGCAGATGCAATGGACCGGGAATCAAGGCTCGGACACTTCATCGGATGGCAGCTACGCCCGGGCTTACGGGCTGCGTG
>CAXSBW010000021.1:5641-18277 GCA_964235795.1 uncultured Acidobacteriaceae bacterium | reverse complement strand
GGGAAAGATGCTTCGGAAAAGCAGGGTTCCATGCGCAACAGCGTAGGAGTGACCATGACTGAAAACGGCACCGCGATCACCTTGAACCCAGGGGCGATGGAGCCGTCGCGCATGGTGATCGACGGCGTGCTGGTGGACCGGGTGACGGTGGCCGAGACGCTGCGGCTGGCTTCCGCATGGATGAGCCCCGCGGCAGGTGCGCGGACGCGGGCCAGGTTGATTGTCACGATCAATGTGCAGTTCTTGCAGGCGGCACGAACCGATGCGCGATTTCGGCGGGTGCTTGCGGAGGCTGACCTGAGCGTGGCCGACGGGGTGCCGATTGTGTGGGCGTCGAGGCTGCTCGATGCGCCCTTGCCGGAGCGGGTGAACGGGACCAATCTGATGGTGCAGTTGTGCGAACTGGCGGCGGCCGAGGGGCGGAGTGTGTACCTCATGGGCGGACGGCCGGGCGCGGCGGAAGGGGCGGCCCGTGAGCTGGTACGGCGCTTCCCTGCCCTGCGGATTGCCGGGACGGACTGCCCGCCGTTCGGCTTTGACGGCAATCGGGAACAAAAGAAGGCGGCGGCCGAGAAGATCGCCGCGGCGCGACCCGATGTGGTGTTTGTGGCGATGGGGGCACCCAAGCAGGAGTTCTGGATTGCGGAGCACATGCACCTGCCGGTCGGGCTGATGATGGGCGTGGGCGGCAGCTTTGAGATGGTGGCGGGATTCGTCAAGCGCGCGCCGGTGTTCTGGCAGAATGCGGGCCTGGAGTGGTTGTGGCGGCTGGGGATGGAACCGGGGCGGCTGTGGAAGCGGTACCTGATCGGAAACAGCGAGTTTGTCTGGCAGGTGGGGCGGCAGTGGCTGCAGCAGTGGCGCCGGGGCACGACGGCGGCAGTTCCCGGAAGAGTGCCGGTGGGTCTTGCCGGGGCCGGAACCGGGGCCGACGCGGTGCACCCTGCCGGCCGAACCGGGTCTGAACAGACAGGACCGCCGCTTTGAACCCATACTCTTTGATCCACAGCACTGCCGTCCGGGAGGTTGCCGGCCGAGACATTCCTCTGCCGGACCCTCTCTCGGCGCAACGCGCGGCCGCCCCGGAGAGGCCCGTGTGGCGTTCCTTCAGGGCGTGGCTGGTCGTGCTGACGTTTCTTTTCTTCTCGACCCACGGCTATTTCTCCTTTCAAGGCTCGGGGACCGATTCAACAGCGACCTCATCGCTGTCCGGGTTGAATGCTTCGCATAACGGCGGGGTGCTGGGCTATGTGGTGATTCCCGGCATCGCGTATGCGATCGTTGTGGGCTTTTTATTGAGAAACGGCCGGACGCTTGCGCGTTTCGCGATGGGAAACAAACTGGTGAGCGCACTGGCGCTGTTGGCGATCGCCTCGGCCGCCTGGTCGCAGAACCCCGTCCGCTCGGCGGAGTTCGGATTCTTCTACCTGCTCAATACACTGTTTGGGTTTTTTCTGGTGGCACGGTTCCGTTCGGAGCAGATTCGCGGGCTGGCGGTGATGACCGGCTGCCTGATCGCGGCGACGAATCTCGTGATGGTGTTTGTGTTTCCCCGGTACGGGGTGGTGCACCTGCTGCGCGACCAGGGCTCGTGGAACGGGATTTTTATCGACCGGACGAGCTGCGCGAAGTGCCTGGTGTTTCTGCTGAGCGCGGTGGTGTCGTTCACGGAACCGCGGTTTACGCCGCTGCGGGTGGGCTACATTGCGCTGCTGCTGCTGCTGATTGTGAAGGCCCACGCGGTTACGGCGCTGCTGGTGTTGATCGTGTACGGCGGCACGCTCGCGTTTCTTGCGCTGCAACGGCGGATGGAAAAGCGCACCGGGCGCTTTGTTTCGGCGTTGACGGCGGCGATGCTTCTGGCTGCGGGGACGCTGGGACCGGTGGTGCTGCCAGCGGTGCTGGCACTGTTTGGGCGCGACATGACGTTTACGGGCCGGACCGGCGTCTGGCTGGTGCTGCTGCAATCGGTCGGGAAGCGGTTGTTGCTGGGCTATGGGTTTTACGCATTCTGGCAGGGCCTGCAGGGCGAGTCGGCGAATGCGATCCTGACGCTGCACTGGGTGTTTGGATACGCGCATAACGGGATCCTGGAGATCGCGCTGCAGTTGGGGATTGTGGGGGTCGCGCTGTTCTTCATGACATTGATCCAGGCGATTCGCAATGCGGCGCGGTGCCTTGGGAGCGGGCGAACGCGTGAAGTGGACTGGTATGTGGGGCTGTTGATCCTGACCTGCCTTTATAACCTGGACGAGGCGACGGTGGTGTGGCCGAACGAACTGCTGTCGATCTTTTACATTGTGGCCTGTTGCGGATTGGCGCAGGCCGCGAGAAACCTGCCGGCTCGCGCACGCGTGATCGGCACCGGAATAGAACCGCAAGGAGTGCTCGGGCATGAGCCGCATTTATCACCTGCTGGATGAAGCGGAACAGTTTTCCGAGCGCAAGGGCGGGGCGATTTCGCGATGGACGGCGAACGTCCTGCGCGAAGGGCCGGAGGTGATTGTGTGCCCGTCGTATGACGGCACCTGGAACTTTGCGGCCGAGCGGCTCCATGTGCTGCCGGGCTGGCAGCGGACCGATGCGCCGCACCCGATCCTGTACCGGCTGCCGTGGGCGCTGCAAAAGGCGGCCTACCTGGCGATCTTCCGTCCCTTGTTCGAGCTGCTCGAGCCGGGCGACCTGCTGTGGGTGCATAACCGTCCGGAGTGCGCGGCGGTGCTGGCGACGGTGGCCCGCGAAAAAGGCTTCACGCTGGTGCTGCACATGCACAACTCGCACATGCTGACGGGCAAGCGGGCATGGAGGCCGGCGCTGCGGGAGACCCCGATCGTGTTTTGCAGCCAGTGGCTGCACGGCGAGTTTGAGGCGGCATGGCCGGGGCATGGCGCGCCGACCCTTGTGATCCTGAACGGGGCGGACGGAACCAAATTTCGCGCTGCGGACCCCGGGGAAGCCGCGGCGGACAAGGTCCCGGAGGTGATCTTCACAGGGCGGCTGGTTCCCTACAAGGGCGCCCACATCTTGTTGGACGCCATGAGGATTTTGGAAAGCCGCGGGGTGCGGGCGCGATGTTCGATCGTGGGCTCGTCCGGATTCGCACGGCAAAAGAAGACCGCTTACATCCGCAGGATGGAAGCGACGAAGCCGGCGAACTCGGAGCTGCTGGGCTACCGGTCCGGCGAGGCCCTGGCGAAGCTGTTGCGCGAGGCTGACATTTACTGTTGCCCGTCGATCTGGAACGACCCGTTTCCACTGGCGCCGCTGGAAGGCATGGCAAGCGGGCTGCCGGTCGTGGCGTCGCGAACCGGCGGGATTCCGGAAGAGCTCCAGTATGGCGGTGGACGGCTGGTGGAGCCGAATGATCCGGTGGCACTCGCCGATGGTTTGCAGCCGCTGCTCGAAAATCCGGCGCTGCGGATGAAGCTGCGCGAGGAAGCGCTTGCGTCGTTTCGAGAACACTTTTTATGGAGCCATGTGCGCGCCCAGTATGACGCGGCCGTGGCGCGGCTGCTCGCATGAAAACAGGCTCCGAGGGCAGTTTGCGGCGCAATGTGGGCTGGATGTTCCTGGGCCAGGGGTCCGGGTACCTGCTGCGCGCGATTTACTTCGTGATGATCGCGCGGCTGCTCGGGGTGGTGCAGTACGGGCTGGTGGTGGGGGCATTCGCGCTGGTCAATATCGCGGCGCAGTACAGCCGACTGGGTACGGGCATGACGCTGCTGCGATATGTCTCGATCGACCGGGGTGAATTCGCAGTGTACTGGGGCAACGTGCTGCTGGTGACGGTGCCGATCGGCCTGGGGTTGACGGCGCTGCTTTCCGTGCTGGCACCGCATCTAATCGCGCCGGGCTCAGCGGCGATCGTGGTGTTTACCTCCATCGGCGCGTGTGTTTTTGAGCAGTTGACCATCAGTGCCACGCAGGTGTTTCAGGCGTTTGAGCGGATGCGGGTCACGGCGGTGCTGAACCTGCTGACCTCGCTGGCGCGAACGATCACTGCCGGGGCGATGCTTCTGCTGCTGCACCGGGCGACGGCCTGGCAGTGGGCGCTGGCCTCGATGATGGTGTCGGGTGCGGCCACGCTTTTGGCGTTCGCGGCGGTCACGAGGGAGTTTGGAGCGCCGAATTTCTCGTGGCGGCGGTTGCGCGAGCGGAGCCTGGAAGGCGTCGGCTACTCCTTTGCTTCGTCGACGACGAGCGCTTACGACGACCTGGACAAGGCGATGCTGAGCCACTACGGCATGAGCGCGCAGAACGGGATTTATGCGCTGGCGTACCGGATCATCGAGATGGCGACGATGCCGATCGCGTCAGTTCAGCTGGCGGCCGAGCCCCGGCTGTTTCAATTGGGGGCGCGGCATATCCGGGAGTCGTGGCAGCTGAGTTTGGCGCTGCTGAAGAAGGCCCTGCTGCTGAGCGCGGCGATCGCAGCGGTGTTGTTTCTGGGCTCGCCGCTGCTGACGCCGATTGTGGGCAAGGGATTCGCGGAGGCGGCCTCGGCGCTGCGCTGGCTGTGCTTGATCCCGGTGTTTCGCAGCGTGCACTACATTGCAGGCAGTGTGCTGACCACCAGCGGCCTGCAGCGCTACCGGACGGCAACGCAGCTGGCGGCGGCGTTGATGAACTTCGCGGTGAACCTGTGGCTGATCCCCCGGTACGGGTGGCACGGGGCAGCGTGGTCGAGCCTGGGAACGGATGCGGCACTGGGGCTGATGAACCTGGGAACCGTGCTGTGGCTGGTGGAACCGCAGACGGTGACGGCGTGAACGAGAAAGATACGGGAATGACGATCGTGATTTTGAATGACGGCGCGACGGTCAACGGCGGCGCGGCCAAGATTGCGCTCGAAGAAGCGCGGGTGCTGGCCCAGGCCGGGCATACGGTGCACCTGTTCTGCGGGTCGGGCCCGGTGGCGCCGGAGTTGGTGGAGGTCCCGAACCTGGAGATTCATCGATTTGCCGAGCACGATATTTTGACAGACCCGCACCGGCTGCGGGCTGCCGCGCATGGGTGGTGGCGGCCGGACGCCGCGGCAGCGATGCGGCGTTTGCTGGACGGGCTCGACGCGCGCGATACGGTGGTTCATGTGCACAGCTGGACCAAGGCGCTGTCGCCGAGCCCCATCCGGGTGGCGATCGAGCGCGGGTTCGAGGTGGTGTTCACGATGCACGATTTTCTGCTGGCCTGCCCGACCGGAACCCTGTTTTTGCAGCACACGCAGCAGAAATGCACCTTGCGGCCGATGAGCTGGGCGTGCATCCGGACCAACTGCGACAAGGCGAGCTATGGGCACAAGCTGTACCGGGTGGGGCGCAAGGCGGTGCAGAGCGCGGTGGGGCTGACGCCGGACGGCGCGCGCCACTTTATCTATTACTCGCAGCTGGCGCACGACCTGCTGCGGCCGTACCTGCCCGGGGACGCGCGAATGTACAGTTTGCCGAACGCGATCGAAATGCCCGAAGCGCCGGCGGCCGACGTGGCGCAGAACAGCGAGTTTGTGTTTCTGGGTCGGCTGGTGCGGGAAAAAGGGCCGGTGATGCTGGCACGCGCGGCGCTGGCCGAGGGGGTGCCGGTCCGCTTGATCGGCGAAGGGCCGGAGCGGGCGGCGATCGCGGAGGAGAACCCGGAGGCGATGCTGCCGGGCTGGATGAGCCACGCGGACGGGGTGGCCGCGCTCAGAAACGCGCGGGCGCTGGTGTTCCCTTCCCTTTGGTACGAGACGTTGGGGCTGGTGGTCCTGGAGGCGGCGGGCAACGGCGTGCCCAGCATCGTGCCGGACACAAGCGCGGCGCGGGAGTCGGTGGTGGACGGGGTGACGGGGCTGTACTTCAGGAGTGGAGACGAGGCGGATCTGCGCGCAAAGATCGCGCTGCTGAAAAACCCTGAAACCGCGCGGAGGATGGGAGCGGCAGCCTATGAGCGTTTTTGGGCGCCGCCCGGCTATGGCCTGCGGCTGCATCGGGAAAGGCTGGAGCGCATTTACGCGCGGATTCTAGGGCGTATCCCGGAGCAAGTGGACGAGGCCACCGAAGGGGCACCTCTGCTTGGCGGCGACGCGAAGAGGTTCGCGCCGGCAATGCGCGGCGCAGGGTTGCCGGCATGAACGAGACTGGAGCGACTGCGGCGTCAAAAGTGCCGGCGGATGAAGGGGGATGGCCGCGGGTCTCGGTCATCATTCCCTTTTACAAGCAGGAAAACTATTTGCCGGCGACGATCGCGAGTGTGCGCGCGCAGGGCTACGCGAACTGCGAACTGATCGTGGTGGATGATGGGTCGCCGGTACCGGCGGCCGAGGTTCTGAACGATGTCACGGCCGAGCCGATCGTGCTGATCCGGACGAAAAACCGGGGCGTGTCGGCGGCGCGGAACACCGGGGCGGCGCGGAGCACAGGCGAATACCTGTTGTTTTTCGATGCGGACGACATTCTGCCGGCGGGCTCGATCGCCGCTCATATCGAAGCGATACAAAACGCGCCGGGGGCGGCACTATGTTTCGGGGCGCGACGCGATATCGAAGCCGACGGGCGGGTCTTTCGGACGGACCATATCTGCCGCGCGCGGCGGGACTATTTCCAGATGCTGATCGAAAGCAATCCCCTGGGCGGCCCTGGCGCGTGCCTGATCCGGGCGGCGGCTTTTCGCGAGGTAGGTGGATTCGACGAGTCACTGGCGATGGCCGAGGATTACGACCTGTGGCTGAAGCTGGCGATCAGGGGTCCAGTCGTGCGGCACACGCATTGCGTGATGGAATACCGGCGACACGAGAGCAATGTTTCGAGTGACAAGAGCGCGATGCTGGCCAGCACATTGCTGGTGCTGGACCGCTTGGCACCACGGCTTGCGCCGAGGGACCGGCGGCGCATCGGACATGCGAAGCGGCGCTGGCGGCATGTGTTTCTGCCGATGCCGGGATTGCGAGGCAAGCTGCTGGGCTTGTATTACAGCCTGCACGCCATGCGAACCGTGGACTGGCGGGCACGGTGAACGACTCCACGGCTGCGACAAAGCAGACTGCAACGAGAGCCGTTCCGGTACACGCGCAGGGGTAGCAGCGATGCCTGGCGCGGCCTTTCCGTGCAGAAAAGCCGCACTTCATTCCATGAGGCCCTTTCTGGCAGCTACGCTCACGCTGAAGCGTCTCCTTTGTACCAGGCCGCGTGGGTGAGTCGCGCCTGGGCTGCCAGCGTTCTCGCCGCGAGCTCACTTCGGCAGGAACGCTGAACGAGTGCTGCCTTGATGTGGTCCAGGAACGAGGGGTTTCCGGTAATGCGCTCAGGAGCCGGCTTCCGCTAAACGCCTTTCATCGCGAAGAGAAAAGTGTGGAGCAGGATGGCGGCGTCGAGGTAAAGGCCTCGGTGCTCGACATAGTAGAGATCGTACTCGACGCTTTCATGAATCGAGAACTTGCGGTCGGCACTGAGCTGCCACAAGCCTGTCAGGCCCTGTGGGACGCTGAGCCGGCGCTGCTCGGTTGGCGTGTACTGGGCAACGACGTACGGCATTTCAGGGCGAGGGCCGACGACAGCCATTTCGCCGCGCAGCACATTGAGCAGCTGCGGCAGCTCGTCGAGGCTGGTCTTGCGCAGAAAACGACCCACGGGGGTAATCCGTTTGTCGCGCGCGTCCTCAGGGGAGCGGCCGTACTTGGGCGCATGCGTGTACATGCTGCGGAATTTATACATTTTGAAGAGTTTGCCGTTCAGCCCGACGCGCTCCTGTGTGAAAAAAATCGGACCCGGCGAGGTGCAGCGAACCAGCAGCGACGCGACGAGCCACGCAGGACCGGACAAAACCATCAGCAGCAGGGCCAGCGCAACATCGACGCCGCGCTTGATGGTGTGGTACACCCGCCGTTGCGCCGGTGTACCGGCGTAGGTGATGACGGGAACGCCGTCGAGATTGCGCAAAACACCCTGGTGGTTGCCGTGCTGGAAATGCGAGCCGCCGATGACGGAAAGCTGCGCGCCACCCTCGATCGTGAGCGCGGAGATGGTCTGTAGTCTTTCCAGCGGCAGAGTGGGATCGGCCACAAAAACCTCGGAAGCGCCGGTGGACTGAAGGAGGTCCATGTCGAGCAGACGATGCTGAACCGGTGCGTGCCAGCGATGCTTGTAGTCGTGACTGTAGATGACGCTGGCCTCGGACGGATCGGTCTCGTTGACGAAGCAGACGGAGCCGATGCGGAGGTGAGGCGAATTGCGGAGATAGGAAAAAAGCCGGCGGGCATCGCGGCCGGTGCCGACGATGAGCACGTGGCGCTCGGCTTTGCGCCAGCGCCATACGGTCGACAGCACCCGGCGGTTGAGATGCTTCGCGGCCAGCGCGGACAGGACTGTGACCAGCCAGCCAATGCATACGGCGAGCCGGGGCAGTGACAGGTGAAGCAGGTAGCCTTCCGCATAGAAAAGCAAAAGGCAGAAGGTTGAGGTGCGAAGAACGATCTCGGTATCGCGCACATGCAGCAGCGAGGGCCGGGCGCTGTATAAACCATGGGAGTCCCCGAGAAGGACGTAGACCAGCCAGTACACGCCGGTCAGGGCAAGGACCAGGTCAGGATGGTCGGGCCAGCTGCCACCATGGTGGTAGACGCGGTACGTGGCGTAACCGGTCAAGACCCCGGCAGCGACCGCGGCCAGGTCAAGAAGTCGGGCAAGAACACCGGCGCCGCTTCGCGAAAGCGACGGAAAGGACAACGAAGTCAGCTGACGTCGCCCCGCCAGAAGATTCTGTTCCAGCGTTGTATCCATGAAGAAAACGCTCCCTGTTTCAAGTCAAGCAACGAACAGCAGATAAGGAAAACAACGCTCACACGCGTGAGCCAGCTGATGAACAGAGACCTCTGGTGACTCTGCCTTGTCGGCAGCTTCGGGCAGAAGCGCTCTGGCGCTGCCGCCACCTGGAGCGTGCGATGAAGCCGGGTTCGGAGTGCTTACCGGAAGCTCGTCTACTCTCCCCACTCGATTGATTGCACGAAACCGGCCCCGGCCGGAGTTGCCTCAATACCGCTTGCGCTTTCGAACTTGCCTTTTGCCTCGCATTCCTCGCACTGCAATCGAAAGCTGCATGTGCCGCGGCACCTGGGACTTGCAACGAACACTAGGTAGCACAGTGAAGACGGTCCAGAAAGAGATGTTTCGCGTAAGCAACCTTGAAAGCGAGCATAAGCGAAAAGCTCTTCCATGAATGCTTGAATCGCACAGGTCTCATTACCATGGTGTGCCCGGCGCTCGAAGGCTGCTTCGCATTTGCGGCGCACACACAAGAACGGCAGGACCGGAAATTGGCACGCTGCCCATTCTCGAAGCGCGAGATCGCCTGATGACGCTGTTGCGATTCCGAGTTGTGTCCCTGCGGAGCCGAGATCGCATCCCAACAAGCGGAATACATCCCAGGAGGAAAAATGGCTATTGAAACTGCGGAACAGTTTTTTATCGATGAACTCAAGGATATCTACTCGGCTGAAAAGCAGGCGATTCGGCTTTATCCGAAGCTCGCGAAGAACGTGCAGTCGGAAGCATTGAAGGAAGCGTTGCAGACCCATTTGGAGGAAACCAAGGGACAGCTGGAACGGCTGGACCGTGTGTTTGAAATCCTGGGCAAGCGCGCGAGCGGCAAAACATGCGAAGGCATGAAGGGTGTTCTCGAGGAAGCGCAGGAGGCCATTGAAAAGGCCGAAGGCGGCGCGTTGCGGGATGCAGCGTTGATTGCGTCGGTCCAGCGTTCCGAGCATTACGAGATTGCAGCCTATGGCACAGTGGTCGCCTTGGCGAAAGCCATGGGCCAGGACGAGATCGGCGGACTGCTGGCCGAAACACTCGACGAGGAAAAGGCGACGGACAAGAAGCTGACCGCAGTATCCAAGAGCGTGAACAAGCAGGCGATCTCGGAATCGGCACCGGACGAGGAAGAACCCGTAGAGGATGACAGCGAGGACGAAGAAGCTGCTGCTCCTGTACGGAAGCCGGGTCGCAAAGCGGCCAAGCGCTAGCACTTGCCCTTTGTTTCATAGTGAATCCACGGCTTCATGGGCCTGCTCGCTGCAGGCCCATGCGCGCCCTGCACGAAGATCTGCATACCTGCAGTTCGTTTCTTTCTGATCGCCGCCCCCTTTGCATCTTTGTTCACGATAGTGTCGACGAGTTGCCGCGCGGTTCAACTTTCTTCGGGAATAGCTTTTGCGAATGGCTGAGTGATCACGCTTCTGCTTGCTGAATCACTCTTTCATCTATCGTCCCGGGCAGCGGGGCAATCACGCGTTGAACAGAAACTTCGGTACCGTCCCGGTTCCATTTCGGGAAGTTTTCCCGATTGACTCACTTCGGTAATCAGGACTCGCAACTGTCGTGTTGCAATCTGAGATTTATGCGCTAGGGTAGGCGCATGCATCTGCTGAAACGATGGCTCACGTTGTGGACGGTCCTGTTTGTTCTCCATGCAGGAACGGCTTTCTGCTCGGGCTCGAAAGACGAAGACCCGAAGAAGCCCAAACCAGCCAAGCCGCCGCGGGTACATTTAGTGGTCTTCGGCGGAGCCAAAAAGGTTTCGTATTCAAAAGCCGGCGACCCGGCGGGCGCACTCTCGGGCGAATCGGAATTACGGGTGCGGCCACTACTAGTGGATAGTCGCGTGAAGGAATGGACTACGGGCGAATCCCATGATGTGACGGATCGCTCGTTTGCGGTGCGACGTGCTTTGCGTATCAACGATGCCTTGCCGACCGATAAGGCGGAGCACTGGGTTTGGCAGAAGGGGCCGTGGCTGCTGGTGGATCGCGCGGCCGGGCATACGGTTCCGCTGAAACTGCCCGACTATGATCCATCGGTTTCAGAGGTGAGCTGGTTTCGCGATTACGCTGCATATTGCGGGCTGACTGCCAGCGGCAAGCAACTGTACGCGGTGGTGGCACAGGTGGCGGCGCGCAAGCCGCTTGTGGTGAAAAAATTAGCTCCTTGGGATAGCGCCCTGCCACGGACGGCATCGGCCTGCGCTCCAGCCGCGTGGCAAAGGGAGCCGCTTCGTGTCACGTTTCAGGCGGCTGGCACACCGCCTGCCTCCTTCGACCTGGTAGGCTCATCGGCTGTCCTGGTGGAGGCGGGAGACGGCAACGAAGCACCGGCTGCCGGAGAAGAAAAGTCCCCCTAAGGGCGAGCTGATTCGTTGTCACCGGCGCAGGATAAAACATGCCGGACGTTGATGGTGCCCTGGCGCTACGATAAAGCTATGGAAACGATGGAGCAGCTACTGGGAGATGCGGAGCGGGCGCATGGACACCTCTGCGCCGGACAAGTTCTGGGCGTTCGAATGGCCATGATGGGCTGTGCTCGACTGCAGGTGGAGGAACCGAGAGGAAAAGACAGAAAACGGCTTGTCACGTTTGTGGAGATAGACCGTTGCGCCACCGATGCGATCGGCGTAGTGACCGGCTGCAGGCTGGGAAAACGTGCGTTGAAAATCCGCGACTGGGGAAAGATGGCCGCCACATTTGTGGACGTGGCGAACGGTTGCGCGGTGAGGATCGCGGCTACAGAAAGCTCGAAAGTGCGTGCCCGGGAGTTGTACCCGGATATCGCAAACAAGAACGAGCAGCAGATGAAGGCGTACCGTGAAATGCCGGACGCCGAATTGTTTACAGAGCAGTGGGTAAAAGTGCCGATGGAGGCAAGAGAATTTCCCGGCTATAAGGGCGAGCGTGTTTGCTGTGCCGAGTGCGGCGAGGGCATCTCTTATGAGCGCTGGGTGGAGCGCGACGGACGAAAGCTGTGCCGAGGGTGTGCAGAGCCGTCCAGCTGCTACTACCAGTCGCTGGAAACAGGAACCAGCTCGGAGATGAGCCGGGTTGTCGAGCCCGATTGTGGATGCCAGTAGAGCGATAGGCTGACAGCATCCACTTTCTGATTGGGCGAGACAAACTGGCTTCGACCTTACGATGAGATTTCTATCAGACTTCACCGGAGGTAAAACCAGGTGCGTTGGAGCAGAGGTGCAGTGGCGCAAGGCCCCTGGCGCTTTACCAGCCGGCGCTCCATCTACATCCGTATGAATCGCCCGAAAGATCGGGGTGGATTGTGTTCGTGCGCCAGTGCTGGAGTAGACCGTACGCATCACGGATCGAGCCTTCACTCGCGATTCGATCTCGATCAAGTTGCGCACACACGTCATCGACGCATTGAGAACAATAGCCTGCACTCCATCGGCGAAAGCCGCGGAGTCTGGAGGACCGCCATGCCTCTAAAAGAAACGCGGATGGCGCTTGTTCAGGGGCAACGGCCGCATGCCGCGTTCTTTGGATGGACAGCCATGGCGGCGTTGAACCGCTCAAAAGAAGCTGTCAGATTTCTCCGCATTGAAGTCTGCGGAAAAGGCAGCGGATGAACCCTTTTGAACAGAACCTCTTTCGAATCTGATCCCAGCCATGTCGATCAGGATATTGAGAGCGGACGTTTCGCGGTGATATCGGCTGCAAACCTTGCAGTCGGGCGATGTCCTGCACGTCTATAACCTGAGTTTGTATCTCGAGATTGGCGCTCGCACCTCATGGAGCTCTTCTTGCGTCTTACGGCAAGAATCACCCCTGTCATCGAGCTTGTGACGCCTTGTGATGCGCAGCGTGTACCCTGTTGTACCGTCGCGCGT
>CAXSBW010000021.1:0-5541 GCA_964235795.1 uncultured Acidobacteriaceae bacterium | reverse complement strand
TACACCTTGGGCGAAAGCCTAGGCCTGGCATTCAGCGGTGTATGGGAATGGGTGGACGCACGGCCCGGGAAGTGGAAGCGAGGCGCATTGACTACCGCGAACAAACACGGATCAAGGCTGATTCCCTTTACGATGCAATCTCATCCAGGGCTGGAACGTTCACAAAACCGTGGCCGTTCTCGTATTGGCGTAGGCAAATAATCCGGAAGCGGAGCGACTTCCTAACGGAATAGCCGCGCCAAATGTCGCCGCTTCTTTTACGGGTACGAGAACGACTTTAAGCGTCGTCTGCTCTCCATTTAGACCAGTTTGTGCTGTAGAAATCCGTCCATGCACAGCAGAACGGACGGCGGTCGCCATCCGTTCTGCTGTTACTTCCCGGGCCTTGAAGGCCAGACAAACGTCGCTACATCCCCAGCGCGAAGCACCGCGTGAAAGGACTTGCCGTCCTGTTGCACGTTGAACCGCTGCTCTGTGGTTGCCGGGTTAGCGACCAGAAGAACGGTGCGATGATCGGGCGTCGAGAAAGCAACGTTCGGCAAGACGTCGGGGGTTGAGGCGTCCGAGGCGATGCGCACGGCGCCGGGCGGGACAAACTTTGAAACCTGCGCGACCGTATCGTACGCCAGATTCGGAGTCCAGGTATCGCCGTCGATTGTAATGGCCCCTTGACAGACTGGGCAGCCGCCATCGCTTGTGTGCGGGCCGTCGTGCGGATCGGCCGCGAGATTCCACAGCAGAACGAGCCGGCTCCAATTGCGCGTCGCGCCGATGACCACGCGGCTGACGGACTCCGCGATGTGCAGGGGAACGGCATTATTCTCCTGGGTCACCATCTGTTCAGTGAAAAACATTGCCTTTTCGGGGTGCGCGTCGTGCACCTGGGTCATGGCGTCAACGGTGCCCTCGTACAGGTGAAATCCAGAGCCGGTCGCGTATTGCGCGGCTTTGGTGTTCGCTAACACGTCAAGCGGGTAATCGGGCCGGTCGAGGTTGTGATCGTACAAGATGACCTCGGTCGATAGATGAGCCTCGTGCAACGCGGGGCCGAGCGCATCGGCCAGAAACGTAGCCTGCTGGTCGGCGGTCATGATCATGCTCGGAGTGTTATTGGAGTTCAGCGGCTCATTCTGCATGGTCAGTGCACGAATGGGAATACCCTGCGCGGCCATGGCCTGGAGATAGTCGACCAGATATTGGGCGTACACCGGGTAGAACTGCGGCTGGAGATTGCCGGCCTTGGGCAGATTGTTGCTCTTCATCCAGGAGGGCGCGGACCAGGGACTGGCCAGGATGGAGATCTTCGGATCGATCGCCAAAATCTGCTTGAGCACTGGGACGACATCGGCGAGGTCGGGACCCAGGCCGAAATGGGCCAGGGTGGGATCGGTCTGGCCGGCGGGCATGTCATCGTAGGTAAAAACATGCTCGTTCATATCGGAGGAGCCGATGCTGACGCGCAGGTACGAGACGTGGACGGAGCCTGCACCGGAGCCGAACATTTGTTGCAGCACGGCGGCGCGGCTCGCGGGCGACATCTTCATCAGCAGCTCGGCACTGCCGCCGGTCAAGGCGAAGCCGAAGCCGTCGATCGGCTGAAAGCGCTTCGCCGGGTCCACGGTGATCGTGAGCGCGGCGTTCTTGTCGGGTACAAAGACCGGGTGTTCCGTTTGCAAGGCGAGCATGGCGGAGCGGTCGGCGGAGGTGAGCCATTCACTCACGGACGCCTTGTCGACTCCTGGAGTCTGGGCGTGAACGAGAGTTGCTGCCGTACCTGCAAATAAGAGAAAGGCGCAGCGCAATGATCGGGCGATGTGCATGAACTTACCTTTCAGCGATGGCCCGCCAGGTCTGGCGGCTCTGTATGGATGCCTGCGCGGTATTAGGTTGCGCCGTTTGCAGGCTACGCGACTGGAACGGAAGTTTTCCTGCCGCGCAAGCGCGAAGCTTGTCTGGAAGAACGGAAAGGAGGCTGTCGATGCTGTTTGGCACCGTCGCTAGATGGGACAACAGAAAGCAGGCCGGTCAGCTCGGTGAGCTGCTCGGCCTGCTTTCTGGTTGGAGTTTAGAAGTAGACCTTGGCCGCCAGCTGGATCACACGCGGACCACCGGGGCCTGTGGGACCGTTGGCAGCATTGCGTTGACCGAAGTGAGCATCTTTCTGTGCGGAAAGCGGGGTAAAGGTGTCAGTCTTGGCGTCATAACTCGGCAGCGTGTAGTTGACGCCGTAATCATGCCCGTAAAAATTGGGATGATTGATGACGTTGAAAAACTCGCCGCGCAGCTGGATAGAGCGGCCTTTCTCCGCAGGGCCCAGCTCAAAGTTTTTGAAGATGGACTGGTCCCATGCGACCAGGTTGCCATCGCGGATGCTGCCCGGCGCGCTCTGGGTAGGGGCGCCGATGGTGGGCAGCAACGGATTCCCTTGCCCATCAAGTCCGACATAGAGAGGAGGCGTTGCACTGTACTGCGAACCGCCCGTCACTTGGTTAGCGGGCAAGTAAACGGCGTTACGGACAGGAAAACCACTCTGAAGGCTGGTTAGGCCGGATAGTTGATAACCATCCGTCAGAAGACCCACCCAGTGCGAAGCGTGGAGCTGCTTCGACAAGTCCGGCAGCGAATAGACATAATTGATCGCCGCGATGTTGCGACGGTCGTAGCCGGCCACACCGTAGCTGTATTTTTTCTGGTTGAATGGATCAATGCCGAACTGGTCACTGCTTGAAGTCGTCATGGCCTTCGACCAGGTATAAGTGCCGCCGAGTGTCAGCGAACGACTGTAGCGTCGCTGCACCGTGACCTGAAGTGAATTGTAGTTGGAGGTGCCGTCAAAAGTGAGAAACGGAATCTGACCGTAACCCTTGAAAGGAAGCAGGTAATTCTGCGTGTAGGCATGCTGCCCGCTGAAGCTCAGCCCTTTGGCAGCGTACTCAGGCGGCAGGTTCGGTTCAACCGTCGGCACGAAGCCGCCGGGGAAGGTGGAGGGGTCCTGGGCTGCCCGTTGAAAGGTCGTCCCGTACGGCAGCGCATTTGCGTCACGCTGCTGGACCAGGTGACGCCCTAAAGTGCTTACGTAAGCCACGTCGAGTACGGTGCCCGGCAGCACTTCGCGCTGGATACCCAGCGAGTAGCTGTAGACCACCGGCACCTGACCGCTACGTTGAGCACCTATTACGTTAGAGAGCACACCGGCAGCGTTTGGGGTTGTTGTAGCGAGATCGACAAGGTTGCTGTTTGAAATCGACGTAGTTGTGACGTTAGCGGGATTAGAGAAAACCGTGTTGAAGATCAGATTTCCCTGCTCGCGATCGTGGGAGGTACCGAAACCTCCACGGATCACACCTTTGTGATCACCGTAGGGATCCCACGAAAAGCCGAATCGCGGTTCAGGCATAATGCCCTGCGAGTCCCAACCTCCTTTCGGCAGAGTGCCATTGGAAGCGAACTGCATGCCGTCCAAAGTGTTGCCGGAGTTGGGGACCACGTTGCCGCCGGTTGTGACCTGAACCGCAGTCGCCGGATTATAGGCAGCCGGCTCAAAAAGAGCGACCTGATTGTTCACGTCATATTGCGGCGGTATATAGACAAATCGAACACCGTAGTCAAGTGTCAACCGTTGCGACACCTGCCAGGTATCCTGCGCGTAAAACTCAACCTGGTTATAACGGAACTTGCCGGTTGGCCGAGCGTCGGATTGACCGAAGCTGGTGAAGTAACCAAGCAGGGAGCTGGCAATCGGCGAACCGTCATGCGCGTTGGCTACACCCTGGACGCATCCTTCCGCACTGGTGGAGCATGCATTGAAGCCGAACTGTCCGTTCGAATTGCCGTAAGAAATTTGGTCCTTACGCGACCGCTCGTAAAAAGCGCCGAACTTCATCGTGTGACTTTTGACGATCCAGGTCAGATTGTCATTCGCCGTGATATTGGTATTCGCTTGGAACCATGGTGTAGACCCGAAGTAGGTACCTGGATAGTTCCTGCCATTTCCATTGAAGTTAAAGTCCGGAATGGAGGTACTTGCGGTAACTGGATAAAGAAGGGGAAGATTGATGCTGTTCGCACCGACCGTGATATTCCCGTTGACGCCGACTACCGTGGAACGTTGCGCACTGGGAGCCAACGTGAGTTCGTTGAGCAGGTTCGGCCTAAGGGTGCTGGTAAGGTCTACCGTGACGTTAAAACTAGGACTCTTATCGGTACAGCCGCCCGGAACCTCAAGGGTGCCGTAACACTCGATACCGAAGTTTCCAACAGGAGCCGTCTGCGTGGAACGATTGCCGGTGTAACGAGCAAAGATACGCTCGGACGGCGAAATCTGATAGTCAAGTCGTCCGATGTACTCCGTTCGCGGGAGCTGATAGGAAAGGGGATCCGCACGATTGTAGCTTTGCCCAGTCACATTGGGTTGGGGGTACAAATTCAGAATCTTTTGAATCTGAGCGTAGTTCGCCTGTTGTTGTGCCGTCAGAGTGGTCGGGTTGATTACATTGCCCGGGATTGGGGCACGCGTCACGGGATCGTAGATCTGAATGGGATATGGATTGCCCTTTTCGTCCAGGTCGGTGCCTACGCTCTGCGAAAAGTCTCCGGTACGCTCAAGTGCAGTCGGGGTCTGATACTTTGAAATGCCGCCCGGTATCAGCTGGCGGAACCACTCCGTCGAGAAAAAGAAATAAAGCTTGTCCCGCTTGATCGGGCCGCCAATTTCAGCGCCAGGCGTGTTGTAACGAAAGAGCTGCTTTGCCGAGCGATCGCGGTTGCTCACCCAGTCATTGGCGTTCATGCCTTCATTACGGTGGAAGAAGTGCACGTTTCCATGAAAATCGTTTGTGCCGCCGCGTGTCGTAACAACGATAGAGCCGCCGCCGGCCTTACCGAACTGCGCCTGAAAATTTGATGTCAGAACCTGGACTTCAGCGATGGCGTCAGGATTGATGGTGACCTGTGTACCTCCATTGTCGCCCGAGTCGACATTGGAAGAACCGTCAATCGTGAAATCATGCTCGTTGGTGCGGGTACCATTCACGGACAGTGTAGCCAAGCCGCCGGTCTGAGAAACAGCAAAAGCTCCGGATCCGGAGACGCCGGGAACGATGCGCAGGATATCGAGCACATTGCGGCCATTCAGCGCAAGATCATTCAGCTGTTTATTCGTGACTTGGTCAGAGCGCTCGCCGGAATCCGTTTGCAGCTGGAGTGTGGCAGAATCAGCGGCAACCGTGATCGTCTGCGCCTCAGAACCGACCACGAGAGAAAAGTTGCCGGCATTGAGGTTTTCCGGTGCGGCCAGGATAACGCCATCCTTTTCGCTGGTCTGAAATCCAGTAGCCGTTACCTTGATGTCGTAGGTGCCGCCCGGCAGATTGGGGATTGCAAAGGTGCCATTGCCGCTGGATTTGACAGTACGGGTAGCGCCGATCAAGGGCGCGGTCGCAACCACAATTGCATTGGGTATGATCGCGCCGCTGGCATCCTGTACGGTACCGAAGATGGAGCCGGAGGTTTGTTGGGCGACGAGCGGTACGGTGGAGGCGA
>CAXSBW010000020.1:31121-38609 GCA_964235795.1 uncultured Acidobacteriaceae bacterium | reverse complement strand
GGCACGGCCAGTCGCTGCGGCTGCGACGTGGATTCACTCGCTTCTGCCCGGGGCAGGGATAAAAAACCGAAGCCGCGCGGGATCGCGATCCCCTGCGAGTGCTCGGGGGCAAAGCAGAGCGCGACCACGATGGCGGAGGTTGCGTCCATGGCGAGCAGGGCCGAGGCCTGGGGGTCGAGCGGCGCAAGCAGAGAGCGGGTGATGTGCGCGGGGGTGGCGAGGATGACCGCGTCGAAGGGCTCGGGGCCGTGCGCTGTGGTGGTGACGGTCCAGCCTGTTGCGCTTCGAGCGATGGCGGCAACGCCCGTTTGGAGCCGGAAGGTACCGGGGGGCAGCGCGGCGGTGAGCCGGTCGACCAGGGTCTGCAGGCCGGATCGCAGGGTGGTGAAGACGGGCTCGGCGTCGCGGCCCTGGGCGCGTGCCGCTTCCACGCGGGCCATGGTGGGGGCGATCAGGCTGCCGTGCTCTTTTTCAAGCTGGACAAAAGGGGCGAGCACGGCACCGGCGCTCAGGGTGTCGATATTGCCGCCGAAGACGCCGGCGAGCAGGGGGCCGGCGATGGTCTCGGTCGCCTCGTTGCCGAAGTGGCGGCAGACGAAAGAGCGTACGGATTCGTCGAAGTCCGGCGGTCGCGCGGCGGCTTCCCGTTTGAGCTCGGCGGCACGGGCGGGCTCGCCGCGGTAGGCCAGGCGGGCCTGCTCGGAGAACAGGGGCGACTCGAGGATCGGCTCCCAGCGTGTGGGCACGATCATGCGCATGCCGTCGGGCAGGGGGAGCAGTGCGTTGTTTTTGACCAGGTAGTTACGGCGGTCGCCGTCGTTCGAGTGGATGAGCTCGCCGGCGAGCCCGAGTTCGACGGCGAGATCGCGCGCGGCCGGCCGGTCGGAGACCCAGGAGTCAGGCCCGGTTTCGATGGTGAAGCCGCCCTGGTGGACGGTCTCGACCGTGCCGCCGACGCGGCCTGTCGCTTCAAACAAGGTCGGCGTGCAGCCGGGGTGTTGCGCGACCTCGTAGGCGGCGACAAGCCCGGCGAAGCCGCCGCCGACCACCGCGACGCGCCTGGTTTTCGGCTCGCCTGCTGCCTGGGTCACTGGGCCATGAGGCTTGCTTCAGCGGGCTCGTGTACAGCGGCGTCGAGCCGGGCAAAGCCGCGTTGGGCCAGGTCGACAAGCGCGGCGGTGAGCAGGGGCGAAGCGTTGAGCGAGGGTGGGCGCTCGAGCCGCATGCCGAGTTCGGCGGCGAATTCCTTGAACGCGATGTCGATGTCGTAGAGGATTTCGACGTGGTCGCACAGGAAGCCGATGGTCTGGAGGACGACGGCCTTGGCTCCGCCCGCATGCAGGGCGGTGAGTGTGTCTTCGACGGTGGGGCCGATCCACGGGCCGCCTGCCATGCCCTGACTTTGAAAGGCGAAACACCAGCGGTCGGCAGGCAGGGCGAGGCGCTCGGCGATGAGCGCGGCGGTGCGCTTGGCCTCGACGGGGTAGGGGTCGGGGGTGTAGGCGGGACTGCCGTCGGGGGGCATCTCGCCCGAGGAGCGAACCCACTGGGCGGGGTCGGGCTGCGGATGGCTGGGCGCGGCGGTGCCGGCAATCTCTGCCCGATTTTGGCCTGACGGCGCGCCAATGGCCAGCGGCCTTGCCCCGGCGGCGGGGGTCTGAATGGTGCGGCACGGGACCGAGTGGGCGGTGAAGAGAACGGCCGGGGGGGCGCCGGTTTCGTGCTCGATCTGAGCCAGAACCGGCGCGAGCCGCTCGGCAAATGCGTCGGCGAGCAGCGGGTGGTCGGCCCAGCCTTCCGTGAAGTCCATACGCACCGCGCCGGCCGCCTCGGCAAAGGCAGCGCGCCGGTACAGGCCCACGCTGGTGCGCGAGTTTTGCGGGGCCAGGCAGATGGCGGCCGCTTCCGTGATGCCGTCGGCGCGCATGCCGCGGACCACGTCGGCGATGTAGGGTTTCCAGTTGCGCATGCCCACGTACACGGGCAGCGCCATGGCCTGGCCCAGCAGGCGACCCTGTTCGAGCGTCAGCGCGGTGAGCGGGCTTTTGCCGATCAGGCCGTAGCGATGCGTGATCTCTTCGACGACCTCGTGGGGCATGGGCCGGCCGCTCACGACGTTGCTCAGGTACTTCGGGATGTCGGCGAGTTCGTCGGGGGTGCCGTGGGCGAGAAGCAGGATGGCGCGTTTCGGTTCAAGCATGTTTACAGGTCCTTTCGCTGCGACAGGGTGCGGACGGTGCGGACCACATGCTGGACGTGCTCGACCGGCGTGCCGGGTACGATGCCGTGACCGAGATTGAAGATGTGGCCCGCTCGATGGTCGGCCTCGGCGAGGATCGCGGCGACGCGGCGGTCGATGAGCTCGGGCGCGGCGAACAGCGTGATGGGGTCGAGATTGCCCTGCACGGCACAGGAGTAGTCAAGTTCGTGCCAGGCCTTGGCGAGCGGGGTGCGCCAGTCCAGGCCCAGCACATCGGCCCCAGTTTGGCGCATGGCGGGCAACAGGGTCGCGGTATCGACACCGAAATAGATGACGGGCACGCCCAGCGCCTGGACCGCGCGCACGAGCTCGCGCGTGGTGGGCAGCACGAACTCGCGGTAGTCGGCGGGGGCAAGCGCGCCGGCCCAGCTGTCGAAGATCTGGATGACGTCGGCCCCGGCGTCGACCTGTTGCCCCGCGTAGGCGAGCAATACTTTCACGAGCTTGTCGAGCAGCAACTGCCAGGCGGCGGGGTCGCGATACATCAGCGTTTTGGTGTGGATGTACTGGCGCGAGCCGCCGCCCTCGATCATGTAGCTGGCGAGGGTGAACGGCGCGCCGCAAAAGCCGATGATGCCGAGCGCGTCGTCGGTGTCGTCGTGGGTGCGGTCCTGGAAGTGCGCCGCGACTTTTCGAATGGCTTCGGCGACATAGCCGAGCTCGTCGGCACGGTCGGTGCGGAGCGCATCGACGGCCTCGCGGGAGCGCACGGGCGCGTGCACGACGGGGCCTTCGCCCGCGAGGAACTCAAACGGGAGGCCCATGCACTCGAAAGGCAGCAGGAGATCGGCAAAGATGATGGCCGCATCGACGCCGAGTTTTTCAGCCGCGGTGATGGTGACCTCGGCGGCGAGGGCGGGCTGCTTGCAGATTTCGAGCAGCGAGTGATGGCGGCGCACGGCCTGGTACTCCGCCATGTAGCGGCCGGCCTGGCGAAGAAACCAGACCGGGGTGCGATCGACGGGGCGGCGCAGGCAGGCGCGGAGAAAGCGCGACGCGCGCGCCGGGGGCCCCAATGAATTTTCAGACGGGATTTCAGAAGGGGTGTACAGGCCGGAACGGGCCTGGAGGTCGGGGCTGAGAGCTGTTTCGGCATGGAGGCCGGGCGGAGGTGGTTGCGTCATAAGGAGCCCCAGTCGTGAGGGTAGCACCGGGGCTGCCGGGCCTGGCTGCTCTGCTCGCGGCCGGTTTGTGTCTGGCTATAACGAAGTTAGAGCTTGAGGAAGATGCCGCGGCGATAAAGCAGGGCCATGGGCAGCCAGCACAGCGCTACAAAAAACAGCGCAAACAGCAGCGAGCCGAAGGCGGGGGAGCCGACGCCCGCAAACCAGTGGGTGTAGAGCCACTTGGACAGCGGCATGCCGTGCACCGGGACCAGGAAGAGGAGCCCGGCAAGGAGGTCGGCGACCACGTAGCCGGAAATGGCGTTTTTGCCGAAGACCAGCAGCGGCGCCCACGCGCGGCCGCGCCAACCGTGGACTTCGCACAGGAAGTAGAACAGCGCCAGCAGCAGCAGCGACCAGCCGCCGGCCCAGAGCACGTAGGAGCTGGTCCAGAGTTTTTTGTTGATGGGGAAGGCGGTGTTCCACCAGCCGCCGAGCAGCAGGGCCGTGAGCCCGGCGGCGATGAGGCCGGCGAGCTTTTGCCGCGCGGCAAAGCGGGCGCGCAGCCCGAGCGCGGTGAGCATGCCGAGCAGGAGGGTGCCGAGCGCGGGCAGGTCGCTGAGCAGCCCTTCGGGGTCGCGCGTGCCCTCGTACAGGCGGCCGGGCAGCAGATGGCGATCGAGCATGGCGACGAGGTTCCAGTCCTTGTCGAGCAGCGGGAGGTCGCGCCCGGGCAGGCCGTGGCCGGGCACGGGAACAAAGCGCATCAGCAGCCAGTAGCCCCCGAGCACGGCCACGAGAGCGGTTGCGAACACGACGATGCGGCTGCGGTTGTCGCGCGTGAAAGCCAGCAGCACCGCGCCCAGGCCGAAGCAGACCGCGATGCGCTGGAGCACGCCGTAGATACGCAGGGTGGACCATGGATAGAGCGGAAAGCCGTTGAGCAGGACGCCGAGGGCAAACAGCAAAAGTGTGCGTCGAAAGGCGTGCCGCAGGAACTGCGCGCGGGACGCCCCGGAGGCTTCGCGCTTGCTGTAGGAAAGCACGAGCGAAACGCCGACCAGGAACAGAAAGGTGGGGAAGACGAGATCGGTGGGGGTAAAGCCGTTCCACTCGGCGTGCTCAAGCGGCCCGTAGCCGACGCGGCTGTTGCCGGGGTTGTTAACCAGGATCATGAAGGCGAGAGTGAGGCCGCGCAGCACATCGACCGAAAGCACTCGCTGACTGGCCGGCCTGCCGGTTTCCGACGGCATGCTCGCTTCCGCCCGCACCTGTGTCGCACCTGTCTCGTACATGGCAAGCATGCTACATGGCTGCGTGGCGCGTTGCACGTGTTCTTCGCCGCGTTGGCCCCCGTAGCACCGCTTGGGCGAGGGATGTCGCAGGGCTACACTGGAGCGCGTGAGCGCGCGCGTCGTTCCCAAACCATTGTCGGTACCCGAGCCTCTGCTGCCCGCTTTGCTGCGGCGCGCGCACACAGGGGAGAGCGCGCTGTTGCTCGCGCTGGAGCAGCTGGTGCGGATTGAGTCGCCCTCGTGCAACAAGGCTGCCTGCGACCGGGCGATGACGCTGGCGGCGGGCTGGGCCGAAGCGATGGGCGGGGCAGTGCGGATGCACCGGCATCGCGAGTACGGCGACTCGCTCGAGGTGAAATGGAAAGCCGGGCGGGGGCGGATGCAAGCGCCGGTGCTGCTGCTGGGGCACCTGGACACAGTGTGGCCGGAGGGGACGCTCGCCGCGATGCCGTGGCGGGTAACGCGCGAGCGAGTGGCAGGGCCGGGTGTGCTCGACATGAAGGGTGGCGTGGCCATGGCCTTTGCAGCGCTGCGGTTGCTGCGCGAGCTCGACGCGCCTGCGCGGCCGGTGACGCTGCTGCTGCATGCGGACGAGGAGATCGGCAGCCCGGTTTCGCGCGCGTTGACCGAGCGAGTCGCGCGCGGCTGCGAGGCAGTCTACGTGCTGGAGCCGGGGCAGGGTGCGGGCGGGGCTTATAAAACGGCCCGCAAGGGTGTGGGGCACTATCGGCTGGCCGTAAGGGGCGTGGCGGCGCACAGCGGGGTCGACTTTGCCGACGGGCACAGCGCGGTGCTGGAGCTGGCGCACCAGCTGGGCGCGGTTGCCGCGATAACAGACCCGGCGCGCGGCATCACGGTGAACCCGGGGGTGATCGGCGGAGGGACGCTGCCGAATGTCGTAGCGGCCGAGGCCTGGGCGGAGATCGATGCGCGTGTGCCGCGAGTGAGCGACGTGGCACGGGTGGAGCGTGGGCTGCGGCGGTTGAAGCCGCGAGACCGGGCGTGTTCGCTGACACTGGCCGGCGGCATGAATCGTCCTCCGATGGAGCGAACCCGTGCGATCGGCGCGCTGTTCGCCAGGGCGCGGGCGCGGGCGGCGGAGCTGGGCTTTGCCCTGGAAGAGGCCGCGACCGGCGGGGGCTCGGACGGCAACTTTACGGCGGCGATCGGGGTGCCGACGCTGGACGGCATGGGCGCGGTGGGAGCCGGGGCCCACGCGCCGCACGAGCACCTGCTGCGGAAACAGCTCGCGCCCCGCACCGCGCTGCTGGCGGCCATGTGCCTCCGGTAAAGCGGCAGCCGCTCTGCAGGGCTGCCGCTTGCGGGGTTAGTTCTTGGGCGTTTTTTCCTGCCCCTTCGCGGGTGAGCTGGTGTGCACCAGCTCGGGCGAGCTGACGGCTTTCAGGGTGACGACCTCACTTTTCGCGATGCGCCGCTGGATGTCGACGCGCTCGATCGTCTCCCACTGTTGACTCTTGAGACTGCGGTGGATGGCCTCGATGACGCGCACATCGGCCAGACCTTCCAGCCCGTCCGGTTCGGGGTGCTTGCCGTCGAGGATGCACTCGGAAAAATACTTCATTTCGCCGCCAAAGTGGTCGGTGTTTTTGAAGCTGGTGTGGCTTTCCTTTTGCCCTTCGACCAGGTAGTGCTCGAGCGGCTTGCCGTACATAAAGCCGGGGTTGACCTCGAGCGAGCCTTTCGTGCCGACCACCGTGTAGCTGTCGAGCTTGTTGCCGTAGTAGGAGATCGTGAACTGCGCGATGCGATTGCGCGGAAAGCGCAGGATGACGCTGACGGTGTCGTCGAAGTCGCCGAGGTCGGCCTCGGGGTGGCGCGTACCGGTCGCAAAGGCCTCGGTCGGCTCGTCTTCAAACAGGTTGCGCGCGCCGTTGATGGGGTAGGGGCCCATGTCGAGCACCGGGCCGGCCAGAACGCCGGATTGCGCGCGGTGGTTGGCGGGGTCGACCATCTGCGAGAAGGCGGAAGAAAACAGGTGGACTTCGCCGAGATCGCCGGAGCGGACCTTCTCGATGGCCGCGACAGTCGCGGGCTCAAAGTGGAGGCGGTAAGCCACCATCAGCTTCGCCTCGGATTGTTTCTGTGCGGCGAGGATTTTTTCGCACTGTTCCGACGAAATCTCCATCGGCTTTTCTAGCAGCACGTGGATGCCGGCTTCGAGCGCGGGCACGGCGAACTCGGCGTGTCGCCAGTTGGGCGTCGCGAGATAGATGGCGTCGATTTCGCCCGAGCGCAGCAGAAACGCGAACTGATCGTAGGTGTAGGTTTTGGTGACGCCGTACTGTTTGCCGACTTCTTCGGCCTTGGTGGGGTCGCTTGTGACCAGCGCCACGATCTCCGAGTTACCGGTGTGGTCGACGCCTGGCATCATCGCTTCCTGCGAGATGTCGCCCAGCCCGACGATGGCGTAGCGTACTTTCTTTCCGAGTCCCAGCGTTTCCATCAGTCCCATGTGTGGTGCCTCCCTGTCACCTGGTTGGATGTGTCCTGCGCCGTTGAGGGCTGCGTCTCATCTGTGCGTCTCATCTATTTGAGGGGAGGGCGCGTGAACGGAAAAGATCGAGCGGAAAGCGGCGACGCGAAAGCGCTGTTTGTGTGTGTGCGCGACCGGGCCGGCAAAGGCGCGAGCTGCGCGGGGGCGGGCGCGCGGGCCATGCTGACTGAAATGCGCGGAGCGCTTTTCGCGGAGGGGATCGGACGCGAGGAGCTGGACGTGCGGCCGTGCGGGTGCCTGGGGCTATGTTATCAAGGGCCGGTGATGGTGGCCGTCAGCGGACCGGCGGCCCATGCGAAAAAGCCGCCGAAGCCG
>CAXSBW010000020.1:21053-31021 GCA_964235795.1 uncultured Acidobacteriaceae bacterium | reverse complement strand
GCAGCCGTTGGCGCGGATTGCTTTTTGGCCGGAGTTTTCTTCGCGGATCCCTTTGCCGTCGCATGTTTTCGGGCCTCGGCGGCAGGCGCGGTATTAGCGACGAACTGATTCCCTTCTCTCGATCCCTCGCGTTTTTTGCGGTCGGTCGCGGCTTTTTCAGCTGGAGACAGCTCCTGCCAGGCCTTGTCGGGCAGGTAGCGCGCGGTTTCGCCTTCGCGCACGGCTTTTTCGCCATCGGCGGTGTGCCAGTGTTCGTCGCCCCACTTTTGCAGGCTTTGCTGAGACTCGTCGGGCGCGTGTTTGAAGCCGCCGCCGGCACGCTCGTACTCGGCAGCAACCAGCTGGGCCTTGCGCGCGCTCCACTGCCCGGGCTTGCCGCCCTTGTCGCCTGCGGTGACTTCGGCCTTGATGCGATCGCGCAGATCGGGGTCGGTGTAGCGATCTGCATCGGAGTGGCTGCTCTTTTTCGGCATGCTTTGTTCCTTTTCGGGTTCGGTTCCAGAATGGGATGCCGCAGTGCCAGCCTCCTCGTAAAAGATCGATCCAACGCGCTGAAAACACCTAAGATCAATGCATGGCGACCCACACGCGACGCTCGGTCTGTTCGCTCGACTGCCCGGACTCATGCGGCGTGCTCGTGACCGTCGATACCGATTCCGGCCGCGCGGTGAAGCTGGCGGGCGACCCGGATCACGCGGTCACGCGCGGCTTCCTGTGCGGCAAGGTGAGCAAGTATCTTGACCGGGTGTATGCGCCGGACCGGGTGCTGCACCCGCTGCGGCGGCGCGCCGGAGTGCCGAAAGGCCCGCTCGCGCCCGGGGAGGAAAACGCGGCGTTTGAGCGTGTTTCCTGGGACGAAGCGCTGGACGGGATCGCGGCGCGATTGGGCGCGATCGCTCGCGAGCATGGGCCGGAGTCGGTGCTGCCTTACTCCTACGCCGGCACGATTGGGCAGCTGGGGTATGGGTCGATGGACCGGCGATTTTTTCATCGGCTGGGGGCGTCGCAGCTGGACCGGACCATTTGCGCGACGGCCGGGGGCGAGGCGCTGCTATCGGTGTATGGGCGCAAGCTGGGGACCGATACGGAACATTTTCACCATGCGCGGCTGATCGTGGCCTGGGGTGCGAATGTGCACAGCAACAACATTCACCTGTGGCCGCAGATCGAGCAGGCCCGACGCAACGGAGCGCGCCTGGTGGTGATCGACCCCTACCAGACGCGCACGGCGCGGCTGGCGGACCTGCACCTGGCGCCCAACCCCGGCACCGACACCGCGCTGGCGCTGGGGCTGATGCACGTGATCCTGCGGGATGGGCTTGAAGACAAGGCATGGACCGCGGCGCACACGCATGGGCTGCCGGAGCTGCGCGAGCATGTGCGCGCGTACCCGCCCGAGCAGGTGGCGAGCTGGACGGGCATCGACGCAGCGACAGTGGAAGCGCTGGCTCGCGAGTATGCAACGACGCGGCCCGCGGTGATCCGCATGAACTATGGGGTGCAGCGGAGCGAGAACGGCGGCGCGGCGGCGCGTGCCATTGCCATGCTGCCGGCGTTGACCGGGGCCTGGGCCGACCTTGGGGGCGGGTTGCAGCTGTCGACCTCGGGCGCATTCGGGTTTGATAAAGCAGCGCTGGAGCGGCCGGACCTGATGCTGAGCAGCCCGCTGGGGCGACCGGCACGGGTGATCAACATGACGCTGCTGGGCGATGCGCTGACCGCGCTGCCGAACCCGCCCACTGGCCCGCCGGTGAAAGCGCTGTTTGTGTACAACTCCAACCCGGCGGTGATAGCACCGGAGCAGGCAAAGGTGCTGGCCGGGCTCGGGCGCACGGATTTGTTCACAGTCGTGCATGAGCAAAGCCTGACCGATACCTGCGACTACGCGGACTACGTGTTGCCGGCGACCACGTGGCTCGAGCACACGGATGTGCAGGGTGCGTATGGGCACCACCATGTGCAGCTGTCGGAGCAGGCGATCGAGCCGGCCGGGGAGGCGCGGTCGAACGTTGTGCTGTTTCGTGAGCTGGCCCGGCGGATGGGCTTTACAGAACCATGCTTTGCCGACGATGCGGAGGCGTTGATGGCGCAGGCATTGCGGGAGGGTGCTGCGCCCGACGAGCAGCCGCTTTTCATGCGAGGCATCACACGGGCGAGCCTGCGGGCGCGGGGCGGCTCGCAGCGGCTGCGGTTTCCTTCGGAAGAGGGGGGCGAGCCGTTCCGGGCATTCAGCGATGGGGTGTTTCCGACCCCTTCGGGCAAGGTGGAGTTTTACTCGGAAACGCTGGAAGCACGTGGGCTCGATGCGGTGCCGACCTTTCATTCGCCGGTGGAATCGCGTGCGTCGTCCCCGGTGGGCACCCTTGAGTTTTTGCCGCGCAAGGGCGGTCACTTCATGAACTCGACCTTTGCCAACCACGCAACCCACCAGGCCATGGAACGCGAAACGCTGGGGCGGCTGGAGGTGCACCCGGAGGACGCCGCGGTGCGGGGTCTGACGGACGGCGACCCGGTGACGGTCCGGAACGAGCGCGGCTCGATTGTTTTGCGAGCGCTGGTGAGCCGGCGTGTGCGGCCCGGGGTGGTTTCGGCGTCGATGGGCTGGAACAAGCTGAGCGCGGGCGGACTGGGTGTGAACCAGCTGACCTCGCAACGGCTGACGGACCTGGGCGGCGGACCGACTTTTTATTCGACGCTGGTCTTTGTGGAGCGCGCTGCCGGGAGCGACGTTGAGAGTACCTGATCCGTTCTTCGTCCTCCCTGTAGACCGAAAGCGCGACACGCAACGCGGCTTTTCCGCGCAGAAGCCGCACGCCGACCATGTCGGGGATCGCCCCTGCGTTAGAGACCGAAGACGCGATCGGCCCCCTGCACCAGCCCCAGTGTGATGAGAGCGATGGCGATCTCGCCGAGGGCTGAGACCGCGAACGGCCGCCAGCCCCCGTTCGCGAGATCGCGGAGGTTGGTGCGCAGGCCGACGCCGGCAAAGGTGAGCAGGAAGGCCCAGCGGCTGAGGTTCGCGAGCACCCCGAGCTGCGGCTTGGTGAACCCGAGTACGGCCAGCGCGGGATGGCGGCTTGCGCCGAGGGTCGCCAACAGCGAGATGAAGAGAAAGCCGAGGACGAATTTAGGGAACTTGTTCCAAAGGAACGCTGCCTTGTGCCGGATCTGCTCTTCGGTGCGGGCACTCGCCAAACCCTTGCGCGCCCACTGCACCGCGTAGCCCAGCACCACGAAACCGATGGTTGCGTTGCGGCAGGTTTTGGCCAGCACGGCGAATTTGCCCGCTGCGTCCGAATAGAGTGCACCGGCGGCGGTGGCCTCCGCGGTGTTGTCGACCGCGAGCCCGGCCCACAAACCATAGGCGTGGTCCGACATGCCGAGCGCGTGGCCGATGAGCGGAAACGCGAACAGGGAGATGGCGCCGAGGGCCAGGATGGCTGCGATGGCGGTGGAGGATTCGCGTTCATCGGCGTCGATGGCACCCTGAGTCGCGATGATGGCGGAGACGCCGCAGACGGAAGAACCCACGGCAAGCAGAGTGGTGAGTTTGGCCCCGAGCTGAAAGCGGCGGCCGAGCCAGGTCATAAAGGCGAGCGACAGAATGAGTTCGGCCGCGACCAGCAGCAGCGAAATGCCGCCGAGACGGGCGAGATCGCCGAGAATAAAGCGCGAACCCAGCAGGATGATGCCGGCCTTGAGCCAGAACTCATAGGTGGCGACCCCGGCCTGAAAAAGGCGCGGCAGCCCGACGGTGTTACTGATGAGCGCGCCGAAAAGAATGGCCCAGAGAACGTACTCGATATTGGGCAGAACCAGGTGGTGCGACTTGCCGTAGTGAGCCAGGAACTGCTCGACGAACTTGCCCGCATAGCCGACGGCGAACAACAGCAGCACGCCCGGCAGGAGCGTAAGGAGGCCCGTGCGCGGGCTGAGGCGGCTTGCGGCGGTGACGGCGAGATCTTCAGTACCAGATGCCATGGGGAACTCCTTTTCAACTACCAGGGAACCCTGGTGAGCAGGCCGAAGCGAACCGCAAGGGCGAGCAGGAGGGAAAGCAGAACGGCCCAAAGGTCGAGTGGGAGACGCGACCGGGACGCGGGGGAAACGGGCATGGAGCACCTCGCGAGGCTATGAATTGAGTTGGGGATCAGCGATGCCGAAGGAGAGCGGGGGTCTCGACTAGCGACAACAACAGGTGCAGGCGGCAGACGCGCACGCCGCCGGGAGGCGGTGGAGGCTGCGGGCGTGCGTGCCGGACGGGATCATGTTGGGGTGAGTGTACACGAAGCAGGCAACCTTTGAGCGCAGGCTTCGACGCCCGGCCGGTGCCGCCTGATAGAATCACTGGAGTGTCCCAAGTGAACGCCGGGCGCTTCTTTCGTCTCCGCGCGGGCCCGAGCTCAAACACCCGATCTGAGCCATGGCCGAACGCGATGCCATGCACCCGATCTGCAATCCAAGGAGTTTTACTCTTCCCATGAAGCTTTCGCTGTCTATCGCAAGCCTGCTCGCTACCGGGCTCGTCGGTTCTGCCGCTCTTGCGCAGACCTCGGCGCCTGCCGCCCCCTCGACTGCCGCCGCCGGCGCCCCTGCCGCAGCCGCGCCGGCCGGCCCATCCAAGGTCGCCGTCATCATGTTCCAGGCTGCTGTCGCGCAGACCAACGAGGGCAAGCGCAACTTTGAAGAGGTGGAAAAGAAGTACCAGCCCAAGCAGACGCAGCTGAAGCAGCAAAGCGACGAGGTCGACACGCTGAAGAAGCAGCTGCAGACACAAAGCGCGACCCTGACGGATACCGAGCGCGCGCAGCGGCTGAAGTCGATCGACGACAAGGAAAAAGCGTTGCAGCGCTCCGGCGAGGACGCGCAGAACGACTTCCAGCAGGAGATCCAGCAGACCTATGCGCAGCTGGCCCAGAAGGTTTACGGCTCCGTGCAGAGCTACGCGCAGCAGAACGGCTACACGCTGGTGCTGGACGCCTCGCAGCAGCAGAGCCCGGTACTGTATGCAACGCAGACCAACGACATCACCGAACAGGTGATCGCGGCCTACAACCAGAAATCCGGGATTGCGGCTCCCCCGCCCTCGGCCCCCAGCCCATCGGGCGCGTCGGGTTCACGCGGCCCGAGCACCACGGCGCCGGCAACGCGTCGCACCACGACCCCGCCGGCGACTCACTAACTCCCGGTCAGGCTTGATGCAAAGGCCCCGACTTATGCCGGGGCCTTTGCATTTGCATTCGCTTTTGGCAAGGCAAAAGCGGTTACCGCGTTGTGGAAGAAAATGTGGGAAACCTCGATCGAGGACAAAGGTTGCATCGCCCGACCAGCCCCGGGCAGTCCCTCATCTCCGGTTTTGCCTTGTGGTAAAGCCTGCATTTACAAGGTTTGAGCGAGGTGACCATACCAGGAGAGAGCAAAAGCTCGGCTTTGCGGGAAGGGTGGAATTGCAAAAGCGTTTCCCACAATTCGGGAGACTGTCAAGTAACATTTCCGGGGTCACGAAGGATCAACGGCTGCTGTCTTCGCCAACCTTTAGTACCGCCAGAAAGGCCTCCTGCGGGATATCGACCTTGCCGATGCGCTTCATGCGCTTTTTGCCTTCTTTTTGCTTGTCGAGCAGCTTGCGCTTACGCGAGATGTCGCCGCCGTAGCACTTGGCGATGACGTTCTTCTTGATGGCTGAGACGGTCTCACGCGCCACGATCTTGGAGCCGATCGCGGCCTGGATGGCGACCTCGAACATCTGTCGCGGGATAAGCTCGCGCATCTTTGAGACCAGCGCGCGCCCGCGATCGTAGGCGAAATCGCGATGGACGATGATGGAAAGCGCGTCGACCGGCTCGCCCGATACGAGGATGTCGAGCTTGGACATGGGCGAGATCCACGAACCCGAAAGGGTGTAGTCTAGCGACGCATAGCCGCGCGAAACGCTCTTGAGGCGGTCGTAGAAGTCGAGCACGATTTCATTCAGCGGCAGCTCGTAGGTGAGCTTGACGCGGGTGGAGGAGACGTACTCGAAGTTCTGCTGGCGACCGCGCTTTTCCTCGACCAGCTTGAGAATGCCGCCGACGTACTCCTCGTTGGTGAGGATGGTCGCGGTGATGACGGGCTCTTCGATCTGCTGGATTTCGCTCGGGTCGGGCCAGCGCGAAGGATTGTCGACCTCGATCTCGTTGCCGTCGGTCAGAGTGATTTTGTAGCGAACGCTGGGCGCGGTGGTGATGAGGTCGAGGTCGAACTCGCGCTCGAGCCGCTCCTGGATGATCTCCATGTGGAGGAGGCCGAGAAAGCCGCAGCGGAAACCGAAGCCGAGCGCGGCGGAGCTTTCAGGCTCGATCGAGAACGAAGCATCGTTGAGCTTGAGTTTTTCAAGCGCGTCGCGCAGCAGCGTGTGTTCGTGCGAGTCGACGGTGTAGATGCCGGCAAAGACCATGGACTTGATGTCTTCAAAACCGGGCAGCTGGTCGGCGGCGGGGCGCGCGTCCTCGGTGATGGTGTCGCCCACCTTGGTGTCGGCCACGTTTTTGATGGTCGCGACGAAGAAGCCGACCTCGCCGGCGGAAAGCTCGGGGATCTCGACCGGCTTGGGCGTGAGCACGCCGAGCGATTCGATATCGAAGACCTTGCCGTTGGACATGAGGCGAATGCGCATGCCCTTGCGGAGCTTGCCGTGGATGACGCGCGCGAGCACGATGACACCGCGGTAGGGGTCGAACCAGGAGTCGAAGATGAGCGCCTGCAGGGGTGCATTGGGGTCGCCGAGCGGCGGCGGCAGGCGATGCACGACGGCTTCAAGAATGTCGGGCACACCCTGGCCGGTTTTCGCGCTGACGGGGATGGCATCGGTCGCGTCGAGGCCGACGGATTTTTCGATCATCTCCTGGGTGCGCGCGATATCGGCGGACGGCAGGTCGATCTTGTTGATGACGGGAATGATCTCAAGCCCGTTGGAGATGGCGAGATAGGCGTTCGCGAGAGTTTGCGCTTCGACGCCCTGGGAGGCATCGACGACGAGCAGTGCGCCCTCGCAGGAGGCGAGCGAGCGCGACACTTCGTAGGAGAAGTCGACGTGACCGGGCGTGTCGATCAGGTTGAGCTGATACGTTTTTCCGTCTTTCGCCGGGTACATCATGCGGACGGAATGCGCCTTGATGGTAATGCCGCGCTCGCGTTCAAGGTCCATAGCATCCAGCACCTGCGCCTGCATCTCGCGGGCGGTCAGCGAGCCGGTGAGCTCAAGCAGGCGGTCGGACAGAGTGCTTTTGCCATGATCGATATGCGCGATGATCGCGAAGTTGCGGATGAGACTGTTGTCCATGAAGGGGCGCGGCTGCGCATCTTGAGTCTACCACCGGGTTTTGGAGCCATCGGGGAGGCGTAAACGTCTACACTAGCTGGGAAAATGCCGATGCACTTGAAAGACCGGACGGAGGCGAAGTTGCGCTTGTCCCTTTTGCGATGGCTGACTACCGCTCTGCTCGCGGGATCGCTGGCCACAGGCAGCCTTGCGCTTGCGCAGGCCGGTGCAGCGCCGGTGCCGCAGGCGAACAACGCGCGCGATGCGCTGCTGATGACCTCGGTGGATCAGGCGTACGCCGCCGGGCTCCTTGCCTATCAGGCGGGTCGGGCTGAAGAGGCGCGCACGGATTTCGACCATGCCGTGGACCTGCTGCTGGCCAGCGGCGCGGATGTGAAGAACACGCCGGCATTGTCGGCCGAGCTGGATCGCGTGGTGGATTCGATCAACACCCTGCAACTGGATGCATTGCGGCAGGATGCGAACGCCGCGCCGAAAGAGGACGCGCCGGTCGATGTGGCCAACGATGTGACGTTTCCGGTAGACCCGAACGTGAAGGCGCAGGCGATCGCGGAGCTGCGGACCACGCAGTCGGACCTGCCGCTGGTGATCAACGATTACGTGGCCAGCTACATCAACTTTTTTTCGACAAACGGGCGGGGTCGCGGGACGATCGTGGCCTCGCTGCAACGCGCGGGCAAGTACAAAACGATGATTCAGCGGGTGCTGAAAGAGGAAGGCGTACCGCAGGACCTGCTGTACCAGGCGGTGGCGGAGTCGGGGTTTCGAACGCAGGCGGTGAACCCGAAATCGGGCGCGGCGGGCATGTGGCAGTTCATGCCCTACGGCACCTATGGCCTCGATAAGACGGGATGGTACGACGAGCGCTTCGACCCGGAAAAAGCCACGCGGGCCTATGCGCGCGACATCAAGAAGACCTACGCGCAGCTGGGCGACTGGTACCTCGCGATGGCGGCCTACGACTGGGGCACGGGCAACATACAACGGGCGGTGCAGCGCACCGGCTATGTCGATTTTTGGGAGCTGTACCGGCGCAACAACCTGCCGCAGGAGACCAAGAACTACGTGCCGATCATCCTGGCGGTCGCCATCATGGCAAAGAACCCGAAGCAGTATGGGCTCGATGGCGTGGTGCCTGAAGCCGCGCTGCAGCCGGACACGGTGACAACTCACTACTCGGTCGCATTGCCGCTGGTCGCCGACATCACGGGCACCACACTGAGCATGGTGGAGGAGTTGAACCCGAGCCTGCTGCGCGGGCGCACGCCGCCCGACGAGCCGTTTGAGCTGCACCTTCCGCCCGGCACGACCGCGCTCTACAACGAGCGCATTGCGGAGATCCCGGAGGACAAGCGCGCGAGCTGGCGCTTTCACGTGCTCCACGCAGGCGAAACCCTGGACGAGGTGGCGCGGCAGTTTCATACAACGGCTTCGGAAATCGCTTTCACGAATCAGCTGGAGGCTGACAGCAGCCTGGCCGGGGTCAGTGCACTGGTGATTCCGGCAGTGCCCGCGGTGGCCGTGGCCGCCGTATCCTCCTCCTCCTCGGGCGCACGTGCGCAGGCAGCGGTGTACCGGGTTCGGCGCGGCGACACGCTTGTGAACATCGCCGATCAGTTCGGCGTTTCCGTGGGTTCGCTCCAGCGGTGGAACCGGTTAAGGAGCCGCTCGGTGAGCACGGGACGCACCCTGTATGTGGCGGAACCGGCGAGGATTTCGCATGGGGAACGGAGTGCGCGCGGCACCGGTGCGGCGCGCGCAAGGGGCGGGGCACGTGCGGGCGCACGCCGTGCACCGGCGCGCGCGGCCTCGCATGCAACGCATGGCAAAGCGGGGGCAGGTGCGGGCAAACACGCCGCGCACCGGCGTTGATGTTCCGGGGTTTTTACGTCGTGGACGGCAGATCGATCGTTTCCGGGGCTGCACCGTAAATGGTGCTTGCCATTGCTCGCCACTCGATGCATGCTGTTGCTAGAATTGCGCCGCAACCACGACGGCGCGTGCAAGCGCGCTGCAGCCCACAAAGTGCAGGTTCACACACACAGGTCGAGTCGAAGGAGTTATCGCATGCAGGACGATCGCAGGATGTACGCAAGCGCTTATAACGACACAGAACCAGGCGAGCATAACGACGACGAAGAACACGAAGAAGCGTTCGACGACGACGAGGAAGAAGAAAGCGAAGTATCGACGTCGTCCGATGATGATGAAGACGAGGGCGATGAGGATGATGAGGGCGACGAGGATGAGGCGGGCGAGGAAGACGCCGACACGCTCGACGAGGATGACGAGGACGAGGTGGAGCTGACGCCGGCAGCCGAGGAGCTGGACGACACGGGGGAGCCCAAAACGGAGGCCAAGGGAAAGAAGCGCGCCGCCCCGGCCAGGAAAGCGAGCGGCGCCTCTCGCAAATCTCCGGCAAAAGCTGCCGCCGGCAAGACTGCCGCAACCGGAAGCGCCCGCAAGGGGGGGAAAGCCCCGGCAGCCGGAAAGACTGAACCAAGCGCAAAGCGAACCCAATCCACAAAGCGAGGCACACCCTTGGCAGTGAAGAAAACGGCAACCAAAACGGCGGCGGCAAAAAAGACAGCGGCGAAATCAGCGACGGGCACTGCGGCGAAAAAGACAACGGCCAAGAAGGCAGCCG
>CAXSBW010000020.1:0-20953 GCA_964235795.1 uncultured Acidobacteriaceae bacterium | reverse complement strand
CGAAGAAAGCCGCTGCCACCAAGGCGCCGGCCCGGAAAACAACAGCGGCGACCAAGACAACAGCCTCTAAAAAGACAACGGCAAAAAAGACAGCGACAAAAAAGACGGCAGCGAAAAAAACCGCGACCAAAAAGAGCAGCAAGTAAAGACTTTGACCCGGGCGGCCGCAACGCCCAGGCAAAAAAGCCCGGCAGCTGCTGCCGGGCTTTTTTGCGTCTTGACTGAAGGACATACGCCGGGTCGTCGGCGGAAGCTCCACCGACAAGGGGCAGAGGCGTTTATGTAGGCGAACGCCGCCGCTACGGCACCGAAGTCACCTTGTCTGTCGCGAACAGGATGTGTCGGTCATCGTTGGACTGAAAACCCACGTAGACGGACGATGCGCCGTTGACAAACTCCGCGGCCGCCGGCCCGGTTGCCCCCATGTGGATACCGGTGTAGGCCGCCGGGCCCTGCCAGGTCGAGCCATTGGTCGACGCCGTCACCAGCATCTCGTTATTGGCGTCGTTCGCCCCGTAGATGCAGTAGAGCGTTCCCCCCGAGGCCACCAGGGCGGGTGCGCTATTGGTGCCCATGGACTGGCCGGACAGCACCTGCGGGCTGAACGTAACGCCGTCCGACGAAGAAGCGATCCACACGGCATTGGTGGCGTCGTTCGCCCGGAAGGCGACGTAAAGCTTGTTATTGAAGGTCGCCATCGCGGGTGCGCTGCCCATGGCCACATTGCCGATCGGCGCCGCGCCCGGCCAGCTCTCCCCGTCCGACGAGGATGTCGTAAACAGAAGGTGACGCCCATCGTCCGACTGAAAGGCCAGGTACAGTCGCTTGTTGAAGACCGCCATGGCGGGTGCGCTGCCGATCTGGATGTTGCTGATCGGCGATGCATCCGGCCAGCCCTGCCCGTCCGACGAAGACGTCACGTATAGGGTGTGACTTGGGTCGTTCGCCTGGAAGGCCAGGTACAACCGCTTGTTGAAGTCCGCCATGGCGGGTGCGCTGCCGATTTTGATATTGGCGACCTGCGATGCGGCTGAAAAGTTTCCATCCGAGGACGACGCTACCTGCAGGGTATTGCCCGGATCGTTCGCCTGGAAAGCGACATAGAGCTTCTTGTTGAAAGAAGCCAATGCCGGCTTGGACCCCATTGCATCGTCCGCCTGTTCGTTCGCCGTTGTCTGGAACCCGTCCTGCGGACCGGGGCCTCCGGGGTCGTTCGGGCCCGTGTAACCGCTCGCTTCCGTCAGCTTGCGCGTGACGAACAGGACGTTTCTGGCATCGTTGGACTGGAAGCCCACGATAACTCCATTGTCGAACGCCGCGGCTCCCGGTCCCGCGGAACCCATGTGGTCATAAAGGTAGGCTGCGGGGCCCTGCCAGGTCGATCCGTCCGTCGATGCCGACACCATCATCTCGTTGCCCGTGTCATCGGCCCCGTAGATGTAGTAAAGCGTACCGCCTGAAACCACCAGGGCCGGGGCGCTGCTGCCGCCCATCGTCTGGCCGGACAACACCTCTGGGGTAAAGTTGACGCCGTCCGATGAAGAGGCGACCCAGGCGGCATTGCTGCCGTCGTCCGCCCGAAAGGCAACGTAAAGCTTGTCGTTGAAGACCGCCATCGCGGGCGCGCTGCCCATGTTCACGTTGCCGATCGGCGCTGCATTCGGCCAGCTCTGCCCATCCGACGAGGATGTCGTAAACAGAAGGTGACGCCCATCGTTCGACTGAAAGCCCAGGTACAGTCGACCTTTGAACACGGCCATCGCGGGCGCGCTGCCGATCTGGATATTGGGTTGCTGCGCCGCGGCCGGCCAGCTGTGCCCGTCCGACGAGGACGTCACGTGCAGGGTGTGACCCGCATCGTCTGCCCGAAAAGCCAGAAACAGCTGCTTGTTGAAGACCGCCATCGCGGGCGCGCTGCCGATCCGAACGTCGGGGATTTGTGCCGCGGCCCCGAAGTTCCCATTTGTCGATGACGTCACATGCAGGGTGTGACCCGCGTCGTCCGCCTGGAAGGCGATGAACAGACTTTCATTGAAGGAGGCAATCGCCGGCTTGGAACCCATCAGCACATCGGGCTGCAAGTCCGCCGTCGGATTGAACCCGTCCTGCGGGCCGGGGCCGCCGGGGTCGCTGGGGCCGGTGTAGGCGCTGCCGCCGTTATCCGGGTGATCGCCGGGGTTTCCGCTGTCCCCGCTTCCCCCACCTCCGCCGCTGCCGCCGCTGCTGCCGGAGTAACCTGCCGCGACAATGTTTGCCTGCACCGCGTCTTCCGTCGCATTCGACGGATATCCCGCGGTCATGACTCCCTCGAAAAAGGCGCCTACGCCCCCGTTGCTGTTATCGCCGCCGGTGCCGAGCACGATGGCCCCTTCCAGGCTCATCGGGATGTAACCCGGGTTGATGGTGGGCAGCGTCCCCGAGTAGCCCGTGGTCAGCCCGCCCGTGGTCGCGTCGCCG
The DNA here is from genome assembly GCA_964235795.1 of uncultured Acidobacteriaceae bacterium. Lineage (GTDB taxonomy): Bacteria > Acidobacteriota > Terriglobia > Terriglobales > Acidobacteriaceae > EB88. Next base: position 18,496 of record CAXSBW010000020.1, on the reverse strand, counting down.
CTCCTCACGGAAAACGTGTCCCGCCCATTGTTCTTCAGGATCGCCGTCACGAAATTGCTGCTGATCGACGGGTTGGCCAGGTTGGAGCCGTTGCCCATGTACTGCCCGTTTTCAAGGTCGGCTTCCACCCATGGACCGGATCCGCTGCAAGGCCCGAAGACGCATGCCGTTCCAAAATTGAGCGCGTCCATGTGGCCGTTGCCCGTGTCCTGGCTGTTCGTCTCGGCGTTGCCGTAATCGAAGCAGCACGAGCCGTTCACGTAGGTGCCGCTGGTCACGATGTACATGCCTTCCGGCGACCCGCCCTTGGCCGTGCCGACCGCGGCATTGTTGCGGTAGCCGACGCCTGAGGTCACCTTGATGCCGTAGGCTGCATGTCCGCCGATCTTGATGGGCAGCGCATCCGCCACCGCTCCGGAGTCAGGCGACTTCGCCGCCCCGCCGCCGCCTTCGATCGCCAAATCGTTATGGAACGAGGATTGGTCGTAGATCTCCGTGATGGTGCAGGTCGTTCCCGTGCAGAAGGAGTCCTGCTTCGCGGCATCCGCGTAACCGCCCGTCGAGAGCGTGCCGACATCGGTCGTCGTGCCGTCCGACGCACGCTTCACCTGGTACAGCTTTCCGCCGTACCCTCCGAACAAGGCCCGTACCGTGCTGTGCGCCGCCACGCAGGAAGTCCCGCCCGAAGCGTAGATGTCGCACACCCCGCCGCTGCCCGTAGGGTTACTCCCACCTCCACCGCCACCATTTCCGCCGCCCGGCTTCAGGTATTGGAGATTCCGCTTTCCGACCGAAGCCAGCTGGGTGTTGTAGTTGTCCGGGTCGTCGGTGGTGATGGAGTTGAAACCTTCGGTGTTCAGAAAAATCAGCAAGGGACGGCTGTCCCCGCTATCGAAGGGCGGAGTGCCCGCAGGGGTACCCTTGTAGTAAAAGTCCGACAGTTGCTGACAGCAGTAACCGGTCGTTTTGAAGTACAGGGGAGTGGCTTTGAAGGTATCGTCCGGCGCGTAGTAGTCAGCATATGGACTGAACACCGTGACACTTTCCGGCTGCCCGGTGCGACTGTTCGTCTTGGCGGCGTCCAGCACCTGGGTCAAGATACCGCCATATTGCTTGATCTGAACCTCCACAGCGGCCACGTTGATATTGGGATCGTTTTCAAACGCATGAAGCGAATCGATAATTCCCTGCTCGCTGCCGTAACCTGTCGGCGCCGGCCCTACGTCCACCCCGCCAAAATCCTCAAGGTCTTCGGCGATCACTCCCGGGGCAATATCGCCCGTGTTGTAAACCGGCTGAAAGTATGAGGGGGTAAGGTCGCCGCTGTTGGGAGGAAGCGCCCGCTCCACATCCTGAGGGCTCGCAAATGCTTTTGCCGGGACCTTGAACATCGTCGACAGGAGATAGTTGCGACCCATGTAATCGGAATTACTGCCAATAACTCGCCGGGCAGAACTTGCGATGGATGCATCCCGGATATCGAGAGCGAGAACCATGGCGATCTTGTTCGCCGTCATGTAATCCAGCACATCCTGCAGGGTGGGCGGATAAGGATTGCCAGTGGGCTTGCCGGGAGGAAAGCAGTTCAGACTGATCGAATCCCTCATGAACGTACGGTAAACATAACTTCTCATGTCCGCCAGGGCTACGCTGTTCACGGCTGGGTTGTCGGCATCGTTTGAGCTATTCCCGGGCGGAGTAAACGGGTCGAAACTGTTACCGATGACGGACGTTCTGTAGCAGGTCTCCCGTCCCCATGTCTGGTCGTGACTCATGATCGGTACGCCGTCGCTGGTCAGCTTGACGTCGATCTCGATTTCCTCGGACCCGGCCTGCGCGGCAAGCCCGATGGCTTCAAGCGAGTTCTCGGGAACGCCCGGATTGCGGCCGTCGACCAGGGCGTGATTGCCTCGGTGCGAGGCAACAATGACGAGATCGGAATGGGGATGCAGCACCTCTCCCATGGTTCGAACAGCGTCGAAGTTGTTCGGATTGAAGTTCTGCGCCTCCGTCGACTGCGCGCCTCCCAGGAGAAGGAAGAAAGCCATTGAAAGAAGAAGTCCGCATTTCGCGGCTGGGAAAAGCGCGTTCTCACGCGACCATGGGCTGGGAGGGATCCATCCATTCAACATCGTGCGTCACCGTGTCTTCCATTGAGTCCAGACCGGGACTCAGGCTGAAGTGCGTGATTTGCTTATTTGGAAATCCCGGCACAGCCCGGGATTCCTCTTTTATCCGAACTTACTCCGGTTGGTGGACGATTGGATAGATGCTGCGTGAAATGCGGATGAATTGAGCGGGGCGGGTTCGAGCCGAAACTGCAAACCGCGCCCCGCGATCGGGTTAAAACTCGATGCGTGCCCCAAGCTGGATGGTGCGCGGCTGATAATTGGCCGTTGTTCTGCCGAAGGAAGCCGAGCTCAGGTCGCTGGTTACGCCGACCAGGTTGGTGTGGTTGATGACATTGTAGAAGTCTCCGCGAACCTTGAAGGTCAGGATGTGGTCGCGAACGCTTCCTGAAAACGCCTTGATGATACTGGCGTCGATGTTGAGCAGCGATGGATTGGTGTAATGATTTCTGGTTTCAGTACCCTGCACAAATACGCCGGCGGGCGGTGCCGTGAACTCGCTTGCGGCAAACAGGCCATTGACGTACTGCCCCCTGGTGCGCGGAACGTTATAGTTTTTCGCGGGTCGATTCGGGAAAGCATAGTTATAGCCTTGCGCCTGGTAATCTCCACCGACATTGACGCCGTTGACAAGCTTGTAAGCCGCGCTGTTGAAGACGCTGAACGGCTGGCCGCTCTGGCCTACCGCGATGGTGCTTAGTTCGTAGTTATCCAGCACCTGCTTCAGCAACGAGCCCTGGTGTTTATAGGGCGTCTTGACATAGCCGGCCACCGTGATGCGATTGCGCGTATCGAAGGAAGAGTTGGCATAGTAGCGGTTCAGGTTGGTTGGGTCCGGGTAATCATCCTGGCCGATGCTCAGGGCGCTGCGAAGACCCGCGATCCCGTTATCTCGAGAGTGACTCCAGGTATAGGACGCTTCGTACGAGAGCCACTCCCCACGGCTTTGACGAAGGGTAGCGATCAGGGCGTCGTAGTGGCCGTAACCCCCGTTGATCACCAGGTTGATCGCGCCGAAGCTGCTGTTGGGCAGCGTTTTGAGCCCGGTCACAATATTCAGATCGCCGGGAGCCCGGTTCAGGTTGGGACCGATCAGCTGGTCGTAAAGGTAGGCCCCGCTGTAGTTCAGGCCGACAACGGTCGACTTGCCCACGCTTTGCTCCACTCCGAAGACATAGTTGAGGGACTTCGGCAATTTCAGATTCGGGTCGATCGCATTGACGGAAGCGTTGGTGCCTGGAACGCCGCCCCTCGAATCGAGGCCGGTCGCCGGAAAGACGGGCAGTGTGAAGCCGAAAGGATTGGGCGTGACGGTAGCTACGTCGACGGTCTTGACCGTGCCGACCGAGAAGACCGGCTTCAATGCTATGCGCCGGTCAAAGGTCGGCTGGATAAAGGTAGGTGGGTTGGTATTGACCCGGTCCACGACCTGCCCGAGGCCGATCTCATCGCGATAAATCCCGACACCGCCGCGAATGGAAAGCCCCGGATTGGGCGACCAGGCAAAGCTGCCGCGTGGAGAGAAGTTATCAGAACGGCGACCGTTGTAAACTCCACCTGAACCTACAACCGTATGGGCACTCGCGATCCTCGCCACATAGTCGCTGCCCGGGCCCAGGACGACATTGGCGGTCTGTTTGTAAGTGTTGAATCCGTAGGGCGACACGTTGCCGAAGTCGTCGTAACGAACACCGAGAGTGAGCAGCAGGCGCGGCGTGACTTTGAACTCATCGTTGGCAAAAAAGCTGAACAGCGTGTCCTGCCCGCCGTACCGGTCCAGCTTCTGAAGGCCGCTGAGGGGATCGAAGGTGACGCCGGTCTCCGTCAAAGGGTTGTCGGCCAGAAGCTCCTGAACTGTTTGAAAGACAAAGATAGGTCGTGCCAGGCGCGCACCGAAATCCGCCTTGTCGTTTTCATGGCGGACGGCGCCGCCGAAGCGGAAGCTCTGCCGGCCGCGATCGTAGATCACCACGTCGCGACCGGAATAGTTGCGCTGCTCAAAGAACCCCGGACCGTTCACAATGCCCAGGGGCGCGCTGATCTGGCTGATATTGATGACTGGGACGTTGTAATTGTTCGCGCCGCGGGCCTGGTAGCCGTCGATACCATAGCCGGCAAAGCTGGCCTGGTTGATCAGGCGATCGCCAAAGGTGTGCGTGTAGTTCGCGGACAGGAAATAGCTGGTCAGAGTGGTGGTTACATCAAAGCCCGGTCGCGTCAGGATCACACCCGCGGCATTGGTGGTGTTGTAGTAGTTCACATACACACGGTCTTTCCCGCTGGGGCGGGTGCCGTCGATGCGAAAGCTGTACTGGCGCCCATTGTCCGGGGTTGCGCGCGGGTTCTGCCCTGAAATGATAAAAGGGACGTCGCACGCGAGATTGCCGGTGTCAGTATTCCTGCCGTTTGTGCAGCCCAGCACCTGCCCCGAGGTCAGACGGGTCTGCGTATTGACGAGCGCGGTCGGGTATTGGCTGAGCAATTGCACGCCCAACCCGTTGGGGTTGAGGCTTTTGCCGTAAGCCACAAACTCCGGGGTTTCAGCAGTCAGGCTGCCGGTGCCGGCCCCGACAAGGCGACGCTTGATCTCCGTCGAGCCGAAAAAGAACAGGTGGTCTTTCCAGATGGGGCCGCCCAGGGCGACGGAAACATCGTGACGGCGGAACGGGTTGTAACTTTTCTGGAAGTATCCGAAACGGGTCAGGTTCTGGTCCGAGTACTGGTAGTTGACCGCGCCGTGAAGGCCGTTGGTGCCCGACCGGGTTGTCAACTCGACCTGGATGGAGCTGCCCTGCCCCTGATCGACCGCGAAAGTATTGGTTTGAAGCGCGGCTTCCTGCACCGAGTCCGGGTTGGGTGCGATATTGGCCGTGCCGCCGACAACAGAGCTGGTCACGGAAAAGCCGTCAAGGATGTACTGATTGGCTGTCGCATAATGCCCGTTCGCACTCGCCTGAACCCTGTTTTCGTTGGCAAAGTCGTCGGTGCTGCCGGAGTTGGCGAAGCCAGTCACGCCGGGGGCGATCGTAACGATGGAGTAGATGTTGCGATTCTGCAACGGCAGCTCATCGATCTGCTTTTGATCGACCGTGACCTGCAGACGAGTTTCGTCCGGGTTGAGCAGGGGTCCGGACGAGCTGCTTACATTGATCGTTTCGGTCGCGGCACCCGGCGTGAGCTGGATGTTGACCCCTGCTGTCTGCTCCGTGGTCAGCACGGTATCAATCGTCTGGGTGATAAAGCCCGGGGCCGTGGCGGTGATGCGGAATGTGCCCGGCGCGAGGCTGTTGAAGAAGTAGTTGCCGCTGTTGTCACTGGTGCCGGTGCGATTGGCGCCGGTCTTTTTCTCCTGGAGAGTGAGGCTGACCTTGGGGATTGCCGCTCCGCTCCCATCCGTGATGACGCCTTGCAGACTGCTGGTGAACTGAGCGGCGGCCTGGTGTGTGAGCGCCAGCGCCAGTACGGTGGGGGTGGCGATCAGCCGCCCGAGCGCCTGGGCTCGATGCAACGTCAAGGGCCGGGCGAAAGAACGATCTTTTCGCATGCAGAGTGGGTCTCCTTTGTGGAACCGCGCAAGCGCGTCAGCAGGAACGTGGGGAAAGTCGATCGGCAGGATCGTGTGACCGCCTGGCTCGATTGCTCACAGCGACAACTAGCAGAGCCCCGGAGGCGAAGCAATGCATTTCACCGGTGCGCCTACGACACAGCCCCGATCCCTTCTTGAATCAGCCATTTACCTTGCATTCATGTATCAGGACCCGGGTCGGTGCAGCGGCCCTTTACAAGGCTTTTACAACGGTGTGGTTGACTCGTATACTCCAGGACCGTTGATGATTGCCACGAAACCAGATCCGGAAACCAGCGACGCACGCTCGCCGCGTCCGGGTCGCTCCCTTGCACCCGATGGGGAATCGACCCGGCGTGAGATCGTGCGCCGGGTCGTGCAGTCGCCGACGTTTGCCCGCAGCGAACGCCTGGGCACGCTGCTGACCTATGTATGCGACATGGCGCTGAAGGGGCGCGGGGAACAGCTCAACGAGCAAAAGATAGGGCAGGCGGTTTTCGGCCGATCGCAGGATTACGACTCTTCCGTGGACGGCATTGTTCGCAGCCAGGCGAGCCGGCTGCGCCAGCGACTGGAGCTGTACTACCAACAGGAGGGGGCAAACGAGCCGGTACGCATCGTGATTCCCCGAGGCGGCTATGTGCCGCTGTTCGAGGTACAAAGCAAGCCTGTGCCGAGCGCCCCCGTACCCGACTTGCCGGTGCGCCCACCCGAGCCGGGGGAGGCAGACCCCGCGGTGCCGTCCGGCCAACAGGGCCGAAGCGTTCGCATGGAGAACCGGCAGCAGTGGAAACATTGGAGCCTGAGCCTCCTGCTGGCGCTTGCGCTGGCCCTGTTGTGGGTTCACGACCACCGGGGCCAGAGGCCGGCTGCGACAGCTCCTCCCACGCACCCGTTCTGGAGCCATCTTTTCGCGGGTCATCGTCCGACGATGGTGGTGGCTCCCGATTCAGGACTGGTCCTGTTTCATCTGCTGTCGGGCAAGGATGTGAATCTTGAGCAGTACGTGGAAGGGGGGTACCGGTCCGAGACAAACGGTCCACCGACCATCGGTCCAGCCGCAGCGCAAAGGGAGTGGCTGCTCGACCTGGCCAACTGCCGGTATACCTCCATCGTGGACGTGGAGGCGATTCTGAGCCTGAAAGACCGGGCGCGAACCCTGGGCAGCGATGTGTCGGTACACTACGCCCGCGATCTGCGTCCGAACGACTTCAAGACCGGCAGCGCGATCCTGCTTGGTGCCGCCTCGGCCAACCCCTGGGTAGAGCTGTTTGAGCGCAATATGAACTTCGTGCTCAAGGATGACTACACAAAATGGTTCTGGGTACTGAACCGAAATCCCCAAAATGGCGAACCGCCCCGATGGGAGGCAGTGCGAAACGATCCGGAGCGGCGAGTCTTCGGTCTTGTCGCGTACCTGCCGAATCTAGCCGGGGATGGCAACGCACTGCTGATTGAGGGGACCTCCATGGCCGGCACGGAAGCGGCAGCGGATTTCGTCAACGATGACGCACAACTGTTGCCGTTTCTGAAGCGCATCCAGCGTCCTGACGGCACACTGCCGCATTTTGAGCTGCTGCTCCAAACGCAGAACATGGGTGCCAGCGCGGTGCGAAGTCATATTCTTGCTTTCCGTGTCACAAAATAACAAGGGATGAGACCTCTTCCCAGGTCCTTGATGCCGTGCAGTGCGGAAGAGTCCTCATGCGGCTTTCCCCTGAGGAAAAGCCGCGTTTGCGGCTGTCGGCGCCTACCTGCTTTCAGGGAAAAGCCTTAGCCCTTGTGCTCGTCGGTTTCAAGCTGCGCCAGCACATCGGTGCTGTGGTGCGAAGGATCGACGCCGGTCCAGACCTTGACGATCCTGCCCTGCGGGTCGATCAGGAACGTATTGCGCTTGGCGATCTTGATGCCGAGATAGTTGCCGAGCGAGCCGTATTCGGCGACGACTTTTTTGTCGGCATCGCTGAGCAGGTGAAAGTTGAGGCCTTCCTTGGCGCAGAACTGCTTGTGGCTGTCGACCGAGTCGACGCTGACGCCGACCACGACCGCGTTCATTTTTTCGTACTTCGGCGCGTCCTGCTGAAAGTTGTGGGCTTCCACCGTGCAGCCGCTGGTCATGTCCTTGGGGTAGAAGTAGAGCACGACCCACTTGCCGTGGAAGCTCGACAGGCTGGTGGCCTGGCCGGTTTGCGAGGGCAGGGTGAACTCCGGCGCTTTTTGCCCGGCGGCGGGCATGGTATCGGTGTCGGCGGCGAGGGGGGCACGGGCGGCGATGGCGCGGCTGCCGGCCCATCCAAGACCCAGCAGCAGAACGAGGGAAGCAACGGCAAGGGACAGTTTCGGCATGGTTTCTCCAGGGAACGGGTTCAAGCGGCTCGTCGCGTCGTGACGCAAAGGCCGGGGACGCTCCTCGCGATTATGGGCGCGGGACGCCCTGGATCGCAATGCCAATCGCATCGGCGCGGGCCAGGAGAGCGGCGCGATCAAATAAAAGCGTGTGGCCGGCCTCGATGGCCAGGCAGCGTGCACCGGCCGCCGCCATGGCTTCCATGGTTGCGGTGCCGACGACAGGCACGTCGAAGCGCCGGTCCTGATTGGGCTTGGCGACCTTGACCACGGTGAGGCTGCGATCGAGTGTGGAGGCCGTGCCGTCGAGCGTGCCCATCAGCGCCCCGGCGCGCGCAATGGCGGCGTCCGTGCCTTCCATGGCCTCGACCGCGACACAGGCACCGCTCGCGACCACGACGGTTTGCCCGATATCGAAGCCGGCGACGCCGCGCGCGACCGTGAGGCCGTAGGCGATGTCGTGTTCCTCCGCGGGCGAGGGCGCGCGGCGAGTGAGCACGCCGGGCGGGGCCAGGAGCGGCTCAAGAAACGCGGTGGACGGGATCAGGTCAATGCCCTCGTCGCCCAGTACTTTCGCAACCGCGCCCAGCAGCATGTCGGTGTTTTTAGACCGGAGCGAGAGCAGCAGTTTGGCGAGCCGCCAGTCAGGGCGGATGCTCGAAAAGATCTGCTTGTGGCGGACCTGGCCGGCCATGACGGCCTGGCGAACGCCTGCTTGTTGAAAGGTCTCGATCAGGCGCGACAACTCGCCGAGAGAGAGCCAGTGCACGGTGATGGCGGGGTCGGCGACCGCGCGCGCGTCGATCTCCGGGTCGGTTTCTTCGCGGATGGCCGCGACGACGACCTCGCGGCCGTGAGCGCGCGCGGCGTCAAGCAGCAGAAACGGAAACCGGCCGTTGCCGGCGATCAGACCCAGCCTGCCGCTTGCGTTCACTGCCGGCGCGCTCACTTCAGAATGCCGCGCCCTGAGCTCTCAATGAACCCGAGCAGGTACGCCACGTCCTCGGTGGGCAAGGCTTCCGCGCGCAGCTTTTCGCTGGCCTGGGTGGTGTTCAGCTTGCCGGTGAGCAGCAGGCGGAAGGCGCGGTGGAGCGCCCGCAAGCGCTCGGAGGAGAAGCCGCGCCGCTCCAGCCCGATCTTGTTCAGGCTGTAGGCGTGCACATCGCGCTTCGCGCTGGTGAGCGAAAACGGCAGCACATCCTGCGTGATGGTGGTGCCGCCGCCGACGTAGCTGTAGCGGCCGATGCGGCAGAACTGGTGAACCGGGCACAGCGCGCCGACCGACGCGTAGTCCTCGACCGTGACGTGGCCGGCGAGCGTGGCGGCGTTGGCGAGAATGCAGCCGTCGCCGATCACGGAGTCGTGACCGATGTGGACGTAGGCCATGATGAGGCAGCCGGAGCCGACGCGCGTGGCACCGCCGCCGCCGGCGGTGCCGCGCGAGATGGTGACGTACTCGCGTATGTCGTTGTCGTCGCCCAGGTGCAGGCCGGTGGGCTCGCCTTTGTACTTCAGATCCTGCGGGGGCACGCCGATGGCGGCGAAGGGAGCGAAGCGGTTGCGCGCGCCGGCGCGGAGGTGGCCGTCGAGCACTACATGCGAAACCAGCACGCACTCGTCGCCGAGTACGACGTTGGGTCCGACGGTGCAGAACGGGCCCACGGTACAGGATGCGGGCACCACGGCACCGTCGGCCACGAGGGCCGTGGGGTGAATGCTCACTCGGTGGTGACTCCCTGCGAGTCGGGCGAGGGTGCCGCGTCTTCAGGCCCGGATTTGGCGACAAGATCGGGCGCGGAGGGCTCGGCCACCAGCATGGGTTTGGGCGAGAGCGAGGGTGCGCCGCCGCCTTCGCGCTTGACCAGCTGGCAGGTGACGGTGGCCTCGCATACGAGCTTGCCGTCGACACGGATGGAGCCCTCGAGCCGCACGGCGCGCGAACGCAGGTTCAGCACCCTGGCTTCAATCTCAAGCACATCGCCGGGCACCACGGGGCGCCGGAACCTGGCGCGCTCGACGCCGGTGAACAGCATCAGGGTGTCGCCGGGGCGTTCGAAGTCAAGCAGGATGAGCACACCGCCGGCCTGCGCGATGGCCTCGATCTGCAGGACGCCGGGCATGATGGGGTAGCCGGGAAAGTGGCCTTGAAAAAATCCTTCGTTGACCGTGACGCACTTGCGCGCGACGATGCGCTGCTTCGGCTCGACTTGGAGGATGCGGTCGATCAGCAGAAAGGGGTAACGGTGCGGCAGCAGGGCCATGATGGCCGCGATGTCGTGGGTGCCGCCTGGATTGAGGTTGTTTGAGGGCGCGTCCATACTGTTCCGACTGATTATAAAGTGCTTCCCAGGCGCCGGGCTTCTTCGGCGCGGTCGGCGACGGGCGGGTGGGTGTAGGTCCACCACACGACGAAGCGGTTGGGGGCCGGGTCTTCAAGCCAGGCGCGGCCCAGGCGGTTGAAGTCCTGGACCTCGAGCGCGGCGGCGTTCGGCAAAAAGCGCATCAGCAGCTGTTGGCCGTACACGTCGGCGGCGTGCTCGTCCATGCGGCTCCAGCCGTTGGCGACGGGCTCCGCGAGAAACGACAGCACCGTCGCCAGCAGCAGGATCAACGGCAGCGCGGCCCAGTCGGATGCATCGGCAAGGTGCCGGCGGTCGCCGGAGGCCTGCACACTCCGTTGCAACAGGGACGCCGACAGCGCCAGCAGCGCGAACGACAGAACGGCGGAGAACGCTATGCCTTCGGGGATGTGGCCCAGCACATAGTGGCCCTGCTCATGCGCATAGATCGCGAGGATTTCGTCGGGCGGCACTTTGGCCAGGGTCGTATCCCAGACGACGATGCGCTTGGAGCCGCCGATCCCGGTGACATAGGCATTCATGCCGGTGGAACGGCGGCTGGCGTCCTCGACAAACATGCGGCTGGGCGAGATGGTGAGACCGCCCAGCGCGGCGACCTGCCCCAAACGAGCGACCAGGGCAGGAGCCTGCGCCTGTAACGGGGTGAAGTGGTTGAACAGCGGATCGACGAGCACGGGGCTGAGATAGACGCCGAGGATGACAAACGGCTGCAGGAGCGCCCAGAACGGGAGCCACCACAGTCGCGGGCTGCGACGCAGCAGGGCAAACAGCACCAGCAGGACCGGGGTGCCGAGCAGCAGCGTGAGCAGTTCGGACTCCGCCCAGTCAAGCCACCAGGGAGCCCAGTGCTCGACGGACAAGCCGTAGCGCAGGGAGGCCGAGTGGGCGATCAGCGCGCCGGGCAGGGCGATGACGGCAAGGATCAGCAGCCACGCGGGTGCGACGAGCAGCCCTTGCAGCGCAGGCCGCCGGGCAAAGGGTCCGCCGCCGGGCCGGTCGGTGAGGCGGGCCGCCCAGCCGGCAACGGCCGCGCCCACGCGCCATCGCAACAGCAGGCCCAGCACCAGCAGCGCCCAGGCGGTGCCGCCGAAATGGAGCGCCGCGTGGAGATGCGACAAGGCGCGCGCCTTGGCCAGCAGGTCGGGCGGCAGCGTGTACGCGGGACCGGTGGCGGAGGCCAGAAGCATGCGTCCAGCATAGCTGCCCTGCTTCGATACACCAGCGTGGCGCGTTATGGGCGATAAGAATTTCCGCTTGGACGGCGAGCGGCCGGGAAGCCGAAGCTGAAAGAGACATGAAGGTACTGAACAGCAAGACCATTTTTCTCATCGGGCTGTTGCTGGCGGGCAGCGGTTTCGTTTCGCCGCCGGTGGCGCTGATCGGCGGCATCACTTTCGGTTTCACGGTGGAGCACCCGCTGCGCTCGGAAAGCGGCGCGCTTGCGAAGTTTCTGCTGCAGGCGTCTGTCGTGGCACTCGGCTTCGGCATGAACCTGCGGCAGGTGTTGGAGGCGGGGCGCTCGGGTTTTGCCTACAGCGCGATCGGCATCACGGTGGCGATGGTGCTGGGGCTGCTGTTGGGCGCGCTGCTGCGGATCGGCGGACGGGCTTCGTTCCTGATCACCGCGGGCACGGCGATCTGCGGCGGCAGCGCTATTGCGGCCATCGCGCCGATCAACGAAGCGAGCGAAGAAGAGATCAGCGTCGCGATGGGGACGGTGTTTCTGCTGAACTCGGTCGCGCTGCTGATTTTTCCGCCGATCGGCGCTGCGTTTCACCTGAGCCAGAACCAGTTCGGCTTGTGGGCCGCGCTGGCCATTCACGATACGAGCTCGGTGGTGGGCGCGACGGCGCGGTACGGCAAGGAGGCACTCGCGATCGGGACCACGGTCAAGCTGGCGCGTGCGCTGTGGATCGTGCCGGTCTCGCTGCTCACGGCGGCGTGGATGGCGCGCATCGCGCGGGGCAGTCGAGGTGGGGGTTCAAAGATCAGGCTGCCCTGGTTTATCGCGCTGTTCTGCGCGGCTGCCGCGCTCGCGACATATATGCCGCGGCTGGCGACAGAGTGGCACGTGCTGCAAGGGCTGGGGCGGTCGGGCCTGGTGGCCACGCTGTTTCTGATCGGAACGGGGCTTTCCAGGCAGACGCTGCGGCAGGTCGGCGTCAAGCCGCTGGTGCAGGGCGTGGCGCTGTGGATTGTTGTGGGGTCCCTGTCGCTCTTCGCGATCTGCCGGCACCTGATCTCGATCTGAGCGCCCGCTCAGCGGCCCAGGGTTCGCGACCAGCGGTACACGGCCTCAAAGTAGCCGAACTGCGCCCCGGTGGTACGCGGATAGATGGCATGGACCACGGAGCGGCCCCACGCCTTGCCGTAGTAGCCCGAGACGGTGAGCTGGGGCGTGACGGCGTAGTCGGCGCTGACGTCGGCGAGCGAGGCAAAGCTGTTGCGGTTGTTGCCGGGCCGGCCTGTGTAGCCGAAGACCTTGCCGTCGAACGCGCCGCCGCCGTTGTACCAAAGGTCCTGGCCCGAGGTGAGCTGGAGCGCGTGGAGGTCGGCGCGCAGATCGATCTTTTTTGAAGGCTTGTCGATCAGCTGTACAAAGCGGTCGCTCGTGTTCATGAGGTTGAAGAATGGAAAGCGCGCGTACAGGCGCGGGGTCGGCAGCACCTGGAAGAACGTGTTGTGTTCGCGGTCTGACGGGTTGCTGTCGCCGGTGCTGCGGTCCCATCCGACGCGAAGCCAGGGCTGCGTAGGCAGGGTCGTCGCGCGGTAGCCGCCCTCGACCGCAAACGCGCCGGCGCGATGGTTGAGCGTGCCCCACTGGCCGTTCTGCACCACGCCCCAGCCCATCAGGTCGAGCGTGCCCTTGCCTGCGGGGATGGCCGCGGCGGCATTGGCGCCATAGGTGCCGATGCGGATATTGCGGTGGTCGGCCTGCCGGAGGGCGAGCGCGCGATTGTCGGTTTTGGTCACGCCGGTGCGTCCGTCGTGGTAGCCCAGGGCGAAGCCGCGCAGCTGTACGCGCTGCTGCCAGCCGTAGCGGGTGTAGGCCAGGGACTCGACGTCCACGTTCAGCTCGGGGTTTGCGTTCATGTTGTACACGCCGCCGGTGGGGCGCGCGGCCATGGCGGTCAGGTTCCAGTTGTTGCCGCCCGTGTGCGCATCGGCACCGTCAAAGCTGCGCTGCCCGGTGGAGAAGCCGAAGTTGCCGACGAGCCGCTGCGCGATGCGATTGCTCTGGAGCCAGCCCAGGGTCGAGTTGGCGGGCTGGGTTTCCTGGCCGTCGAAGAATTCGAACCGGCCGAGGCGGATGGCGCTGCGATCGCCGCCGAACCGGTAACGGAGAAAGCCCTGCTTGAACGATGCGGCGGCATCGTTGCGATCGTTGCCGTTGCTCGCATAGTAGGTGCCCCCCAGGCCGAGCTGGCCCTGCGCGGTGAGGGGCGAAACCGCGTCGCGCGGCAGCAGGAACACAGTGCCCTGCGCGAGCTCCAGCTGCCAGTCGAAGTGCCGGATGCGCTGGCTGATGGCGAAGCGCAGCAGCGACTCGCCATAGCCGTATTGCTCGGCATGGGGCGTGGCGGCGAACCACTGGTTGGCGACCACGCGGGCTCGCTCGTACACGTTGAGCGTAAGCGGCGCAGGCCTGGCTGAAGCAGGTTCAGAAGCCTGGGGAAACGCACAAACAGGCGAAGCAAAACAGGCGAACAAAGCAGCGAAGCGGACGAGGTGCAAATGAGGTCTCCAGCAGCAAGAGCGTGTCCCGGAAAGCATGCCATAAATCTCACAGGGTCGACGACCCTGTTTTCCGAACGGCCTAGTCGAGCCGAGTGAGATAGGGCGCGCCTTCTTCCGGCTGCACGCCGGCCTCTATCTCCTCGGCGCGTGCCTTATCGTCGCCGGCCGGACGGATGCGCACCCAGTGGCCCGTAGGCCCGGTGAACTCAATCACGTTGGCGGTGGTGTAGCGACGCTGCAACTCCTTTTGAAGCGCGAGGGCTTTCGCTTCGCTGTGAAACGCGCCGATCTGCACGCACCAGCGGCCGCCTTGCCCGATCGGCTTGGGCGCTGCGAAGACTTCAATGCGCACGGTGGCCGTGCCCGGTGCCCACACGCCGATACTTTTGGCGGAGGCGAGCGACAGATCGAGCACGCGACCCGGCACAAAAGGGCCGCGGTCGGTGACGCGCATGATCGCGCCCTGCCCGGTGCGCAGGTTGGTGACGCGCAGGAGCGAGTCGAGCGGCAGCTCGCGGTGCGCGGCCGACAGCATGTTCTGGTCGTAGATCTCGCCGTTGGCACCCTTGTGGCGATCGTAGGGCGGCCCGTACCAGCTGGCAGTGCCGGTTTGGGTCCACAGCGGGGCGTGCGTCTCCACGAACGCGCGGTCTTCGGGGGTATCGGCGGCCACAACCGTGCCCGCAGGCGCAGTTGAGGGTGACGCAGGCGACGCACTGGGCGGGAACGTGCGATACGGGGGCGACGCAACGGGGGCGGAAGTCGCCGGCGGGGGTGGGGGCGGTGCATACACAGTTTGCTGCTTGTGCCCGCAGCCGATTGTCACCAGTGCGAAAGCAGCCGGCCAAAGCACGGAGAGCGTGCGACGTGCTTTCCGCTGCTTCCTGCGTGCCGGTCCGGGGCAGCGTGGCGGTGCGAGCTCGCGCCCGATCGTCGCGGCAGAGTCATGAGACGTTTCGTTCGCCGGCGCATCCATCGTGTGTTCACCCTGAACGCGAACCGCCGAGACGATCCGGTTCCCGAGTGGTGCCGGCAGCCCGGCGCAGCTCGCAGGCGATGCAAGATCGGTTTGCTTTTGCGTCACAACAATGTCCCCATCCCAGTATGAAGGTTCGGGGACGATCGCCGGCATCGACAAGCGGCACGGAAGCGCGGCCCCGGTAAGCACTCGAGGACTGCCGGTCGCCCCAGGGAAAGCAGTGAGGGTCGGCTCTACTTTGTTTTTTCGCGATGCCGCACCTGAAAAGGAGTCTCTTTTTGAAATATCAGCTCACTTTGGAATGGATCGTTGCCGCGGTAGCGGTTGCCGGCGCTGCGACGCCCGTCCGGGCGCAGAGCATGCCCGATGCGCCGACCGCCGCCGGGCAACAGCCGACCAGCCATGTGCCGGTGCCCGCGACCCGGCCGCCGACCCCCGAAGCCCTGGAAAAAAGGCATTGGTCGAGCGTGGTGGAGCCTGGAGAAAAAATTCCGCCGCTCCGCCTGCGCGACAAGCTGCTGTTTCCGGTGCATGAAGAGCTTCACCTCGTAACGACCTTGGTTCCCGACCTGTTTTCGGGCACTTACGGGGTGTTGCGCGATACCGACCCGAAGCTGGGAACCGACGCAGCGGGGTTCGGCGAGCGAGTGGGTGAAGCAGCCCTGCACCAGGCAATCACGCGTGAGATTTCAGACAGCCTGCTGCCGATTCTGCTGCACCAGGACCCTCGCTATTACCGGCAGGCCTACGGCAGCTATGTTTCAAGGACCGAGCACGTTGTCGGCAGGGTTTTTATCACGCAAACCGATGCGGGCGGCAAGACTTTCAATACGTCCGACATCCTGGGGCGCGGCATGGCCGCCGCCCTGACACAAACCTACTACCCCAGCCGCAGCCAGAGCGCGGGCGTGGTCTTTCAGACCTGGGGATTGTCGCTGGGGGCGCTGGGGGTGGGCGATCTGTTTCAGGAGTTCTGGCCCGATGTAAAACGGAAGCTGTTTCACCGTTCGCAGTAGGCCCGTTCACACCCTGCTCTTCCCCGTTCAGCAGGGTATGGATGCTGTTCAGCCTTGGAACTTTTCGTTTGCGCGTCGGGACGGGTATGGTTACCACATCGGCAGCCTCCATGCATCGTGGACGCGCCGTCGCGAGATGGACATGACTTTCGGAGTGTTGCCCAGGAATGTTCCTTGGAGTGTTCCTAGAAGTGTTCCGGGCTGCTCCCCATCGCTGCCGATGTTTTTGGACCGCGGATTCAAGAGCAGCATCCAAAGCAGGACATTACCAGTTCGATGGATCGATTCACCTTTGAGGAGCGTTTCCCACCTATGCCGAAAGCCATCAAGTATGCCGAGCGCACATTGACCCTCGCCGCCCAGGGCGCCTGGACCGTGTTCGAAAAGCTCAACAGCATCAAGCCGAATGCCTCGTTCACGCCCAAGTGGTCGGACAAGCCGCTGCTGAAGAGCTACCAGAAGGAAAAGCCCCCGCTCGGCTGGCCGCGTACGACCGACTCGCTGTGCCCGCGCTGCGTGCCTGAAATCCGCCAGCAGATTATCGACGGCAAGCTGCCGCACGAGATCCTGCTGAATGAAAAGGTGGGCGAGATCAAGGCGCAGATCATTGAGCGCGACGGCAAGATCCTGATGGTGAAAGACTGCCCCAAGCACGGTCACTTTGAAGACGTCATGTCGATCGATACGGCATTTTTCAAGCACCTCGAAGAGGTGTTTCCTGGCCGCGACATCAAGGCGCACAATGATGAAGGGCTGCACAATCACGGGACGTCAACGGTTACGCACGGCCGCGGGTCGGTGCTGACGATCGATCTGACGAACCGCTGCAACATGATGTGCGATCCGTGCTTTATGGACGCGAACCAGGTCGGCTTTGTCCATGAGCTGACGTGGGAAGAGATCAAGACGATGCTGGACAACGCGATCACGATCAAGCCGCGTCGCCAGATGTCGGTCCAGTTCTCAGGCGGCGAGCCGACGCTGTCGCCGTACTTCCTCGATGCGGTGGCTTATGCCCGCAAGGTCGGCTACAACTCCGTGCAGGCCGCGACCAATGGTATTGAGTTCGCGAAGTCGAAGGAGCTGTGCCGCGCCGCGGCGGAGGCCGGTCTGCGCTATGCCTATCTCCAGTTCGACGGCATCGGCAACGCAGCGAACTCGCACCGCAAGGTCGGCAACCTGTTCGATGTGAAGCTCCAGGCGATCCACAACCTGCATGAAGCGGGCGTCGATATTGTTCCCGTGACCTGCATCATCAACGGCATCAACAACGAGCAGGTCGGGCGCATCATCCAGTTCGCGCTCGATAACCCGAAGCGCATCAACTTTATCTCGTTCCAGCCGGTTTCGTTCACAGGTCGCGATGAGGATGTAACGGATGAGCGGCGCGAAGCGCAGCGCTATACGCTGAGTCACATGGCGCACGATGTCAAGAACCAGACGGGCCTGGGCGAGCCGACGCGCGACTGGTTCCCGATCTCGTTCATGTCGACCTTCTCCGACTGGGCCGACCTGGTGCATGGACCGAACCATGACTGGGGCCAGCTCTCCTGCGGTTGCCACCCGAACTGCGGCATCGGCATGGCGCTGATGATCGACAAGGAAACCAAGGAAGCCGTGCCGGTGACCGCGTTTCTGAATGCCGACCGGCTGGCCAAGGACGTCGCCAAGATTAATGACGCGGCACGCGGCAAGTTCCTGTCGATCGTGGGCGTGACGCTGGCGTTGCTGCGGAACTACGATCCGACCAAGTCGCCGACCCACTTCAAGATTTTCGACCTGCTGGCCAAGTTCGATAAGTGCTTCGGCGCGACCGGCCGCAAGTACGGCAAGGTGACGGCGGACCGCACGATGGCCGACATTGAGCAGCGCCGGGGCGATCGCTGGAACTTCCTGTTTATCGCCGGGATGTGGTTCCAGGACCTGTTCAACTACGACTTCCGTCGTACTGAGCAGTGCATCATTCCGTATGCGACGCAGGAGGGCGAGATCTCGTTCTGCGCCTACAACACGGGCGTGGGCTGGCGTAACATTATCGAAAAGATGCATATGACTTCGACCCTGACCAAGTGGTACGAGGAGCATGGGCGTCACGAGATTTTCGCGGGTGGCAAAAAGGTGGGCATGGGCGAGGCGCAGCACACGCTGGCGCTGAACCAGGAGCACGTGGACTCGCGCGCCAACGACACGTTTGAAAAGTCGGGGATCGCGAAGAACTCGCGCGAAGAAAAGATTCGCGCCCGCGACGCCAAGATGAAGGCGGACGCCGAGAATGCCCGGATGGCCAAGCTGTATCGCGAACAGGTGCTGGGGGAAAAGCCGGCCGAGCCGGGTTTGATCTCGATCGGTTCGATCGCACCGGC
>CAXSBW010000019.1:38028-39140 GCA_964235795.1 uncultured Acidobacteriaceae bacterium | reverse complement strand
CTACTGCTCGTCGGCTCGGTGGTCGGTATCGCGCTGGGCGCGGCCGGCAGCCGTTTGCTCGCACACGTCGTCTACGGCGCCACCTCGCAGGACCCCGTCGTGCTGCTCGGCGTGGTCGTATGCATGGCGCTTCTCGCGCTGCTCGCGACATGGCTGCCCGCCCGTCGCGCACTCAGCGCCGACCCGGCACAGCTTTTAAGGGAGGAATAAATGCAGACACTCTGGCAGGATCTCCGCTACACCCTGCGCCAGCTTCGCAATGCACCCGTGTTCGCGCTCACCGCCGTGCTCACGCTCGCGCTCGGCCTGGGCGCGGTGACCGCGATGCTCGCCGTCGTCGACTCCGTGCTGATCCGGCCCGTGGCCCTGCCGCATGCGGATCGGCTTGTCACCATCGGGCGCATGGTCAGGGGGCATCAGGAAAGTTTCACCTACAAAGATTTTCTGGCCATGCGTGCCGGGGTGAGATCCTTTGCGGCGATTGAAGCCGATGAAAGCCTGCCCGCGCCGGTCACAACCAGGGATGGAACGCGCATGGTGGGCGAAAACACTGTGAGCTCCGGCTTTTTCGCGGTGGCCGGCACGGCCAGTCGCATGGGTCGCGTGTTGACGGAAGCCGACGCACACGCGCCGGTTGCCGTGGCTAATGACGCTTTCTGGCGAAATGTCCTGCACGGAGATCCCCGTGCGGTGGGCACCATCGTTCACATCGCGGGGCAGGCCGTCACCATTGTCGGGGTCATGCCGCCCGAGTTTGCATTTCCCGCGATGCAAAAGGCGGAAATGCTTTACATGCCGCTGGTGGTGAACGCAGACGGGAAGGACTCGCACGGCTTTACCGGCGTGGGCGTGAACGCGCGGCTTAGGCCGGGCGTGAGCATGGCAACGGCGCTGGCCGAAGCACAAGCCGTGTACGCGCATAGCGCGTCGGAAAAGGCCGAGGATCGCGGCATCCTGTTTCTTCGTCCGTTTCGCGAGCAGGTAACACAAGACGAGCAGCCCGCGATTTACGCGCTGGCGGGCGCATGCGCACTGTTGCTGCTGATCGCATGCGCCAACTCGGCCAACCTGCAGATCGCACGCGCGGTGACACGGACGGGAGAGATGAGCGT
>CAXSBW010000019.1:17552-37928 GCA_964235795.1 uncultured Acidobacteriaceae bacterium | reverse complement strand
TCGATATGCGCGCGTTCAAGAACCCCTTGCTGATTGTCGGCGTGCTGCCGGATGAGATCGGCGGACGCGATCTCGGGGAGCAGCCCGGCCCCGCGCTTTTCGTGCCTTACCGGCAGCTTGCAGCCGGTAATCCCGCGCAGATGCGGTTCTTTTTCGGCCTGGCGCCGCAGTTCGCGGTGCGCTCATTGCTGCCGCAAGCCGCGGTGGAGCGCGAAGTTCGAGCTGCGCTGAAGACGTCCGCTCCGGACATGGCGGAGATGGAGATCGCGTCGATGAAGACGAACATGGCCGACTCGCTCCGAACGCAGAAGCTCGCACTACGACTCGCGACCGGCTTCGGCCTGCTGGCGCTCCTGCTGGCAGCGGTCGGCATCTACGGAGTCCTCGCGTACTCGGTCGCGCAGCGCACGCGCGAGATCGGCATCCGCATGGCGCTCGGGTCGACACGGCAGGCGGCGATGCGGCTGGTGCTGCGCCAGGCCGGGGTGATGGTCGCGGCGGGCCTGGCAATCGGCCTCGCGGCTGCCTGGCCGGCGGGCCGGGCGGTGCGGTCGTTCCTGTTCGGGGTCACGCCGCTGGACCCGCTGACCCTGTTCGCGACCGCAGCGGTGCTGCTGCTCGTATGTGCCTGCGCGGCGGCGGTGCCGGCCTACCGGGCCACGCAGGTGGACCCTATCGAAGCACTAAGAGCGGAGTAAAGAATGATCGAACTGAAAAAGATTGAGCGCAGCTACAAAACCGGTGCGGCACAAACTTTTGTGCTGCGCAACATCAACCTCCATATTCGAGAAGGCGAATTTGTAACCATCATGGGCCCGTCCGGCGCGGGAAAGTCGTCCCTGCTCAACGCACTGGCCATGCTCGACGATGAGTGGCGCGGCGAGTTTCTGTTTGACGGCGAGCCTGTCCACGCCCTCGCGCGCAAACAACGAGCCGACCTCGCGCGCAGGCGCATCGGCATGGTCTTCCAGAGCTACCACCTGCTCGACGACCTGACCGTTGCCGAAAACATCGACCTGCCGCTCACCTACAAAAACCTGCCCCGAAGTGAACGCCAGGCCATGGTCGCCGACACGCTCGATCGCTTTCAGATCGTCGGCAAAAAGGATCTCTATCCCAGCCAGCTTTCCGGCGGTCAGCAGCAGCTTGTCGGCATCGCGCGCGCCGTCATTCACAAGCCCGCGCTGCTGCTGGCCGATGAGCCGACCGGCAATCTCCACTCCGCGCAGGCAGCCGAGATCATGCAGCTGTTTCGTTCTCTCAACCAGGCAGGCACCACCATTGTGCAGGTCACACACTCCGACGCGAACGCGGCATATGGCCACAGGGTGATCGAGCTGCGCGACGGCTGGCTCACCGCTGACCGGGCACTCGCGCCCACCGAGCAGACCGGCGCGTACGGAGCTACCATGCGCGTTCCACTTTAGAAATCAAACGGTCTTTACCGAATACACCCTCGAGGCATCTCCTTTGACACGCCCTATCCTGTTCCGACTCATCACCGCCACGCTTCTGCCGCTCTCCCCCGCGCTCGCTCTCGCACAAACGGCAGGCGCGCCCGCTCTGCGGCTCGACCTGCCGCACTCGCACAATCCGCTCAATGCCTATCGCGGCGCTTCCGTGCCGCAGGCCAGCCTGGCCAACTCGCCGCGCATCGACCAGCTCATCCGCGACGGCAGGCTGTACCTATCGCTCGACGACGCCATCCTGCTTGCGCTTGAAAACAACCTCGACATCGCGATCGCGCGCTACAACCTGCCTATCGCCGAGGCAGACGTCGAGCGCACCAAAGCCGGCGGCAGCTTTCGCGGCGTCAACGCAGGCATTGTGCAAAACACGCAGGGCGGCGGTGTCGGCGGCCTCGGTTTCGGCGCCCCGGGCGGCGGCGCGGGCGGCACCACGGCCGGCGCGGGCGGGGCCGGTTCGGGCGCGTCCGGCCTGGTGCAGTCAACGCTCGGCACCGGCACGGCGGTCGCTTCGTTCGATCCTTCCATCAGCGGCAGCGTTTCGGTTGAACATCTCACCCAGCCCGAGTCGAGCCGCGTGCTTTACGGCGTGCCCTCGCTGCAGCTCAACCAGACGCTCAGCAGCTTTCAATACGCGCAATCGTTCTCCACCGGCACCACGCTCTCGGTCGAGCTGCAAAACGTGCGCGATGCTGAAAACAGCGCATCGCTCAACCCCAACCCAACCCTCACTGCCTACTACCGCGTCGCGCTGCAACAACCCTTGCTGGCCGGTTTCGGCTTCGGTCCCAACCTGCGTTTTCTGCGCATCGCGCGTAACGACCGCACCATCTCCGACATTGCATTCAAGGACCAGATCATTTCGACCATCACGCAGGTGGCCAATATCTACTGGGACCTGGTCAGCGCCTACGAGGACGAGCAGGTGAAGGAGCGCTCACGCCAGTTTGCGCAGGACGAGCTCGCGAGCGACCGGCAGCGACTGGCGCTTGCGGCCATCCCGGCGCTCGACGTCAACAAGGCCGAAGGGGAGGTCGCGGCGCGCGACGGGGATTTAACCATTGCAAAAACAACCTTGCAATTACAGGAATCGCTGATCAAGAACGCCTTGACTAAAAATCTCGATAACGCGACGCTGGAAGAAATGCCGGTCGTACCGACAGAAACAATCCATGTCGAAGCGGGGACAGCGACGCAGCCGCTGGCCGACCTGGTGGACCAGGCGCTCAGAAACCGTCCGGAGCTGGCCGAATCCACAATCGAGCTGTTCAACAGCAATATCAGCCGCGCCGCCGCGCGCAACGCCCTGCTGCCGACGGTGAATCTCGAAGCCTACTACGGAGGCAGCGGCCTGGCCGGACGCAACGATCCGGCCTCCGGCTATGTGTCCACCGCACCGACCGACTTCGCGGCTTCCGTGCGAAAGGCTTTCAATAACAGTTCCCCCGATTACCTGGTCGGGGTCAACCTGAACATTCCGCTGCGCAACCGTGTCGCCAAGTCGGACCAGTACCGCTCGGAGCTCGAGTACCGTCAATCGGAGCTGCTGATCCAGCAGCAGAAAAAACAGATTCGTATCGAGGTTCGCAACGCGCAGTACGCGCTTGAGCAGAACAGCGCGCGTGTGATCTCGGCGCGCAAGGCACGGGACCTTGCCCGGAATACTTTTTCCATCAGCAGGCAGGAGCAGCAGCTGGGTTCCGGCTCAAACCTGCAAACGCTGGCGGCCCAGCACGATCTCGCCTTGGCCGAATCCACCGTGTTTGCCGCTGAAGCCACGTTTGAAAAAGCCCGTATCGAGCTGGCGCGCGCTGTCGGGGTCACGCTCGACACCTACCATGTCTCTTTGAACGACGCCCGCACTGGCATTGTGCGCGCGGCGACCCGATAATGGGTAGCAATGCCGCTCAGCCCAACATCTACAGTCGCTGCCCGCGCGAAAGCCCGGCTGTTGATTGCCGACGACCAGCCTCATATTCTTGAGGCCTTGTTACTGCTGTTCAAGGGCGAGGGTTATGCGGTGCACACGGCGCACTCTCCGTCCGAGGCGCGCGCCGAGCTTGCCTCCGAGAGCTTCGACGCGGCGCTGCTGGACCTGAATTACGCGCGCGATACCACCTCCGGCAGCGAAGGCCTGCTGCTGATCCGCGATGCGCTCGCGCACGACGGCGAGCTGCCGGTGATCGCGATGACGGCCTGGGGCAATATCGAACTCGCGGTGGAAGCCATGCGGCTCGGCGCGCGCGATTTCGTGCAGAAGCCGTGGGAAAACGCGCGTCTGCTCACGATCGTTCGTAGCCAGGTGGAACTGCGCGCGGCCCTGCGGCGGGCACGCGCGCTTGAAGCCGAAAACGTGCTGCTGCGCGCACCCAACCGCCCGGCGTTCATCGCCGCTGCGCCGGCCATGCGAACGCTGCTCGATGCCATCGCACGCATCGGCCCTTCCGACGCAAACGTGATGATCACCGGCGAACACGGGACCGGCAAGGAAGTGGTCGCGCAAACCCTCCATGCCGTTTCCGCACGTGCGGCGCAAACCATGGTTGCGGTGAACACAGGCGCGCTCGCAGAGGGCACCTTTGAAAGCGAACTGTTCGGCCATATGCGGGGCGCTTTCACCGACGCGCGCAGCGATCGCATTGGACGCTTCGAGCTGGCGGACAAAGGAACGCTCTTTCTCGACGAGATTGCAAACGTGCCGATCCGTCAGCAGGCTAAACTGCTGCGCGTTCTTGAAACCGGGCAGAGCGAACGCGTGGGCTCATCGAAAACCATCCGCGTGGACGTGCGGGTCTTGTCAGCGACCAACGCCGATCTGCGGCGCGAGATCGGCGAAGGCCGCTTTCGCGAAGATCTGCTCTTTCGCCTCAATACCGTGGAGCTTCGCCTGCCGCCCTTGCGCGAGCGCCGCGAAGACATTCCGGCGCTGGCCGCGCACTTTCTTGCTCATTACGCCGCGAAGTATCGCCGCAGCCTGACCGGCCTTTCACCCGCGGCTTTGCAGGGGCTGCTGCACTACGCGTGGCCCGGCAACGTGCGCGAGCTTGATCACACGCTCGAACGCGGAGTGCTGATGAGCAACGGCTCTTGCGTGGAGGTCGCCGATCTCGGCCTGCCCGCCGCGCGAGCTGCCCAGCCCGACCAGCTGGACGATCTCGACCTGGAGGCCATCGAAGCCATCCTGGTACGCAAGGCGCTGGCGCGAGCAAGGGGCAACATCACGCAGGCCGCGGAGCTGCTGGGCCTGAGCCGCGGCGCGCTCTACCGTCGCCTGGAAAAGCATGGCATCGCGCCCTGAATCGCATCCCGTTTCGCGTCCCGGTCCGCGTCGTCGTCTGCCGCTCGGCCGCCGTGGCAGGCGCCTCGGCTATGCTCGCCGCCTTCGTATCCTGTTGGCCCTGCTTGCTCTTCCCTTCTTTGCCTGCGTAGTGTTCTTGCTGCGGAGCGTTGATGCCACCGGGCCCGTAACCGTGGCCGTACTTCTGTTGACAGCCCTCGGCTGGGCGCTGCTGCATGTTTCGCTCGTCGACCAGTTCCTGCGGCCTCTCCAAACCCTCGCCAATGTCGTCGCAGCCCTGCGTGAAGATGACTATTCCTTTCGCGCGCGGGGGGCGCGGCGCGGCGATGCGCTGGGCGATCTCGCGCTGGAAATCAATGCGTTGGCCGCCGATCTGCAACGGGAGCGCACCGCCTCTCTCGAATCGGCGGCGCTGGTTCGAAAGGTTCTTCAGGTTCTGCAAGCGCCGGTGCTCGCGTTTGATGAAGCAGGTCTTCTTCGCCTGCTCAACCCGGCCGGCGCGGCGCTGCTGTCAACCTCCCCTGCACAGCCGGCGCTGGGGCAGCACGCCGGCACACTCGGCATCGCGGGCCTGCTCGATGCAAGCGACGAGCAGGTGGCAAGAGTAGCGGGCAGGCAGTGGATGGTGCGCCGCAGTCAGTTTCGCGAGGGCGGCGTACCGCACCGTCTGTTTCTGCTTTCCGACGTCAGCGCGGCCCTGCGCGAAGAGGAACGGCAGGCGTGGCAACGGCTCATCCGGGTGCTCGGTCACGAGATCAACAACTCATTGACGCCCATCAAGTCGCTGGCCGGCTCACTGCGCGGGCTTGCGCGGCAGGGCGCGCCCACGCAGGAGTTCGACCGTCCCCTTGAGATCATCGAGGACCGTGCCGACTCGCTCAACCGTTTCCTGACCGCCTACCGGCAGCTCGCGCAGCTTCCGCCGGTCCGGCGCGTACCGCTGGCGCTCGGCCCCTTGCTGGAGCAGCTTGCGACCCTGGAAACCAGGGTGCCGGTCGTAGTGAAACCAGGCCCCTCGGCCCGTGTCCTCGCCGACAAGGATCAGCTCAGCCAGGCACTGATCAACCTGCTGCGCAACGCCGCTGAAGCCGCTCTCGAAAACATGTCAGCCGCGCCCATGGTCCAGCTCCGGTGGTCATGCGACGGGGGCGAAGCCGTGATCGCCATTCACGATTCAGGGCTGGGCATCGCCAATCCTTCCAACCTGTTTGTGCCTTTTTACACAACCAAAAGCAGCGGCACAGGGATCGGCCTCCTTCTCGTGAAGCAGATCGCCGAGGCGCACGGCGGCTCGGTCTCACTACGCAACCACCCCGGCGGCGGCGCAGAGGCAGAGTTCCGCATCGCCCTGACAGGCGGTACGGAAGCCATGTGAATGCTGCGAGGACCCTTGCGCCGGCAGCTCTGCGCTTTCGCAGACATGCCGGGCGGCCGGCAATCGCGTTTATCTCGCTGATTCGCGGCAGCCCGCCCTTTCTGCCGTACTTCCAACCTGTTCGGAGAGGCTCACGCATGGAGCCTGCCAAGGGGGACAACGAACCTGGTCGGCCCATTTTTCAGACGTACGACGTTTCGGCTCGGCACGGCGCTTTTGCACGCTGCGCGGCAAGCCTGCCGAGCGCTTCTTCTCGGCGCAGCCGGCGGGCTGTTCTGCGTCGCGGCCCGGCTGGGCTTTGTGCAGATGCAGTGGTGCTTCACCCACAGCCGCGCGCTGCTCCCCACGGCAGCTGCCGCGCTGCCTTTCTGGTGGAGAATGACGGTACCCGTGCTGGGCGCCCTCCTTGCCACGGCGCTGATCGCTCTTCAACAACGCATCCAGCGGCATACCGGCCAAAAGCCCGAGCCGCTCACCAGCTACGTTGAAGCCGTACAACGGCAGGGCGGGCGCATTCCGCTGGTCCCCAACCTATGGCGCATCGCGGCCGCCACGTGTTCCATCGGCAGCGGCGCGTCCATCGGGCGCGAGGGCGCGATGATTCAGTTCGCCACCTCGGTCGCTTCGTCCATCGGCCGGCGCGGGCCGCCGCGGAACTTCACCCTTCCGCAGCAGGTCGCCTGCGGGATTGCCGCCGCGGTCGCCGCAGCCTACAAAGCCCCGCTCACCGGGGTCTTCTTCGCCTCGGAAATCGCGCTCGGCGCAGACGCTCCCGCCCAGTACCCCACCCTGCTGCTGGCCTCGGTCAGCGGCTGGCTGCTCAGCCGTTGGGTCCTGGGCCCTGGCCGGCTTTTCCCCGTCGTCGCGGCCCTGCCGCACCCGGCGCTGCCCTGGCTTTTTCTGCCGCTGCTGGCCCTGCTGCTGGGGCTGGCCGGGCCGCTGTATCAGTCCATCATCCGCGGGGGGCATGGCCTGCGACGACTGCCGCTTCCATTGTTGTGGGGCGGGCTGGCCGTCGGGCTTCTTTCCGTCTTCGACCCAAAAATCTGGGGCAACGGCGATGTGGGCCTGCTCACCTTGACCGGCGCTTCCGCCGCACCGCTGCTCCGGCCTGTGCTGCTCCTGCTGCTGCTGCGAACCGTGGCCACCGTCGTCTGCGTGGGCGTGGGCACAGTCGGCGGCGTACTCACGCCGACCCTTTTTACCGGGGCGTCACTCGGCTTTCTTGCCGCCCATGCAGTGCATGCGCCGACTCCACTTGTATTCACCCTGGTCGGGCTGGCCTCGCTGCTCGCGGCCGCCACGCATGCGCCGCTCATGGCTGCCTGCATGGCGGTGGAGCTGACGGGTGCCTGGCCGCTGTTCCCGGTCCTGCTCGCCTGCACTATGCTCGCATCGGTGGTGGCGCGGCGCCTTTCGGACCGTTCTCTTTACGCCATCGCGACCACGACGCCCGGCGCGGGCCAAAGCTAAAAGCAGCCGTGCGTCGGCGCCATGCTCACGCCCAGCCGCACATACTCCACCAGCTCCGGCGAAAGATAGGCCGGGGGCCGCACCGCAAAGCGCCGCTTGCCTGCATGCAGCCGGTCCGCGACGCCCTTCCACTGCGGCGCAAGCGGGCGCTCTACCGCAATCACGGCGTCCGCTCGATCCAGAAACAATCGCGCTGACTCCTTGAAATCCGCCGTGCCCGCGTCCAGCACCGGCAGGTACAGGTCCGGCTTCAAAAATCCTAAAATCGAATTGGACTCCACAATGCAGTGGCGGCCCACTGACAGCTCCCTGCGAACACGCCCCATGGCCTCGGCCAGCCTGCCCACCCGCGTGCGCACCCAAATGGATCGCTCCGCGCCGGCCTGCAGGTAGCGCGCCGTGTCGGTCAGCTTCTCGCCCGGGGCCAGCGCCCGCGGGCGCTCCGCACTGACGGCCATCGTGTGGTCATCGGTCTGGCAGTCGCAGGGCGCGCCGTCGGCCGTGCAAAAGCCATGCCCATACTGCGTGATCTTCAGCGCGGTCCAGCCCAGCTCCGGCATGGCCGCGATCAGGCCTGCGACGACCGAAGTTTTGCCGATGTTGCGTGAGTGCCCGCCCACAACCACGACCGCCATGCCTACCCCTTTCGCCCTTTTCTCGTCAAGCGCGCCAGCATTGCCAGTTCCTTCAGGTACTGCGCGATGGGCCGCGCCGGCGTTCCCCAGAACAGCACCCCCGGCCCATGAATCTGCTTGTGCGACGGCACCCCGCACTGCGCGCCCAGGATCGCGCCCTCGCCGATGGTGACGTGGTCCGCGATCCCCACCTGCCCGGCGACGACCGCGCCCGCACCGATCCGGCTCGAACCCGAAACCCCGGTCTGCGCCGCGATCACGACACCGGCACCCACCTGCACGTTATGTCCCAGGTGCACCAGGTTGTCGAGCTTGGTCCCGCGCCCCACCCGCGTCTCCTCCAGCGCGCCCCGGTCGATCGTGGTGTTCGCGCCGATCTCCACATCGTCCTCAATCACCAGCTGCCCCTGCTGCGGAAATTGCAGGTACTCGCCTGTACCGGGTTCACGCACATAGCCGAAGCCGTCCGACCCCAGCACCGCCCCCGCATGCACCACCACCCGCGCTCCCAGCACGACGCCCGGGTACAGCACCGCTCGCGGATAAACCCGGCAGCCTGGGCCCAGCACACAGCCCGCGCCGACAACCGCCCCCGCGCCGATCCGCACTCCATCGCCAAGCCGTACCCTCTCGGCAACCACCGCGAAGGGCCCAATCTCGACCTCCGGCGGGATCGCAATCGAGAGATGGACTGACGCGAGCGGGTCCACCCCGGCGAAGGGCTCCGGCGGTCGCAGCAGCTTCGCGGCCCTTGCAAAGGCCCATCGAGGGTGCGCGACCAACAACACCGGCCGTGCCCCGGGCGCAGTCGAGTGAAGCGCGGACGTGGTCAGCACAGCCGCCCCTCCGCTTGCATGAGCTTCCGCCAGGCTTCGCTCTGTTTCCGCGAATAAAAGGCAGCCGGCCCCGGCCGTCCGTGCGCTGCCCACGGAGCCGACAAAGGTCTCGGCAGCGTCTTTGGCAGCGTCTTTGGCAGCTTCCACGGGTTCGAGCCGTGCTTCAAGCGCAAGCGCCAGTTCCCCAAGCTTCATCTGGTTTTTCTCACCCGGTTCAGTAAAGCGAGGGCTCGCCCGGCGGCCGCGTCTTCCAGCGCCGGTGCACCCACAGCCACTGGTCAGGATACGCCCGGATCACCTGCTCGATCGCAGCCGTGCAACGGCGCGTGTTCTCAGTCGCATCCGCCTCCGCATCCTCGGTGCGCTGCATGGCGAGTTCCGCGTAAAAGTGCAGCACATAGCGGCGC
This sequence comes from uncultured Acidobacteriaceae bacterium, assembly GCA_964235795.1. Taxonomy (GTDB): domain Bacteria; phylum Acidobacteriota; class Terriglobia; order Terriglobales; family Acidobacteriaceae; genus EB88. The sequence goes on along the minus strand of CAXSBW010000019.1, from coordinate 28,438 downwards.
TCCTCCTCGTGCCACAGCAGAAAACCCGGCAGCACCGCCGCTCCGGTCTTTGCGGCAATCCGCGCTACCCCTGACCCCGTGCACGCCGGCACCCCGAAAAACGGCACAAACACCCCCTGCGGCGGGGTCATATTCGTGTCCATCAATATGCCGACCGAGCGCCCTTCGCGCACTGCCCCCAGCAGCCCTCGCGCGAAGTCATCCTTGGGCAGCACACGGTTGCCGTGCCGGCAGCGGATACGATTCACCAGGGCGTCGACCCGGGGATTGTCGAGCCGCCGGATCACCATGCTCATCGGGTGCCCCATCAGCGAGTGGTAGTAGCTTGAAAGCTCCCACGCGCCCAGGTGCCCGGTCACGATCAGCACACCGCGGCCTTTCGCGGCGGCCCGCTCCCAATGCTCCAGGCCTTCGTAGCGCAGAAACGTTCGCGTGTTTTCAGGCGTGTAGTCCTGCATCCGGCAGAACTCCGCCAGCTGCCGGCCGAGGCTGCGGTAGGCCCCGCGCAAAATTTTCTCCCGCCAGGCTTTTTCACTCAGGGGAAAGGCAAGGACGAGATTGCGCTCGCCGGTCGTCCGCAGTCGACGGAGCGACACATAGGCCAACCAGCCCGCACCCTCGCCGACACGTCGAGCCCACCCGCGTGGCAAGGCGCGCAATCCGGCGATCACGGCACGAACCCCCCAGTACTCCAGGCTCTGCCGCAGGTTCGCTTTGCCATTCTCCATGTTGCCGTTCAGTGTACCGTCCGATACGGCAGCACAAAGCCGGCCGCGAATGGGCCGGCTTTGTGCCGAAAATACAGCCTAGCTGTCCTGTGAGGTACGGAAATACTTGGCAACGGTCGAAACGAAAGACTTTGCAGTGTCGGGCGGCAGCACATTGCCTTTCAGGATCTGCTCAAACGTGTGCGGCTGACCATAGAACGTCGTTGTATCGTTCGTGTTTTCCGTAACAGCGATGCCGTTCAGGTCGATCCCGGCGAACAGCCCCTTCGCGCGCGACCAGGTCAGCAGCTCCGACTGGAGCTTCCAGTTGGTCGCCGCCTGCGTGTCGCGGCCCACGGGACCCGCCGCCGCCGATGCATCGCCGCCAATTTTGAACTTGCTCTTCAACAGATCCTGGAAGCCCTTCTGGTTGACTGCCACCAGGACCAGGTCCGTTCCCTGCCCGCCGATCTGGAAACCGAATGAACCACCCGCCATCTGGATAAACGCAGGCGCGCTCCAGCCGTGACCCGTGCGGCATGTCACCACGCCCTGCCCATACTCCGCCCCAAAGATGAATGCGCCCTTGAGCAGGCCGGGCACCACGCCCACGCAGGTCGCCTGCTGCAGAATCGAGTTCGGAATCGATTTGTCCGGCGTCGCCATAATCTCGTTCAGTGTGGCCGTCGCGGCGTCCAGGCGCTTGTCCAGATCTGCTTTATCCTTGGCCGCGAACGCCGGCAGCGTCATGGCTGCCATGGAAGCAACCGCGAAAATCCTTTTCAGTCCCGTCATGTGTTTGTTCTCCCCTTGCAACAGCATTCAAGTCAGTTGTGTATGTTGCCGCTCGACCCGAAGTGCTTTCGTAACAATCAGATGCAGGAAGCCGACGGGAAGCAGCCCGGAAGTCGCCTTCAGGTCTGAGAGGCAGGCTACGACGGATCGACGATACATCAGGAACCATGTCTGCCCGGCACAAAAAAAGAGGGGTTGGCTTGCGGTGTGACCCGCTCCCCAACCCCGTTCCCCAGATCTGCGTTGTTACTGATTACTTTGTATAGCCTTTGGATTAGGCGTGCAACGTTACTAATGTTGTAGGCCTGTGCAAAACTTTCACCGGTCACAGCTTGGGCAGCACGATACCCTGCTGGCCCTGGTACTTGCCCCGTCGGTCGGCATAGGAGACCTCGCAAGGCTCATCCGACTGGAAGAACAGGATCTGACACAATCCCTCATTCGCGTAGACCTTGGCCGGCAGCGGCGTGGTATTTGAAATTTCAAGGGTCACAAAGCCTTCCCACTCCGGCTCAAACGGCGTGACATTGACGATGATGCCGCAGCGCGCATAGGTCGACTTGCCCACGCAGATCGTCAACACATCGCGCGGAATTCTGAAGGACTCCACCGACCGGGCCAGTGCGAACGAGTTTGGCGGAATGATGACCGAGTCCGCGTGAACCGTCACAAACGAGCGCTCGTCGAAGTTTTTCGGGTCGATGACCGCACTGTTGACGTTGGTGAAAATCTTGAACTCGTCCGCCACACGCAGGTCGTAACCGTAGGAAGACAATCCATAGGAGATCACACCTTCCTTGACCTGTTTTTCGCTGAACGGCGTGATCATGCCATGCTCGGCGGCCTGTGACCGGATCCAGCGATCGCTCTTGATAGACATGGGGCTCCGCGCGCACGCTTGCTCACAAAAAAGATCGCCGCTGGCGCTGCGTCTTTGTTCTGAGCAAGATCGTCTCGAATCTGCATCTTACGGGAGGCAGACCCGCTCCGCAATGCGGGGGCGAACCCCCGGGCAGACAGGCGGACGCATGATCAAGCAGGACATCATTCAACAGGTTGTCGAGAGAACCGGGCTGCCGCGGAGCAAGGCGGAAGCAGCGGTCGATGCGATTGTGGAACGGCTGAAGCGCGCCATGGCTCGGGGTGAACGCATCGAGCTGCGCGGTTTCGGCGTTTTCAATGTCCGGCCGCGCAAGACCGGCATCGGCCGCAATCCACGCACCGGCACCGAGGTGACGATCAGCCCCGGTCGTGCTGTCCGCTTCAAGCCCGGCAAGGAGCTTCATCTGATCGAGTAACTACATCAGGCTCACCGGGTCCACGTCGACGATCAGGTTGCGCCTCGGAATGGCGGCCTGCTCCGCATACGCCGCGGCCCCGCGCAGGGCCGTCCGCAAGGCACTGCGCGTGTCAGCCCGGACCACCAGGTGAAAGCGATAGATTCGCTTGATTTTCGACAATGGCGCGGACGCCGGCCCCATCACCCGCACCCCCGGCAGCGGCGTCGCCCGAAACCAAACGCCCAGCTTCGCCGCCCAGTCCGCCGCTTCTTCCAGCCGGTAGCTGTGCACGATGAGGTTCGCCAGCACGGCAAACGGCGGGTAATGCATGTAGCGGCGCAGCTTCATCTCGCGGGCGGCAAACAGCAGGTAATCGTGGTGAGCCGCGCACTCGATCGCCGGATGCTCGGCATGGTAGGTCTGCACCAGTACCTTGCCCGGCTTGTCGCCTCGGCCTGCACGGCCTGAGACCTGGGTCAGCAGCTGAAACACCCGCTCGGATGCGCGAAAATCCGGAAGCCCCAGCGCGTGATCGCACCCTACCACCCCCACCAGCGTGACCCCGTGAATGTCGTGCCCCTTGGCGATCATCTGCGTCCCCACCAGCAGGTTGATCTCGCCCGAGTGAAGCCGCCCCAGCAATCGCTCCATGTCGAAGCGCCCGCGTACCGTGTCGCGGTCCATGCGTCCGATCCGCGCGCCCGGGAACAGCTCCACCAGCCGCTCCTCGCCCTGTTGCGAGCCCGCGCCCAGGTAGTACACATGCTCCGACCCGCAGTGCGGGCAGCGGGACGGCACCCGCGTTTTGAACCCGCAATAGTGGCACTCCATGCGGTCGCCGGCCTGTGCCTGCTCGCCTCCCAGCACGCTTTTATGCAGGGTCAGCGCGATGGCGCAGTTCTCGCATTGCAGCTTTTCGCCGCAGGCCCGGCACAGTGCGACGTGCGAGTAGCCGCGCCGGTTCAGCAGGATGATGGCCTGCTCACCGCGGTCCAGCGTCGCCTGCGTTTCCTCCAGCAGCCGGCGCGCGAAGATCCCTTCGCGTCCGGTTTCGCGAAACTCCTGCCTCATGTCCACCAGCTCGACCTCCGGCAGCGGCCGCCCATTGATACGCTCACCCATGGTCAGCAGCCGGTAGCGTCCGCGCGCGGCGTTGTGCCAGCTTTCCAGCGAAGGCGTGGCCGAGCCCAGCACGACGGTCGCGCCCAGCAGCTTGGCCCGCATCACGGCCACATCGCGCGCATGGTAGCGCGGCATCTCCTCCTGCTTGTAGCTGCCGTCATGTTCTTCATCGACGATCAACAGCCCCAGCCCGCGCACGGGAGCAAACACCGCCGAGCGCGTCCCCACGACCACCCGCGCTTCGCCACGCCGGATTCGGTGCCACTGCTCCGCGCGCTCTTCCGGCGTCAACCCCGAGTGCAGCAGCGCCATCTCCGCGCCAAATGCCGCGTGCATCTGCCCGGCCATCGCCGGGGTCAGGCCGATCTCCGGCACCAGCAGCAGGCTCCCGCGATCCGCGTCAAGCGCGGCCCGCATCGCTCGCAGGTACACAGCCGTTTTGCCCGAGCCGGTAACGCCATGCAGCAGCAGCGGCGCAAACTCCCCGCGATCCATGGCGGCGATGATTACTGCCAACGCCTCGGTCTGCGATTCGTTCAGACGATGCTCGTGCGCACCGGCCCCGTGCAGCCCGACAACACGGAGTCCCGAAACGTGAAACGCAAGCGGCCGCTCTTCGAGAGCGACCAGCCCCCGCCGCACCAGCGTGCCCAGCGTACTGACAGGCAATCGCTCCTCCCCGGCGCCTCGCAGCTGCGGCACCGGCAGCGCGCCTCCCGCCCCGGCGAGCTCCGCCAGCAGCCGCTGCTGGTTCGCATTCAGCTTCGGCAGGCGCACTTCTGTCTGGAGTACCGCCCAGCGCACCGTCCGCGCCGCATCGCGCGACTCGGCCTCCGTCTCGCGCATGAGCCACTTCTTGCGCACCATGCCGTCCAGCAGCTCGCGCGTCGCGCCGGTTGCCGACCGCAGACTGCCGATCCGCGCCGGCTCTCCATTTTCCAGATAGTTCAGTACGCTGTACTCCGCATCCTGCTCGGCGGGCGTCTTCCTCGAGCGCCGCGAAGACCCCTGCTCCGCCCCCGCATACAGCGCCGCGCGGCCGGCCTCCGCGATGCTTAGCAGCACCCGTTTGCGCACCTCGGCCACCAACGGCGTCATGGCCCGCAACACCTCGCCCAGCGGACACTGGTAATAGCCGGCGATCCATCCGGCCAGTTCCATACCATCGGCGGCGACAACCGGCTCGCGATCCATCACGGCCAACAAGGGTTTGGCCTCCACCGGCGGCGGGTCGTCGTGCAGACGAGTCACAATGCCCGACATCTTCTCATTGCGGAACGGCACCAGCACCCGGGCGCCCACCACGGGCCCCGGCTCGGCACAGCGATAGGTCCACACGCGGTCGATCGGCACCGGCAGCGCCACATCGCAAAAGAAGGCCACTCCGGCGAGAGTATCAGGTCGCGGGCAAAGCAAAAGGCAGACCCAGGGGCCTGCCCTTTCCCAACGATGCGTCTACTTGCCCAGCAGCGTCAGCACCCCCGGCAGGTTCAGCGTACCCCAGCCCGTGACCGGGTCCCAGCCCGTGGTCACCGGCAGCGAGCTGTCCGACCCGAAACTCAGGTCGTAGTAGCTGGTGGAGGTGCCGTGGTAGATGGCACTCAGAAACGGCGAGCTGTTTTCGGGCGCAATCAGGTCGTCGGCGCCAAAGGCCGTGTACTGGCCACTTGCGAGAATCGCCCCGTACACATTGAACTGGGTCGGCGGCGGCACCACGTCCGTCACCGCCGAGGTGTTGGCGTACTGCGCGATATACGGAGCAGCCTGTCCCAGCGCGAACCCGGTGATCTGCTCAGCCAGCGCCCACTCCCCTGAAAAGATCGGCGTGGCTAGGCTGGTTCCGCCGTACACCTCGAAGTACTGCGCGCCGTCGACCGTGATGATGACTTCCGCGCCGGTGTACGGGTCAGCCAGCGCCGACACATCCGGCAGCTGCCGCCCCGTGCCGCCCAACGCCGCCTGGTAGCTCGGCAGCTTGAAGTACTGGCTCGTTCCGCCGCCGGCTCCAGACAGAAAACCTTCCACGACCGGCGGATTCGAGATGGTCGATTTGTTGCTGAGACGGGTGATATTGGTGCCCCAGCCGATCTGCACAGGGCTGCCGTCGAAGGGCGAAAAAGCATTGCTGGTGCCGCCGACGGCCGTTGCGTAGGGTGAGTCCGCGGGCGAGCTCACGTCCACCGGCCCTTGTTCCACGGCGGCATAGTCGCCGCTGTCGCCGGTCGCGAAGTTGACCGAGATGCCTTCTAACGCGGCCAGCTCGCACACCTCATCCCACGATGTCACGCCCTGCGCGTCCGACTCGAGCTCGCCCAGGCCGTAGCTGTTGGAGACGATGTTCGCCAGGTGATTTTCAACCACGTACAGTACCGCTGCCTGCAGGTCGTCGTTGTTGTTGGATGGCGCGGCCACCAGCAGGATTTTGGCGTCCGGCGCGATCGCGTGCGTCCACTCCACGTCGAGGGTCGTTTCCCCGGCCCAACCGGCGTCCGTCGTCGTGACCGGCTGCGGCTCCAGCACCTGGAAGCTGGTGGCTGTCGGGGCCGGCAGGTTGTAGACCTGGCTGAATGTCGTCAGGTCGGCCGTGATTGTCGGCGAGCCATAGGCGTCCACAATGGCCACGGTTTGGCCCTTGCCCGTATAGCCTTTGCCGTACACGGTGTCCAGGCCGTAGAGCCGGTGCACATCCTGCGGCGAGTAGCCGCACGTCGGCAGCGTGCCGGGCGTGGTGTTCGCGATGTTCGCGCCGTAAGCCAGCCCGTGGTACCCGGCTGCCACCGTGGCGTTGTTCAGGTACACGGTCTCCGGCTGGTAAAAACACTGCGACGAGAACAGGGCACCGTCCGGGTTCTGTCCCTTCGCGACCGGGGTCATCCCGAGCGGCTTGCCTGTATCCGGATCGACCGGGCGAATGCTGTACGGCTTCATCCCGGTGGAAACACCGGTGACTGCCCTGACCAGACCGGCGGCCGTGTTGCCGAGCGACGGAGCACTTGCCAGGGCGCTGACGGCAACGCCCGCGCGGGTACGGTACTGGCTCACCGTGGTGTGGAACGCGGCCTCAAAGTCCGAGGTTTGCCCGGCGATTTTTAACGACAGGTTGTTTGCGTCCGTGCTCACCACGTGCAAATTGTGCGCCAGCAGCTCTTTCTTCACCGCTGCGAGTTCTTCCGCCGTCGGGGCGAACTGCTTCAAGGCTTCCGGCCCGGCAAACTTCTGGAACGACGGCGAACCCGGCTTGTACATCGCCTCCACCGCTGCATCGAGCGCGGCCTTGTTGTGCAGCTGCAACCAGACGGTGCCGGAGATGGGCGTCGACGGCTGTTGCCGTCCGAGGTTGACCGCGGAGTGCTGGAGAGCCGGTGCAACCTGCGCAAAGGCCGGCGCGGCAAGCAGCGAAGAGGCGGCCATGGCGGCCATGGCGGTGCGACGAACCGCCGTCCTGGAAGGGGTCGAGCGAATAGGCATGCGGCACTTCTCCTGAAGGGTATTGCGGGCTGAAATGGCAACTTCGTTGCGAGCCGGTACAAGGGGCGACGAGATGGGGCAGAAACTTCACGGGAGGCAGGGCAGGTGCGATTTACCGCGCAGGTTTGACATCCTGTCTCGAGTGGCCTGAGGTATAGCACATTGCCCCACGCCCGCCCAAGAACTTTTCATTTGCCCATGTTTTGCCGGGCTTCAATCCGCGAGTCAGCCGTGGGACCCGAGCTCGCGCATTACGAGCTGGAGGTCCGCCCAGGCTTCCTTTTTCTGGCGCGGATCGCGCAGCAGAAACGCCGGATGATAGGTCACGACCAGCTTTGTCCCGTTCGCATCGTGAATGCGCCCCCGCAGCGCACCCAGCGGGCTTTTGCCGCCCAGCAGGTAGGTTGCGGCTGTCGAGCCCAGGGCCACAATCATCTCCGGCCGCACGATGCCGATCTGCTCAAACAGGAAGCGGACGCAGGTGTTGGCTTCAACCGGCTCGGGCACACGGTTGGCCGGCGGCCGGCACTTGACGATGTTGGCGATGTAAACCTCTTCCCGCTTGAGGCCCATCGCCGTGATCATGTTGTTGAGCAGCTGCCCGGCCTTGCCGATAAACGGCACCCCCTGCGCATCCTCATCCGCCCCTGGTCCTTCGCCCACAAACAGCAGGCGGGCATTGGGGTCGCCGTCGCCGAACACAACCGTTTGCCGGCCCGCGAAGCCCAGCGGGCAGCGCGTGCACTCGCCGATCTCCGCGCGAAGCGCCCCAAGGGCGTCACCTCGGTCGGCGGGCGCTATCGAGACCGGGGGCATGGCGGGCAGCATGGCGGGCTGGAAGGCTGGTTTGCGAGGGGCGATGAGGGTTTCCTCCGAGAACACGGCGTCTATGGGAGCCGCCGCGATGTCGATGCCGGGTGAGACCTGGGTTCCCGGGGACGCGATGAGAGCTGGGGTCGGAGAGACCAGGTCAGTCTCGGGAGCAGGCAGCACCGGCTCAGGGGAAGCGGCCGCGGCAACTGCCGGGCGCCGATAAAAGTCATGGATTCCCAGGTCGCGTAAAAACCCGATCTGCGCCCGCAGCGCCGCTGCCGTTTCCCGTGACAACGCCCCTGCCACGTTAACTCCGAAGGTGAGCCACACCCGTACCGGTTTCCGAGAGCAGCGTCTGGGGTCGGCGCAGTTGCAGTGCTTCCCCCAGAATCCGGTCCGCCAGCGCTCGTTTCGACATCTCCGGCAGATCAATCGCCGTGCCGGGCGTCAGAAACGTGGCTGCATTGTTGTCCGCGTCAAAGCCGAGCCCTTCACGCGATACATCGTTGATCACGATGGCATCCGCGCCCTTGCGCATCAGCTTGGCCCGCCCGCTTGCCAGCGCGTCCTCGGTCTCCGCGGCAAAGCCGATCACCAGCATGCCGGGGCTGCGATGCAGCACAATCTCGCTCAGGATGTCGGCGGTCGGCTGCAGCTCGAGCGTGAGCGTGCCCGTGCGCCGCAGCTTTTGCCCCGCCACCGCGACCGGCTTCCAGTCGGCGACCGCCGCCGCCATCACCACGATCGACGCCTCGCCCAGCCGCCCGAAAATCGCCCCCCGCATTCCCTCCGCGGTCTGCACGGGTACCAGCTCGCAGCCCGCCGGGGTCGGCAGGGCCGTCGGCGCGGAGATCAGAATCACGCGCGCACCGCGCCGAGCCGCGGCCTCCGCCAGCGCATACCCCATCTTGCCGCTCGAACGGTTGCCCAGGTATCGCACCGGGTCGATCGCCTCGCGCGTACCGCCGGCGGTGACCAACACCGTTTCGCCCAGCAGGTCGCGGCTGCGGTGCAGAACGCCCAGCACGGCCTCGGCAATCGCCGGCACCGGGGCCAGGCGACCTGCGCCCTGCATCCCGCAGGCCAGTTCTCCCGTCTCAGGCGGCACAATCGTCGCGCCGCGCTCCCGCAGCAGCGCCACGTTGGCCTGCGTCGCCGGGTGCTCCCACATCCTCACATTCATCGCGGGTGCCAGCACCACCGGGGCCGGCGTCGCCAGGTACAAGGTCGAAAGAAAATCGTCGGCGCGCCCCTGAGCCAGGCGTGCCAGCGTGTCAGCCGAGGCCGGCGCCACCACCAGCGCGTCGGTCGACCCGGCCAGCTCAATATGCTCCATCGGCGGCGCGTCGCCCGCGGCCTCGCCGGCCGCCTGTTCGCTCCAAAGGCCGGTGATCACGCGATGACCTGACAGGGCGGCAAAGGTGAGAGGCTGCACAAAACGCTGCGCGCCCTCCGTCATCACGACCTGCACGTCCAGCGCCTTGCCCTGCAAAGCCCGCAGCAACTCAACCGCCTTGTAGGCCGCGATACCGCCCGTGACTCCCAGCGTGATCCTCATGCGCCCATTGTAACGGGACCGTGAACTCGGTCAGCAGTCGTGCGTCTCTGCAAAAGCGGTCCCGCTTGAACCGGTCGCGTCCATCCGCGAGTTCCCCTCAACGCCCCGCACAGACGCCGCACCAAGCGGCGTCCTGGCGATGGCAAGGCAGCCGGCCGGAATGGGACCGCTCTTACTGGGCGAAGCGCGGAATCTCCGGGGCATCGAAGCCCGGCTTGATCACCGGCGTTTCGTGCCGCACATGCTGCACCAGGCCCGCCATGATCTCGTGCTGCGCGATCTTGGAAGCCTTCGAAGACGGGCTCGGGACCAGAGGACTGGACCCGCTTTGCAGCTGACGCGCGCGCCGCGCCGCCACGATCACATACCGAAAGTTGCTGTCGAACTCATGCTCCAGCTTCATTGGACCGACCCCTTCTCAACGCTTGACTCCTCTGCCTGCAGGCTGATGCCGAACGCCGCCAGTACCGGACGAAGCCGGGCCCGGATGCCCGCCTGCCGGCAACCGGCGGCCAGCGCTTCCGTCCGTTCCATCTCGGGCGTGGCACCGCTGCGGTCGCCGCCGGCGCGCATCCACCGCTCTGTCGCCACAATAGCTGAAAGTTCGTCCACCGCGATATCTAAAATGTCGTTGATCAAAACATACCGGTACCGCGGATAATTGCCGATTTCACTGCGTGCCTTGCGCAGCCGCCGCGCGATCACATCGGCATCCAGGCTGCCCTCCGCGCGGCTCCGGTTCCGCAGCCGCGCCTCCAGGATCTCAGGCGTCGGCGGCAGCACAAACACGCTCACCGCTTCCGGCATCCTTTCGCGCACCTGTTCGGCCCCCTGCACGTCGATATCGAGCAGCAGGTCCTTGCCGCGCGCGGTCGCCTCCTCGAGCGATCTGCGAGCCGTGCCGTAGTAGTTGCCGAACACGTCGGCATACTCCAGGAACTCACCCCGTGCGATCATCGCCTCAAACTCCGCAACCGGGATGAAGTGGTACTCGCGCCCGCTCTCCTCCGAGCCCCTCGGCGGCCGCGTGGTGTACGAAACCGAGAACTCGAGATCCGCCACCAGCGAACGGATCTGCGCCACCAATGTCGATTTGCCCGACCCCGAGGGTGCCGAAATAATAAATAGAATGCCTGCCACTTG
>CAXSBW010000019.1:14582-17452 GCA_964235795.1 uncultured Acidobacteriaceae bacterium | reverse complement strand
AAGATCATTCCGAAGATCATTCCAGGTTCTGCACCTGTTCGCGCAGCTTCTCAACCTCGGCTTTCATGGCCAGCCCGCACTCGGTGATGCGCGCGCTGCCGCCCGTTACCCCCGCTGTTTTTGACAACAGCGTGTTGGCTTCGCGGTTCATCTCCTGCAACAGAAAATCGAGCTTCTTGCCCACTTCTCCGCCCCCGTCCAGCAGCGCCCTGAAGTGATGGATGTGCGTGTGCATGCGTGCCACTTCCTCCTCCACGTCGCCGCGCTCGGCCAGCAGCGCCGCCTCGGTCAGCACGCGGTCCGGGTCAAAGCCGCGACCCACCAGCGCCTGCAGCCGCTCCGCCATCCGGGCAAAGTGAGCGTCCTGCACCCCGGCGCGCAGCGCGCCCACCTCCTCCACCTGCCGCGCCAGCCGGTCCAGTCCTTCGTGCAGCAGCGAGGCCAGCGCGGCACCTTCGGCGGCTCGCATCGTTTTCAGCGCGGCAAGAGCGCGCTCCAGCAGCGGCGGCGTTTCCCGCAGCAGGGCTGCTTCGGCCAAACCCTGCTCTTCCCCGTTCGGCTCCTCCCGCTCCTCGATCGGGCCCAGCAGCATGCCGGGCAAACGCATCGCGAGGTTCAGGTCCGGCTCCTGCCCGGACAGGCCCATCGCGGCCGAAGCCGCGCGAAAATTCTCGATGTATTCGCGCAGGGCTCGCAGATCGATCTCCGTCGCCACCGGCCGACGGTCGGGCGTTTCTCGGCGCGCGGGCCGGTCCAGCGTCAGCGTGCACTCGATATGCCCGCGGCCCAGCGACGCTTTCAGGGCCGCCCGCACGGTCGCTTCCAGCGATTCGGCCCCCGCCGGCAAACGCAGCTGCAAGTCCAGAAAGCGATGATTGATGCTTTTCAGGGTCAGCGACAGGGCAGGCGCGTTCTCCGGACGCACGGACACCCGCGCGTAGCCGGTCATCGAATACACCGGCTGTTTGCCCACCCCTGAGGAATTGTCCGTTCCAGGCCCCTTGGCCGAAACACTCACGCGGTTGCCTCCTGCGCTGCCATGCCGGCAAACTGCAGCTCATAGAGCCTTCGGTAGGTCGGCGAGCACGCCAGCAACTCGTCGTGCGTGCCGATCGCCGTCAGCTCGCCCGCTTCCATCACCCCAATGCGTGTCGCCCGCCGCACAGTCGACAGCCGGTGCGCGATCACAATCACAGTGCGCCCTTCCATCAGGTTGCCGAGCGCCGGCTGCACCAGCGACTCGCTTTCCGCGTCCAGCGACGAGGTGGCTTCATCCAGGATCAGAATCGGCGCGTTTTTCAGCAGCGCGCGCGCAATCGCGATCCTTTGCCGCTCGCCGCCCGACAAGCGAAAACCCTTCTCGCCGATCGGCGTGTCATAGCCCTCGGGCAAGCGCGTGATGAAGTCATGCGCCAGCGCCGCGCGCGCCGCCGATTGCACCTTCGCGAGCGGCACGTCAGGTCGTCCGTAGGCGATATTGTTGCGGATCGTATCGTTGAACAGAATCGTCTCCTGTGTCACCTTGCCGATCTGCTCGCGCAGCGACCGCAGCGACACCTCGCGCAGGTCGCGGCCGTCGATCAGAATGCGTCCCGACGTCACGTCGAAGAATCGCGGAATCAGGTTCGCCAGTGTCGACTTGCCGGCCCCGCTCGGACCCACCAGCGCCACCACCTCGCCTGCATGCACCGTCAGGTTGACGCCTGAGAGAACGGGTGTCTGTTCCCCGTCCGACGCGTAGGCAAAGCCCACATTCTCCAGCCGGATCGCGTCGTCGAAACCCTTCAGGTGGTAAGGGCGCGCTTTTTCGACCAGGTCGTCGTGATCGTCGATGAATCTGAAAATCTCGCTCGATGCCCCCAGCGCCTGCTGAAAATTGTTGTAGTACAGCGCGAACTTGCGCACCGGGTCGTACAGCTTGAACAGGGCCACCAGGAAAGTGAAAAACTGCCCTTCCGTCATGGCATGGCTCTGGATCTGCCTGCGTCCGACCAGCAGCAGCAGCGCAATCGCGATCGCACCGATCGCGTCCATCAGCGGCGACGAAAGCGCCTGCGCGCGCACCGAGCGAAGGTTCGCGCGAAACAGTCTTCGCGCGGCGTCGCGAAAACGCCCCAGCTCCCAGCGTTCCATGTTGAACGCCTTCACGATGCGATTGCCCGTGATGGTTTCGTGCAGGATGTTCTGGATTTCGGCGAGCTTGTCCTGCCCGCCGCGCGTGGTGGTACGCACCCTGCGCCCGATGCGCCGGACTGAAAGTGCAACCACCGGCACGAACAAAAGCAGCAGCCACGCCAGCTTGCCGCCGAGCGCGATCACCAGCACCAGCGTGAATATCAACGTGAAAAACTGCTGGAGAAAGTCCGACAGAACAGACGACATCGCGAACTGCACCCGCTCAATGTCGTTGATCAGCGTGGACAGCAGCGTGCCGGTGGCGTGGCGCTGAAAGAACGAGACCGAACGCCGCAGCATGGTTTCGTACAGGTCGTCGCGCAGGTCGGTAATCATGCCGAACCCGGCGTAGTTGACCAGGTATGTGCCTGAAAAATCGCACACGCTTTTGAGCAGCGTGGAGGCGACCAGCGCGAAGCCGACGACATTCCACTCGTTGTGGAAGAAGTGCGGCACCAGCGTGTGCAGCTCAAAGTGAAAGTGCGTGCCGAAGCGCGCATTGAGGTTGCCGAGCAGCGGCACCGAGTGCGTGACGGCCGCGCCGGGGTGCAGCACATTATCGAAGATAGGCTGGATCAGCAGGATGCGAAACGCTTCCAGCAGCCCCACCGCGGCCATCAGCAGCACCGCCGCGATCGCCTGCGGCATGTAGCGACGCAGGTAGCCCAGCAGCCGCAGGATGCGCTTCATCGGCG
>CAXSBW010000019.1:9464-14482 GCA_964235795.1 uncultured Acidobacteriaceae bacterium | reverse complement strand
GCGGGCCGCTCACCGCGGCATGTCGCGATGCGTGATCTTGACCCGGTAGCCCTCCGCCGCGAGCCGCCGGCTTGTTTCCTCGGCCACCATCACCGAGCGGTGCTGGCCGCCGGTGCAGCCGAAGGAAACCGTGAGATAGCTTTTGCCCTCGTGGATGTAGTGCGGCAGCAGAAACAACAGCAGATCCAGCGTCTTGGCGAGAAACTCACCCGTCTGCGGGAAACCGCCCACATACTCGATGACCTCGCGATCCTGCCCGGTCAGCGGACGAAACTCGGGGACAAAGTGCGGATTCGGCAGAAACCGAACGTCGAGCACCAGGTCCGCGCCCAGCGGCACGCCATTCTTGTAGCCGAAGCTCGTCACCGAGATCAGCAGGCTCTTGCCCGCTTCCGCGCCGAACCGCGTGTGCAGATACGCCCGCAGCTCGTGAACGTTGAAGTTGCTCGTATCGAGTACCACGTCGGCAACGTTGCGCACCGGGTCCAGCAGGGCGCGCTCGGCATCGAGCGAGGCCTCGACACTGCTATCGGCGCCCAGTGGGTGCGGCCGCCGCGTCTCCGAGTAGCGCCGCAGCAGGGCAGGCCTGGTCGCCTCCATAAAGATCACGGTCACCGGCAGCGTTTCCCGCATACTCAGCAGGGTTGAGGGCAGCCGTTCCAGCGCTTCGCCCTCGCGCACATCGACGACGATCGCGGCCCGGCGCTGTGTCGCCGAACTCGCGATCAGCTCGGCGAACGGCGGCAGCAACTCGATCGGCAGGTTGTCGACCGAGTAATAGCCCAGGTCCTCAAACGCTTTCAGCGCGGAGCCCTTGCCGGAGCCCGAAAGGCCGGTCAGCACAACCAGTTCGCGAATTGGAAGGGGGTCAGAGATGAAGCCTCTCTTGAGGAAGGGGCGAACCTCGCCCCTCCGTGGCCATTACGGCAGCTCGATCAACTCCAAAACGCCGTCGCGCTTGCAGTGCAGGATCCGCAGCAGCCCTTCGCGGTCGCGAAACACAAACAGCTCGCGATGCCGCGTTTCCAGCTCCTTGACCGCCTCTTCCAGGCTCATCGGCCGCAGTGCGATCGCATCGATCGCTCGCGTCACATGCGACTCGGTGGCATGGTCGGCACCGTTGTCCTGCGGCAAAGGAACACTGTCCGGCTGCAGCCCCAGTACCTCGTCCAGCGGCGAGTCCGCAACCGGCAGCAGGGCCGTGCGCTTGCTCTTGCCCCCTCGCTCCAGCGAAGTTTCCACGACAGCCTTTTCATCCTTGGGCAGACGCGTTTGCGTGGTGCGCTTTTCCTTGAAGCGGATCGCCTGGGCTTCCGCCTTGTCGAGCGCCTGCTTGAGCGCGGTTTCCAGGCTCACCGTCGACTCCGACAGCCCCACCAGGTCATGCGCCTTGGTTTTCACCGTCACTTCGGCGATCTGCCGGTTCTTCTCAGAATCCAGCACCACGTGCGCACTCGCGCCTCGGCCCACCATCTTTTCCACCCGATCCAGAAAAGGCTGGGCCAGCGCGCGCAGCTGCTCGGTCACAACGGTCTCGTGCCGTCCCGTGTACTCAATGTCCATCATCGCTCCTTTTCAGGCAGCGAGCGGCGGGGCTACCCGCGCACACGCCGCTGATGCGTACTTGGGATGCGCATATCCTCGCGATACTTTGCCACCGTTCGTCGAGTGACGTCGATGCCGTCCTTTTGAAGCAGGTGCGTGATCTGGTCGTCGGTCAGCGGCTTGCGCGCGTCTTCATCCTCGATCAGCTTCTTGACCTTGCGTTTCAGCAGCATCAGCGGCGTTCCCGAGCCTTCCGGTCCATTCACGCCCTCCGAGAAAAAGAAGCGCAGCTCAAACACACCCTGCGGCGTATGAGCATACTTGTTGGACACTGCCCGGCTCACGGTGGAGGGGTGCACGCCGATCTCCTCCGCCACATCCTTGATCATCATGGGCTTGAGCCGTTCGACCCCGTGCTCCAGAAAGTCCTCCTGACGGCGTACGATGGCATCGCAGGTCCGCAGGATCGTGTTCTTGCGCTGCTCGATATTCCTCATCAGCTGCAAGGCGGAGCGGTATCGCTCCTTGACGTAATCCTTGACATCCTTGCCGGCCTCGCCCTTCGCCAGCAGCTTGCGATATTCCCGGTTGAGCCGCAGCGTCGGCAGGCTTTCATCGTCCATCACCGCGATCCATACATCATCGCGTTTCACAATCTGCACGTCGGGTTCAATCAGCCGGGCATCACTCTGCTGAAAGCGCTGCCCGGGGCGCGGATCCAGTGTGCGAATCCACCCAAGCGCTTCGGCCACCTGCTCCGGCGTCGCCTGCGCCGCCTTGCTCAGCTCGCGCGGGTCGCGTTTGTGCAGCAGGGGCAGGCAGCAGTCCACGATCCGGTGCGCCACGTCCAGCAGCGCCGCCCGCGTTCCCGACAGGTCGGTGCAGGCCCGTCGGCAGGCCGCCAGCTGCAGCAGCAGGCACTCCCGCAGGTCCACGGCACCCACGCCCACCGGGTCCAACGACTGCACCACTCTCAGCGCTTCGGCCAGCAGCGCTTCGGCGTCCGTGTGCTCGCTGCCCCCCGCCGCCGCCAGCTCTCGCAGCCAGCCCACGTACAACTCTCCTTCGCTCGCCGCGCAGTAGCCGTCCTCGTCCAGGTTGCCCAGGATGTAATCGACCCCGCACCTGAGCAGCGGCGACAGCGACAGCGCGCCCACCTGCCAGTGCAGGTGATCGATCAGCGAGCCCGGCGCGGTCAGAAAGTTCTCGATCGAGGGCTTGTCCGTCAGTTCAAAGCTCTGCGGCGACCGGAAACCGGGGTCCAGGTAATCCTGAAAGTACGACCCGAAATCGATTTCCTCAAACGGATCGGCACGTTCACGCTCTTCCACCGCCGCGACCGGCTGTTCGCGTTCCGCGTCGCGGCTCGCCACATGGTCCAGCATCGGGACTGCGTCTTCCAGCTCCTCGAGCACGGGGTTTTCCGTGATCTCGGCCTGGATCATGTCCTTGAGCTCGATCTTGTTCAGCGCCAGCACGCTGACCATCTGCATCAACCCCGGCGTCAGGATCTGCCGCTGCGACACGCGAAGGTTCAGTTTGGGCTGAAGTGAGACCATGGCTCGGCGAAAACCTCAATTGACACGAAGAAGCAGTGGCTGCAGTCTATCCAAATTCAGTAGCGCCCAACCAGCCCTGCGCCAACCTTCCGTAACTTGCACACCCTTTCCGCTGGGGGCAATCAATCCAGCAGGAAGTTCTCGCCCAGGTACACACGGCGTACCTCGGGGTCGGCTCCGAGCGCGCGCGGGGTGCCGGCACGAAAAATACGGCCCTCGTTGATGATGTACGCCCGGTCTGTCACGGAAAGTGTTTCACGTACATTGTGGTCGGTAATCAGCACCCCGATCCCGCTCCGCTTCAGTTCGAAGATGATCTCCTGGAGGTCGTCGACCGCCAAAGGGTCAATGCCGGAAAATGGCTCGTCGAGCAGGATGAACGAAGGACGGATGCACAGGCAGCGCGCAATCTCGACCCGCCGCCGCTCCCCGCCCGACAGCGCAAACCCGCGTGTCTTGCGAATGTGGCCGAGGTTGAGCTGCTCGATCAGCCCTTCGGTCCGCGAGCGTCGCTCCGCCGCCGTCACCGGCTGTGCTTCGAGCACGGCCAGGATGTTGTCTTCGACCGACAGCTTGCGAAACACCGAAGGCTCCTGCGGCAGGTACGAAATGCCATAGTTTCGAGCGCGCAGGTACATCGGCACCCGCGTGATCTCGTCGTTGTCGGCCAGGATACGGCCGGAATCCGGCGCAACCAGTCCCACCATCATGTAAAAGCTGGTGGTTTTGCCCGCGCCGTTCGGCCCCAGCAGCCCCACGACCTCGCCCTGGCTCACGGTGACGGAAACCCCGCGCACCACCTGCCGGCCCTTGTAGCTTTTGCCGATCTCGTCCGTTGAAAGGGTTTGCATCTACCTGGGGGACCGTGTGTCCGTCACCGTGCGACGGCTGTTTCCTTCCGCATCGCTGTTCAGCACTTCCACTCCATTATCGCCCGCGCGAAACAGCAGTGCGGCCCCGGTGGTCGCGCCCTTGGCCGCATCGAGCGCGCGCGGCGGCTCCCCCGGCGCGCCCGTCAACAGGTAGTTGCCGTCCGCTGCCGTGTAGACCAGCTTTTGCCCCGTGCCCCGACGGCCCGGCTGCGTCAACACCACGTGCCCGCTCGCCACCACGCGGTCCAGGCTCGAGCCGCCATCAGGCCCGGCCTGCTTCAGAAATGCCTGCGCGTCGTCGGCATGCACCACGCCGTTCGGCTGCTCTGCAACCACACCGCCGCGAAAATCGCCCGTGCGGGTCGTGTCCGAGTAGCTGAAGGTATCGGAGGTGACCCGTGTGCCCGCGCTGCTGGTCCCGGGACCGGGACCGGGGCCGGTTCCGGGGCCGGCGGCCTTGCCCGTCAACACCGCATGCACCGCCCCGCGCGCTCCCTCCAGGCCGCGCGCTCGCAACGAGCCGCCCTGCTTGCTGAGCTCGAGCACCGGTGCCGCCACCGAGTCTGCCTCCTGCCACAAGCGCGCGGGCTTTTCCGCGTCGCCGTAAAAGGTCGTCACGTTCGAATCGCGGTTCATCTGTGCCGAAGCCGCCACCACGTGCACCGGACCGCTGCCGCCCAGGCCGGCAGGCTGCGCCTTCGCGCCCGGCGCGTCCGGTTTATGCACAAAGGTCGAGCGCACATCCCCGTGGGCGGTCGCGTCGCCCGAGTTGCGCCGGTAGTCCACCTCCGTCGCTGTCAGCCCGAGCGTGTCGTTGTGCACCCGGGGTGGGTGCTGTGCGTCGCCGGTCAGCCGCAGGATGCCGTCGCCGGCGTGGTAAGTGCCGGTAGCCGCGTCCGCGTACAGCGGCTGCTCCGGCGATCCGTCCGAGGTTTTCGCGTCGCGCGCGGGCTGCGCCACGATCGCCACCCGGCCTGTCTGTACCGCTGTCTCCACCCCCGCGCTTTCCGCGGCCCCGGCAGCCTTCGAGCCCTGGCCCGAG
>CAXSBW010000019.1:2193-9364 GCA_964235795.1 uncultured Acidobacteriaceae bacterium | reverse complement strand
CTGGTCGCCTGAACTGGTATCCGTCGCTCCGTCCGGCGCGTAATCCACCACCCTGGTGCCGCCCGAGCCGTCCAGCTGCCGCAGCTCGTGCCCGCCCTCGAGGCTTGCGATCAGCTCTTCGCCGTAGATCGCCGTGTGCCGCTGCGGCGCGCCATACGGCAGGTCATGCAGGTTGACCATCGCACCGCCCTGCGCCACGGCTTTCTGCGCCAGGCTTTTGCCCGTCGCGTCCGGGGCAAAATCGACATCCAGCTTCGTTGCCGTCATTTCGCGCGAGGCCGACCCGCGCACGTCCCCGGCAAACGACTTCTGCTCCAGCACAAAGCTGACGGCATTGCGGAACTGTGCATGCCGCAGCGAGGCCTTGCCGTCCGCGCCCATGGCAAAAAGCATCGTGCCTTCCACCGCATTGCCGTGCATGCTGGACGCAGCCGTGCTGGAAAGAAAGTTCACCCCGCCTCCGGCGCGCGCATTCAGCGGCCGGCTTTTTGCATCGAAGTCCGCCGCGGTGTTGGTTGCCGACAGTTGCGCGCCTTCGGCCGTCGCCATGCGAACATGATCTTCCGCGTCAACGTGCCCGATCGACCCGTCCGGACGGAAATGCACGATCACCTGGTCGGCCGACCCCGTGCCGCCCTCGTACTCGGCCCGTGCTTTCAACAGGTACGCCACATGGGAGTCGCGCAACAGCTGCGCATGTTCGGCCAGAACGGTCGAGCCACCGGCTCCGGCCGAGTCGTCGGCAAGCACGTGCAGCTCGACGGACTTTTGCAGTACAAGAACTCCATTTTTGGAGTCATAGTCGCCCCCGACCGATTTGCCGCTGGCTCGCGGCAGCGTAAAAGTCAGTGGACCGTCTGTCTGTGCTTCGCCGCTTGCCTGGTCAAATCGCAGCCCTACGGTATCGACGTGGATCCGGTCCGGGGCGGCACCGCCGGAAGCTGCCGTGGGCGAAGCCATATCGATGGAAACGGCGCCGGCAGCCACGACCACGCCTGTCTTTTTATTGTAGGAGAAATCGCTGCCTGCAATCCTGTCCTCGCGGTGCGAGCCCTCGGGACCGTACAAAGTAATGGCCACATCGTGCAACTCCGCCTGGTCACCCTTGAACTGCACGATTTTTGAAGCATGGATCGTAAAGATCGTGTGACCGCGCTGCGACTGCGAGTAAGTGAAACCGTTCGCGGTCTGGGAGATATCCGCGCCCAGCTGCCCCGGCAGGTCCAGGTGAAAGCCGAGATGTCTCCATTTGTGGAGTCCGGCTGCCCCAAGCAGCACCACGATTACGGCCGCGAACACGGCAAGCAGCACGGTGCGGACAGTTTGGGCGCGAGTGCCGTCGATCCTGATCTTTGCCATGCGGCTAGTGCACCTGCTGCAGGCGCGCGATCAGTTTTTCGGCCAGGCTTTCACCCGACTCGGACCACAGCAGGCGCGAAGAGATGCCGCAGTTCTTCTCGATGGCGCGGACCAGCGACACCAGCAATGCCACGTTTTCCCGCACCCTGGCTGAGGCGACCCGGTCCAGTTCAACCTCTTCCTGTAGAAATGGCGTGTCCAGGCCGAAACCGACACGCACCTCTCCATTGGTCTGGTAAGCCTCATCGTCGAACTCGGGGCCGAACGCGACCACGCGCACCCGCGTCGGCTCCTTGCGCCACACCGGGTCGAGCCCCTCTGCGGCTTCCGGCTGCCACAGCTCCCATTCCACCTCGAACTCGTAGGCGAAGTCCTCGTGCAGCTGCTCCATGGCTTGCGGCACGGCAAGCGCGGGCGCTGCGAGCTCGTCCTCATCTTCTTCGTAGACGCGGTTGTAGACCGGGGTTTCGGACCAGGAGATGGGATAAGCCGATGCCGCCCGGACAGCGGCCGATTCGCCCGGGGCCGCGCCGATCACAGCGAACTGGCGCAGGACGCCGAGCACCGCGGGCGCCAGCGCGGCCATGCGGAAGTTCGGGTACCAGAGGCTCAGAAACAGTTGATCCGCCATGGGGTTGTAGATGCGAGAGCGTCCGTTTCGGCTCCGGCCTTGGTCCGGTTCCGGATCGAGCAGGCGAGTTCGCAAAACGCTTGGACGGATCAAATTCACAACCGGTAACGAAAAGGGGTTGTGCTTTCAAGGTTTTTGCGGTAGCTTGAATCAAGCTCGTTACTGAGTGGGTTCGTTCTGCACGGTTTTATGAAGTTGCCATGCGTTGCGCCTTGCTCCGATATCAGCGAAATTCGATCTTCTAAGGAATACCAGTCACATGGAACAAGGCACAGTCAAGTGGTTTAACGATGCAAAAGGTTTCGGCTTCATCACGCGCGAGAGCAACAACGAAGACGTTTTCGTGCACTTCACAGCCATCAGTGCGAACGGCTTCCGCTCGCTGCAGGAAGGCCAGCGCGTTCAGTTCAACGTCGTGCGTGGTCCCAAGGGCTTTCAGGCCGAGAACGTCCAGGCCGTCTAGTTCAACCCCGCTTCAGCAAAAGGGCAGCCTTCGGGCTGCCCTTTTGCGTTCTGGAAGTGCTGTTCAGAAGCAGTGTTTAGAAGCAGTGCTCTGGAAGTGGTGTCTCGGTTGTCTCCCTGCCGCCACGAATCTGTAGTCCGGCTGCCGGCGCAGTCTTCTCCCCCGGCTGTCGTTTTCGTCCGCTTACCCCGCGCTGTCTTCCGCCCCGCCGGTCTCGTGCACCTGCCCCAGGTCCTGCCGCTTCTGCCTGAGAAACTGCTGCTCGACCTTGTTCAGGGTCGTTTTCGGGCCGGGTGCGACCGAGCCGCCATCGCCGCCATTGCGCGTCCAGCTGGACGGGGTGCTGCGTGCGGGAATAAAAGATGTCGGCCGGGAGGCGGCCCCGCCCGCGATCCCATTGCGCCGAGCCGCGGACTGCGTCAACGGCGCAGTCTCTTCCCTTTCAGGCACCGGCAAAGCGGCGGCCTGGTTCTTTTCCGCTTCCGGCGTAGACGCGCCCAGCGCTTCCAGCAAGGTGGGTGCCTCGCTGCGCGGCCTGGTCGGCATCAGGATCGGCTGCCCGTCGGGCCCGATAATCTGCATCAGGTACAGGTACCGCACCGTGTCTTCCTGGAAGCGCAACATCATCTGCTCAAACATATCGAACGACTCGCGCTTGTAAGCTACCAGTGGGTCCTGCTGCCCGTAGCCGCGCAGCCCGATGCCCTCCTTCAGATGGTCCATGTTGAGCAGGTGGTCCTTCCACAGCCCGTCCAGCACGCTCAGCATGATCACGCGCTCGTGATAGCGCATCCCCGCCGCGCCGATGATCTCCTCTTTCGCCGCGTAACGATCCTTCAGGTTTTCGAAGATCCCGTCGCCCAGCTGCGAACGGCTCAGCTCGTCGGGATGGATGCCTTCCGCGTCCAGCTCGAGCCCGAACTGGTCTTTGATCTTCTGCCGCAGCGTCGCCGTGTCCCACTGGTCGGGGTGCATTTTCTCAGGCGCGGTCTCGTCCAGGATCGTGCTCAGAAGGTTCGGCACGTAGTCGTCCGTCACCAGCTCGCGCTGGTCGAATTGACCGGCGCCCTCCAGCAGGCCATGGCGCAGTCCGTAGACCGCCTCACGCTGCTTGTTCATCACATCGTCGTACTCCAACAGGTGCTTGCGCGACTCGAAGTTCTGAGCTTCCACCGCCTTTTGGGCAGCCTCGATCCGGCGCGAGATCATCCCGCTTTCAATCGGCACCCCTTCTTCCATGCCCATGCGCTGCAGCAGTGTCGATACCCACTCCCGCGCAAAGATCCGCATCAGGTCGTCTTCAAGCGACAGGTAAAAACGTGAAGCGCCAGGGTCGCCCTGTCGTCCGGCGCGGCCCCGCAGCTGGTTGTCGATGCGCCGCGACTCGTGCCGCTCCGTGCCCAGGATGCACAACCCGCCGGCCTCGATCACCGCGGCGTGCTCGCGTTTGACTTCGCCGGCGTGGCGCTCCATCGCGCGCGCCCACTCGGCCTCAGGGCACTCGTATTCCTGGCCCTGGTAGTAGAAGCGCTCCATGCCGGGCGCGGCAATCGCTTGAATTTCGCCCTCCGCCACCGCCACCGGGCGAGCTTTTTTGCTCTTCGCCAGCTCCTGCTTGGCAATAAACTCCGCGTTGCCGCCCAGCAAAATATCGGTGCCGCGACCGGCCATGTTGGTCGCGATCGTCACCATGCCCAGCCGCCCGGCCTGTGCCACGATCTCGGCTTCGCGCTCGTGGTATTTCGCGTTCAGCACCACGTGCTGCACGCCCTTGTGTTGCAGAATCTGCGACAGCAGCTCCGACTTTTCAATCGAGGTGGTGCCGACCAGCACCGGCTGCTTCGTCGTGTTCAGCTCCGCGATCTGGTCCGCCACCGCCACGTACTTCTCTTTGGCCGTGCGATACACCACGTCCGGATACTCGATGCGCAGCATCTTGCGGTTGGTCGGGATGACCACGATCTCGAGCTTGTAGATCTTGTCGAACTCGACCGCTTCGGTCTCGGCCGTACCGGTCATGCCGGAGAGCTTCTTGTACAGCCGGAAGTAGTTCTGGAAGGTGATGGTCGCGAGCGTCTGGTCTTCGCGCCGGATATTGACGCCTTCCTTGGCTTCCACCGCCTGGTGCAAGCCGTCGGACCAGCGGCGCCCCGGCATCAGGCGCCCGGTAAACTCGTCGACGATCACGACCTCGCCATCCTTGACCACGTAGCCCACATCGCGCCGGTACAGCGAGTGCGCCTTGATGGCCACCTCGACATGGTGCTTCAGCTCCCAGTTCTCCACCTCGGCGATATTGCCGATCTCGAGCAGCCCTTCAATCTTTTCCCAGCCCTCGTCCGTCACCGTGATGGACTTGTGCTTTTCGTCGACGACGTAGTCGCCGGTCAGGATTTTTTCCTCTCCCTTTTCAATCTCCTCGCCGCGCACCAGCTGCGGAATGATGCGGTTGACCCGCACATACTTGTCCGTCGTCTGGTCGGTCGGGCCCGAGATGATCAGCGGCGTCCGCGCTTCGTCGATCAGGATCGAGTCCACCTCGTCGACGATCGAGAAGTAGTGCCCGCGCTGGACGCAGTCCTTCAACTCGAACTTCATGTTGTCGCGCAGGTAGTCGAAGCCGAACTCGTTATTCGTCCCGTAAGTGATGTCGGCCGCGTATGCCGCGCGCCGCTGCGCGTCGTCCAGGTCATGCACGATCACGCCGACCGTCAGGCCCAGGAACTCATAAATCTTGCCCATCCACTCGGCATCGCGCTTGGCCAGGTAGTCGTTGACCGTGACGACGTGGACGCCGCGCCCGGCCAGCGCGTTCAGATAGCAGGGCGCTGTCGCGACCAGCGTTTTGCCTTCTCCTGTGCGCATTTCGGCGATCTTGCCCTGGTGCAGCACCATGCCGCCGATCATCTGCACGTCGAAGTGGCGCATCCCGACCGCGCGACGGCCCGCCTCGCGGACCACCGCGAAGGCTTCCGGCAGGATCTCGTCGAGCACACGCTTTTCAGCCGCAGTCACGGCCGCTGCGCGCGCGTCCCGGTCGTTCTCGGGCGCGTCCTTTTCAGCTTCGGCCACCGCCTCTGCGATCCGCGCCTTGAAAGCCACGGTCTTGCCCCGCAGTTCATCATCCGTCAAGGGTTCAAGGGACGGCTCAAAGCCGCCGATCTCGTCGACAACGGGCAGCAGGCGCTTAACCACGCGCTCGTTGCTGGTCCCGAAAATTTTAGTGAGTGTGCCACCGATCAAAGCAGGTTCCTCGTCCCCCCAAGTGTAAACGCTTCGGCTTTTGCTTGTCCGGAAGTGGGTTAGTCCATATACTTAGTCCACCCGGGAGGGCTGCTGTGAAAATCGTGAACATGCACGAAGCCAAGACGCATTTGTCCAAACTGGTGGCGGAAGCGGTCGCAGGCGAGCCGTTTGTGATCGCCAGGGCAGGCAAGCCTCTCGTCAAGGTGGAGGTGATTCGAGACGAGCCGAAAGACAAACCGCGTCGACTGGGTTTTATGATGGACCAGGGCAGCACCTGGAAAATACCGGAAGACTTCAACTCCTTGATGCAGGACGAGATCAACGAAATGTTTAACGGGGAGGGTGACGGCACCAAGTTCGCCGGGCTTGATTTTCCTTATCCTGAGCCGGACGATGACGATCAGCGTATGGTGCGGCCTGCCGGGTGGCAAAAAGAAAAAGCAGGATCGTGAGACTCCTTCTCGACAGCCACATTCTGCTCTGGGCGGCCTATGAACCGCACAAGCTTTCTCGACAACAACTCCAGGCGCTGGACGATCCGGCAAACGAGCTTTTCTTCAGTGTTGCCAGCACATGGGAACTGGGAATGAAGTGTATGACCAGTCGCGGAGCATTTCAGGCCAATGTTCCCCTCCTCCGTGAGCGCATGCTTCTCAGGGGATACAAAGAGCTCAACATCACTCATCAGCATGCCCTCGAGAACATGCATCTGCCTTTTCTGCATAAAGATCCCTTTGACCGCATATTGATCGCGCAAGCACAGGTCGAGGGCTTATTGCTGGTCACGGACGATCCCCGGGTGAGAAATTATCCCGGTCTACAAACAGCCCTGCTGGATTAAGACGTTCTTTCCTGGGCAAGCAGCTAAAAACTGCTGCGAACCTATCCATAGCTCGGGGGAAGTATATCGGGGAAGTGACCGCGAAGAACCCTGTTCCGTCCAACGATGCGCGACAGGGTCACAAGCGCATGTTCCTGGTGAGCTTCGCCGCGCGCTGAGGCTGTATAGTCGGCCAGGATCATGACGGGGATGCCATGATCGAAAAGCTGTGCAGCGATGACGGAAACGCAAACATCGCTCTCGATACCGGCCAGGTAGACCTTACCTTTGGAGAACTTTGCAGCCAGCTCTACAATTACTGCTTCCGGCAGGCCATAGCCGCACTTATCGATCACAACCGCCCCGGAGGATAGTCGAACAGCAAGGGCTTGCTCGGCGGCTGCGATCAGCCCGCTCCAACCGATGATATTTGTCCATAAACTATCCGCGCGATTTAGAAATCGTGTGGCGACAATGGTTCTGAAAGCGTCGGAATCTACCAGTGCCTGGACGGGCGAACGAAGATGCCCTGTGTTCTCTCGCAGAAAGCCTTCCTGGAAATCGACCAGGACCAAAGCGGACTCACCTGTGGCCAGCACAGGAACCTGATCATGGGCCTCAGCTGTCATGGTCTGTGCTTCATCCCATCTGT
>CAXSBW010000019.1:0-2093 GCA_964235795.1 uncultured Acidobacteriaceae bacterium | reverse complement strand
ACTCGTTACGCCAGGTCGCCCCAGAGTTTAATTCCTCCCAGCAGCCCATCCTGGTTGGACACCAGGCTTACATGCTTGGGCAGGTCAAAGCTGACGAACTTCGCGTTGCCGCCGCCGATAAACAGGTGGTCCCAGTTAAAGGTGTGCGCGGTCTGGTCGATCGCCCTTGCCAGAATCTTGTTCCATTTCTTGTGCCCAATCGCCTTGAACCCCCGGCGGCCCAGGTAATCCTCGTAAGTTTTGCCTTTGCGAAACGGGTGGTGCCCCAGTTCCAGGCCCGGGCACAAACGCCCGCGCGTAAACAAGGCCGAACCCATGCCGGTGCCGAGCGTCAGCACCAGCTCGACTCCCTCGCCGGCGATCGCTCCGTAGCCCTGCACGGCGGCGTCGTTGGCCACGCGCACCGGCTTGCCCCAGCGCTTTTCCAGCTCGCCCTGCAGGTTGAAGTTGTTCCACTCCGGATGGAGGTTGGCCGCGGTCAGCGTGTGCCCATTCTTGATGACGCCCGGGAACCCGACCGAAACCCGGTCAAAGGCAGGGATCTGCGCCCGCAGCTTTTCGAGCTCCTCCAGCATGCGGCCTGGGGTCGGCTTCAGCGGCGTATCGGTGCGGACGCGCTCGGTCATGGGCTTCGCATCGTTGTCGAGCGCCATCATCTTCAGGCCGGTGCCGCCCACGTCGATCGCGAGTGTGACCGGGTGCGTGGGTTTGGCCTGCCTGGTCTTGCCGGGGTGCACTTCCGGGATAAGTTCCATAAGGGTTTCAGTGTAGATGGCCAGGGTGCCGTTGTGTGCAGGAAATTGCAGGAAGGCGGAAGCTGGATGGATCGCTCGCCGAAGTCCTCGGGAGTATGACCGTGCCATAAAACCACACGACGGGTGGAACCGAACGGTTCATACTACGTCTAACAGGTCTTGGGGCTCAGTTCGCCCCTGCCCTTGAGGTGCCTGCATGACATATCGCAACCTGACCCTGTCCGCCGTGCTGCTGAGCGCGCCTTTCGTCGCCGGCGCGCAAGCCACACCGGCTCCCCGGCAGCAGCCGACCCCTTCGACGGTGCCCCAAACCGCCCCGACGACCGCGCCCACTGTGCCGCCTGCCTCGGCTCCCGACAAGCCTTCCGAAAAAAAGGACAAGAAAGCCGACAAGAACACGCCTCCCGCAGCCCCGGCAGCCCCCGAAAAGCCTGTCCCGCTTGAAGCCAAGGTAGGCCCCAACGGTGTGGTCCAGGGCGTCAAGCCGGGCAGCGAGGACGACGTCAGCGCGGCCGGTACCCGCAATATCGGCGCCCGCGGCCTGGGCAACTGGTATTCCACCAACACGGAGATCGGCGAAGGCAAGCAGTACTCGATGGAGATCGAGAAAAGCACCAAGTTCATCACGGACCCGGTCGTGACCGAGTATGTGAACCGCATTGCGCAAAACCTGGTCAAGAACTCCGACGCGCGCGTGCCGTTTACCGTCAAGGTCATCGACTCGGACGAAATCAATGCGATGGCACTGCCTGGCGGCTTTTTCTTTGTCAATTCGGGGCTGATTCTGAATGCCGATACCGAGGCCGAGGTCGCAGGCGTGATGGCGCACGAGATCGCGCATGTGGCCGCTCACCACGCCATGCGCGAGCAGACCCGCATGAACTACGCGCAATTCTCGTCCATTCCGCTCATCATGATCGGCGGAGGCCTGGGTTACGGGCTTTACGAGGCATCGAGCCTTGCGCTGCCGCTCACGTTTCTGCAGTTTTCGCGCGACTTCGAAGCCCAGGCCGACTTCCTCGGTGTCCAGTATCTGTATCGCGCCGGCTATGACCCGCAGGCCTTTGTGACCTTTTTTGAAAAAATCGAAAACCTGGAAAAACACAAGCCCGGCACCATCGCCAAGGCCTTTGAAACTCATCCCGCGACACCCGACCGCATTGAGCATACCCAGCAGGAGATCGCGACGCTGCTGCCGCCGCGCAACGAGTACCTGGAAACCACGTCCGAGTTCGATGACGTGAAGGCCCGGCTCGCAAGGATCGAGAACAAGCGCAAGCTGGATGACAAAAAGAAGGGTACGGGCCCGACCCTGCGCCGCGCCAGCACCGGCAGCGA
>CAXSBW010000018.1:36054-40697 GCA_964235795.1 uncultured Acidobacteriaceae bacterium | reverse complement strand
TACAACGACCACTTTCAGTTCGGGTGGGAGATGGCCCGGATCGCGCGGGCGATGGTCACGGGTTATGGCTATGCGGACCCATTCAATGGCCACACCGGCCCGACCGCCTGGGTCACGCCCGCTTACCCGCTGATCATTGCAGCCGTCTTCAAGCTGTTCGGCGTGTACACGGGGCTTTCGGCGTGGGTGCTGCTCGCTTTCAACTGCGTACTGAATGCATGGATGGTTCGCACCACCTGGGAGATCGCCGAGCGCTGCTTCCACCGGAGCGTGGCGCGCTGGTCGGCCTGGGTGTGGGCGCTGTACCCGGCGGCCCTGCAGTATGCGGTGCGGTGGATCTGGGAGATGACGCTGACCGCTTTTCTGTTCTCGTGGGTGCTGGTGCTGGCGCTCAGGATGCGCGGCATCGGCGAGCCGGAGCTGGTGCCCGGCGCGGGCCAAACCACGGGCCGATGGGCGACTTTCGGACTGCTCTGGGGGCTGATTGCGCTTGCAAACCCCGAGGTCTGCATCATGCTGCCGGTCATGGGACTGTGGATTCTGGCCGGCTCTCGATGGAAACAACAAGTTCCGAAAGCGGCGCTGGCTGCCGCGATCTGCCTCGCCCTGGTCGCTCCCTGGAGCTGGCGCAACTGGAAAGCCTTTCACCACTGGGTGCCACTGCGCGGCAACTTCGGGGCGGAGCTGTACCTCGGCAATGGTCCCGGCGCGGTCGGCCTGCTGATGGAGTACAACCACCCCGGCGAAAGCTCCGGCCAGCTGCGGCTGTATCGCGAGATGGGCGAGGTGGCCTATGTCAGGATGCGGGGTGACCTGGCCAGGCAGGTCATCCGCGCCGACTGGCCCCGGTTCTGGGCGCTGAGCGCGAAACGGTTCTACTACTTCTGGTTTTCGGTGCCGCACCCGTCCGACGATGCACCGCTGGTCGAGTACGGGCGCTCCCTCAACTTCCAGTTCACGTCCATCGCCGGGCTGCTGGGCCTGGCGCTCGCGCTGCGGCGCCGGGTGCCGGCGGCGGGCCTGTTCGCCTGCTGCTTCGCGCTGCTGCCGCTGCTCTACTACTTCGTGACGGCGCACGCCCGGTTTCGCCACCCGTTTGAGCCGCTGATCGCGATCCTGGCCGTGTACCTGTTTCAGTCCGCCGACAAAAGTCGGCGGGTGCGCCTGTTTCCGCCGGCAGCTCAGTGAGAAAAAGCGCTGAACAGTGCACCCATGTCGAGCGAGCCCCAGCCTGTCACCGGGTCCCAGCCCTGCGACAACACCAGCGGCGGAGCCGGTGTGGGTGCCAGCGGCCGGACGGGCTCGTCCGTGCCGAAGCTGATGGCATACAGGCCACCCCCTCCGTCGCGATACAACGCGCTGGTAAAACCGCCTGTGACCGGCGCCGCCAGGGCTGCCGCCGAGTAAGAGACGGGCGCCTGGCTGTCGATCTGGACCGTGCCATGCACGGCATCCATGGGCAATGGGGCGACCATGTCGGTGATCACAGGGCTGCCGCCGTAGCGTCCAAAGTAGGGCGCGGCCTGCCCCAGCGAGTAGCCGAAACGTTGTTCAATCAGGGCCCACTCGGCCGAAAACAGCACATTGGCCAGGCTGGTGCCGCCCTCGGCGATAAAAGTCTGCTCGCCGTTCAGGGTGAACAGGGTTTCCACCCCGGTCAGGGGATCGGCGAGCGCCGAAACATCAGGCACCATGCGCCCCGACCCCGGCAGCATGGACTGGTACCGAGGCTTGCTGAAGTGCGAGCTGACGCCACCCGCCGAGCCGGACTCGGACACCAGGGCAGGCACCCCGTTCGGGGTACTGAGCCTGACCACGTGCGTACCCCACCCGGTCTGCAGCACCGAGCCGTCCATGGGTGAGTACGCGACGCTGGTGCCGCCCACCGCCGTCGCATAAGGCGAGCTGGCCGGTGTGCTCACGTCGGCCTGCCCGACGCTCCTGACTGAAGCCTCCGCTGAACCCAGCGCACCGCTGTCGCCGGTTCCAAAGTTGGCCGCGATCCCTTCAAAGGCCGCCATCTCGCAGATCTGGTCCCAGGTCGTCAGCGTCGGTCCGTCCATCAGCAGCTCATCTTTTCCAAACGAGCCCGCGATCACACCGGCCAGGTGGTTCTGAACCACGTACAGGACCGCTTGTTGCAGGTCGTCGTCGTTGCCGGTCGGCGTGGTCACGAGCTTGATGTCGGCTCCGGGCGCGATCGCGTGCGTCCACTCCACGTCCATCGTCGCCTCTTCGGCCCAGGCCAGTTCATCGGCATTGTTCAGGCCGGAAACAGGAAACGGTGTCGGCTGGATGACTTGAAAGCTCGCTGCGGTGGCCCCTGGCAGGCCGTACAGGTAGTTGAAGGAGGCGAAGTCGTCGTTCATGCTCGGCGAGCCGTATGCGTCCACAATCGCGATCGTCTGCCCGGCGCCGTTGTAGCCCTGTTTGTAGGCCGTGCCCAGCCCATAGAACCCATAAACATCGTCCGGGGTGTAGGCGCAGCCGGCGGCGACCCCGCTGCCGCGCGAAAACATTCCGCCGTAGATCAGCCCGGTCCAGGTTTCTCGGATCGCCCCGGCCACGCTGTTGCCGTACTGGTAGGTGTGGGTGAGAGTCTGCGGAGCCCCGAGACAATGGGAGGAGAACAGGCCCGGGGCTCCGAAGCCGGCAGGGGCCGCAGCCGTGGACGAGCCTGTCGCAGGGTCGGTCTGCCGGCGCGCAAAGGGGTGCGTGGGCAGCCCGGAGATGCCTGTGACCGCGCCGAGCAGACCCGCGGCTGTTCCGCGCAGGGAAGGCGCCGTTGCGGCGGCGCTCAGGACGGTCCCGTTCTGAGTACGGTACCGGTTCAAAGTGGTATGAAAGGTCGCCTCGAAATCGGCTGCCGTCCCTTCAAACTTGAGAGAAAAGTCACTGGTGCCCGTCACGCTGAGATGGTGCGCCAGCAGTTCGTCGCGTACGGCCGCCAGCTCGCCTGGTGTCGGGGCAAACTGCTTCAGTGCATCCGGCGTCGCGAACTTCTGATACCTGGGCGAGCCCGGCGTGTACATGGCCGCCACCTGGGCATCGAGTTCGGCCTTGTTGTGCAGGGGCAGCCAGACCGTACCCGCGACGGGCATGGAAGCAGCCGCCTGGCCCAGGCCGGTGACAGCCGGTTCCAGGGCCGGTTCCAGGGCCGGTTCCAGGGCCGGTGAAAGCTGGGCGTGGACAGGGGAGGCGAGCGTCGCAAGGGTGGCCGTGGCGGCCAGGCGGGCGAAACGGAGGGGCAAGCGAAGCGGGGCGCAACGCAGCAGCATGAACAGATCCATGAACACGTCCTGGGGGGGAGGGTTGGCCAGCGGCCGAAGACTTGCAGGGGTGGTCGTCAAATCTGAAGCCCGCTCTGTCATGCCGGCGGGGCAGCGATGCGAGGGGGAAGGCAGTCGCGGCCTTCCCCCTCGCATCGCAACAGTTTGACGCCTTTCTTATAGCACAGCACTGGCGGGTCTCGACAGCCAGGAAAACCGGGCGTGATCTGTGGGCGGTCCTTGACCTCGGCAGCCGTGCGGTCTACACTACGGTAGTTCCTGAGGGGTTCGGCAGCTTTCTAAAGAGCTCCCTCCTTCCAGCTCGCACCCCGTGTTCCCACCGGTCGGCGAAAGCTTCCCTTGTACCCCGTGTGCGCGAGAAGTGTCTGGCAGGGACGACTGTATTCGATCATTGAGCAGGCGTGTGCCCCTGTTGCGGGGAGCCGCGCACGAGAGGAAATACCCTATGTACGCGGTCATCCGTACCGGCGGCAAGCAGTATCGCGTCGCCCCAGGCGATGTGGTCAAGGTGGAAAAGATTTCTGCCGATGAAAATGGCGCGATTGAATTCGGCGACGTACTCGCTTTTTCGGGCGACGGGGGTTCCGTCGCAAAGCCGGCCGAAGGGGCCAAGGTGCTGGCCACGCTGATCGGCGAAGGCCGCGGCGAGAAGATCCTGGTCTTCCACTACAAGCGCAAGAAGCAGTACAAGAAGCTGCAAGGGCATCGGCAGAGCTTTACGGAGGTCCGGATCAAGGAAATCCAGGTCAACGGACAAAGCTTTACGGCACAGGCCGGGGCATAAGGGGAAACGATGGCACATAAAAAAGGATTAGGAAGCTCGAAAAACGGCCGAGACTCCAATGCCCAGCGACTGGGTGTCAAGCGGTTCGGCGGCGAACTCGTCACCGGCGGCTCCATCATCGTGCGCCAGCGCGGCACCCCGCACAAACCCGGTGCCAACGTCGGCATCGGCAGCGATGACACCTTGTATGCCAAGATCGATGGCCGGGTGAAGTTTGTGGATCGCGGGCGCACAGGACGTTTTGTGGCGATTGAGCCGGTGGTCGCGTCGGCTGCGACCGAGGTCGCAGCCGACTAGCTCCATGCTCGCATGACAAAAGCCGGCCTTCGCGGGCCGGCTTTTCTGTTCCTACTCCGCGCGGGCTTTGAACCGCTCGAGCACGGCATCCACCTTGGATTCAACGCCGGAGATAAACGGCACATGTTCGGCCTGCCGACCGCCCATCCCCAGTTTGAGGGCGACTTCGTTCCACTTCATCAGGCTCGAGGCTGGGGAAAGCGAGTGAGGCTGGCGCTTGGGCTCCGGCATGACAATGTAATAGAGCCAGATGGAGGCGGTAAAAATCTCTA
>CAXSBW010000018.1:30038-35954 GCA_964235795.1 uncultured Acidobacteriaceae bacterium | reverse complement strand
TTTGGGTCCACAGTGGAAGGGCTGCTCCGTGGGGGAGCAGTTTTCCCCTGTGCGCTCAAGGTAGCGCTCCCATAGGGAAAGTGCAAAGCGAAAAATAGGGCTTTGTGTAAAAATTCCCACGCGGAAGGGTTACCGGCGGGAGTACCTAAAGGTATAAAGCAGTCACCGCTCCGGAAGACGCCGGATGGTACCATAAGAGCATCAGCAGCGATGCGGCCGCAGCCTTTTTCATGTCGATTTCGTCGCCGCCGGTCACGCCTGCCCATTGGAGTTGCATGTCTCTGAACGATCGTTCGCTTTCGCCTGAACTGCCCGTGCCGGCCCTTGGAACCTACACCAGCGACAACATCAAAGTGCTGGAAGGGCTTGAGGCCGTTCGCCTGCGGCCGGCCATGTACATCGGCTCGACCGGCGAGCAAGGGCTGCACCACCTGGTCTACGAGGTGGTCGACAACTCGGTCGACGAAGCGCTGGCCGGCTATGCCAAGGCGGTCGATGTCGTGATTCATGTGGACAACTCCATTACGGTCGTCGACGATGGCCGAGGGATTCCGGTTGACCTGAAAACGTTGGACAACGGCGAACGGATGCCGGCCGTCCAGGTGGTTTTGACGAAACTGCACGCGGGCGGCAAGTTCGACGCGTCCACGTACAAGGTTTCGGGCGGTCTTCACGGAGTCGGCGTTTCCTGCGTCAATGCGCTGTCGGAGGCTTTCGACGTCGAGATCTGGCGCGATGGTCATACCTACGAGCAGGACTACTCGAAAGGCGCGCCCATCTCCGGGCTGCGCGAGGTCGGTACCTCGAAGCGGCGAGGCACCAAGGTCCATTTTCTGCCCGATAAAAGCATCTTCACGGCGACCGAGTACAACTACGACACGCTGGCCCAGCGGCTGCGCGAGCTCGCCTTTTTGAACAAGGGCCTGACAATCACGCTCACCGACGAGCGGACACTGGACCCGAAAACAGGCGACGCCAAGCGGACCGAGTTCAAGTACGCCGGCGGCATCGCCGAGTTCATTCGTCATATCAACAAGGGCAAGGCCGTGCTCCACGAGCAGCCGATCATGATGGAGGCCCTGCGCGACGGCGTCGATATGGAGATCGCGCTCCAGTACAACGACGCTTACTCGGAAACGGTGTTTACTTTTGCCAACAACATCAACACCGCCGACGGCGGCAGCCACTTGTCCGGGTTTCGGACAGGGCTGACGCGCACGGTGAACGCCGCCGGGCAGTCGCTTGGCC
Source organism: uncultured Acidobacteriaceae bacterium (assembly GCA_964235795.1). Lineage (GTDB taxonomy): Bacteria > Acidobacteriota > Terriglobia > Terriglobales > Acidobacteriaceae > EB88. Next base: position 34,706 of record CAXSBW010000018.1, on the reverse strand, counting down.
TGTTCAAGGACATGAAGGAGAACCTTTCGGGCGACGACGTCCGCGAAGGGCTGGTTGCGGTCGTCAGCGTCAAGCTGCCGCAGCCGCAGTTTGAAGGGCAGACCAAGGGCAAGCTCAACTCCGACATTGCCGGGACGGTGCAGGCGCTGGTGAACGAGAAGCTCGGCATGTTCCTGGAGGCGAATCCGCAGATCGCCAAAAAGATCATCAACAAGGCAATCGACGCGGCGCGCGCCCGCGAAGCGGCCCGCAAGGCGCGCGACCTGACCCGCCGCAAGGGCGCGCTCGACGGCGGCGGTCTGCCGGGCAAACTTTCAGATTGCTCCGAACGCAACCCGGAGCGCTGCGAACTATACCTGGTCGAGGGCGAATCGGCCGGCGGTACGTCGCGCCAGGGCCGCGACCGCAAGTTCCAGGCCATCCTGCCGCTCAAGGGCAAGATCCTGAACGTGGAAAAAGCCCGCTACGACAAGATGCTGGGTCACGAGGAGATCCGCGCCATGATCACGGCGCTCGGCTGCGGCATCGGCAAGGACGACTTCGACCCCTCCAAGCTGCGCTACGGCAAGATCATCCTGATGACCGACGCCGACGTGGACGGCTCGCACATTCGCACCCTGCTGCTCACCTTCTTTTTCCGGCACATGCAGGAGCTGATCAAGCGCGGCCACATCTTTATCGCGCAGCCGCCGCTATACCGCATCAAGAAGGGCAAGTTCGAGCAGTACATCAAGGACGACCGCGAGTTCGTCAACGTCATGGTCAAGCGCGCCTCCGAGGGCATGATCGTGAAGTACGGCGTCGCCGAAGACGGCACGGCGCAGGGGCAGGCCCAGGGGCAGATTGAGGGCCCGGCGCTGACGAAGTTCATGGGGCAGCTCAATGAGTATCTGGGCTTCTTCGAGAAGGTGAATCGCCGCGTCCGCAACGACGAGGTGGTGACATTGCTGGCGGAGCAGGGGCTGATGCGGCGGGCCGACTTCGAACAGCCTGAAAAGCTCGAGACCGTGCACGCGGGGCTCCAGGCGATGGCCGGGAACTACCAGTTCAAGGCCGTGGGCGCGCCGGCGCTCGATGAAGAGCACCAGACCTGGTCCGTCAGCTACACGGACGCCCAGGGAGCCACGCGCAAGGTCGATTTTGCGCTCGCCTCAACGCCCGAGTACCGGCAGATGATGACCCGGTACATGGCGATTCGCGAGCAGCTCGTCGCCCCGTTCACGGTGGAGTACGCGAGCAAGGCCGCGGCCGCGCCGGAGCCGGACCCCGAAGACACCGACACGACCACGACCGGGGAGGTTGAAGCTGGACGCCCCGCGCCGAAACGCGCCGGGCGCACCTCGCATGAGCCGGTCGCGAAGAAAACCCCGGGCGAGCTGTTCGAGTACGTCATCGACCAGGGCCGCAAGGAGTACCAGGTCCAGCGCTACAAGGGCCTGGGCGAGATGACCGCGCCGCAGCTATGGGAGACCACCATGGACCCCGAGCGCCGGACGCTGCTGTCGGTCAGGCTTGAAGACATCGCGGAAACCGAGACCATCTTCACCACGCTGATGGGCGAGGACGTGGAGTCGCGGCGCAAGTTCATCGAGGATAATGCGCTGGACGTGAAGAACCTGGATATCTAGGTCGGGTACCGGCGCGGAGCGAACTCCGTCACTCGCGCCGCTCCACGCGCCTGGGCAGCAGGGTCGCGGGCACTTCACTTTCCGCGACCCGCAGCCATTCCACGGTGAAACGCCCTTCATACCCGAAGAGCCTGCCCCAGCGGCGATTGGTCGTTTCCACCCGGATCCGGAACTCCCCGGCGGCGTCGTCGTACCACTCACAGACTTCGGCCACGCCGGAGAACGCCATTGGAAACCGAAAACCAACCGGCCCCTCGTAGAAGCGCTGCTCCCCCGATCGCAGGCGCAGCCCGCCGTTTTCGGCGACCGTGACCTCGATATCGACCGCGAGATGCTGGTGGGTGCCGAGATAGTCGACGATGCAGCCCCGTTTTTCGCTCCAGATCATGTAGGCATCGAAGCGCCGCTGCCGGGGCGTCCAGAAATCCCGAACCCAGGTCACGGTTTCCCGGCCATAGCGGTCGCGGTAAGCATGATTCCGAATCGTGAACGGAATGTCGCGACCCTGCTCCGGGATCAGGATGCTTCGCCAGGCGCCCAGGTACAGAAAGGGCAGCGTGTACAGAGGGCCATGCCAGATGCGGTCCATCACACCGGTGCCCACGGCGGCGAGCGGTTGGGCCGAATGGAGGCCGAAACGGCGCTGGATCTGCGGATGCAGCCGATTGAACTCGGACCCGAGTGCCTGCCGGTAGATGGACGTCATGCGCGCTCGCTCGCTGTTTTCAGGGGGGAGCGACGGCAGCGGCCGGCAAAAGGGCTGCTGCCGGCCGCGAGATACCCTGCCGCGGAAAGGGCGATCATGGCACCGTTGAGGGTGACAGGGTTGAAGGCAGCGCGGAGGTACCGCGGCGAGCGGACAGCCACCGCGAGCAGAGCCGCCGACATCGCGAGCGCGTTCCAGACAAAGGCCCGGCGGTGGCGCCAGCTTGCGAGCATGGCCGCAGCGATCGCGATTTCAGCCACTCCGGCAGCTCTGACGGCCAGGGGAACAGCAGCGGCCGGCACCCCTGACTGCCCCATCATGATCTGCTCGTCGGCCTGCATGGTGAGCAGCTTGGGCACAAGCCCATGCCAAAGCCAGATGCCCGCGATCGCGCATCGAGCCGCGGCGTGGATGGCAGCCAGCGCGCGCGAGTTTTCAGGCAGCTGACCTGTTTCAGCCCACAGTCGCAGACAATCGAAGCTCCAGGCGGTCGCCCATCCAATCAGGGGACGGAACACGGTCCGGTCGAACCAGCGTCCCGCCGCACCGAAACGCACCTCGTAGTCGTACCAGGTCAGGAAGCGAACCTCGCCCACGCCCGGGACGTAGCGCCAGTAGCCCGAACCGGTGTGGATCAGGGACTTGCGATCGTCGGATTGAAACTTCAGCGCGGAGGTCGCCGTGCCATCCGGGAGAAAGCGCTCGCCCCTGCTTTCACCGGTACCCCGAATACTGAGTCCGAAACCCAGGCGTGTTTCATACAGAAACTGCTGAGGCTCGGCCGGATCGGGCCGGGGCAGGTACTCGATCCGGCTGAAGCGAAGATCCCAGCGGCCATGCGCTTCGGGCTGCTGCGTCAGTTGCCACAGGCGATCGAGCGAAGCGCGAATCGGGATTTCGACATAGATGCCGCGGGTGTCCACGCGAGGAGAGTATCAGAGCGCTCCCGGTTGCTGCTTTTGAAGGATGACAGGGGTCTATCGTAAGCGGCAAACACCTGCTGCAGCGTCGCACCCAGGCGAACGACTCATCGCGGTTTTCTGCTTTCGCGCCTTGCCCAGCGGGCAGGCTCAGGGTCATTCATGAAAGGTATGTTCCGCCGGGCTCGCCTTGCTTGAAAAGCCACAACACACCGGCTCCGCCGGCCGACTTATGCGCGCCTGCAACAAGTTCGAGCGTTCGATACAATAGGTCACTATACTGCCCGAGAGGCGTGCGCTCCCTCCGCGCTGAACCCTATGACCAGGCGCGGCGACTCCGACATGCAAATGCAGAACGGCCAGGGCGCGCTCCTTATCCCGGATAAACTTTACTTTCGCATCGGCGAGGTAGCCGCGCTGTGCCGAGTGCCCACGCACGTGCTGCGCTTCTGGCAGACCGAGTTCGTGCAGCTGCGCCCCGGCAAAAGCGGCACCGGCCAGCGCCTGTACCGGCAGCGCGATGTGGAGACAGCCCTGCGCATCAAGCGGCTGCTGCACGACGAGGGCTATACGATTGCCGGAGCGCGGAGCGTGCTGGCCGGTCAGGCGTCGTCGGCGGCGAGTACGCGCCCGCAGCCTGACCCGCCCGTCGCCGCACAGATAACGCACAAGCCGCAGCAGGCCATGCTCACAACAGTACGCGACGAGCTTCGCGCATTGTTGCGCCTGCTGGAGCGCGAACAGACCACGGCAGCCGATCAGCGCAAGGGACCTTCACTGTTGTCGCCCGAAAACTCACCGCCACGGGAGTAAGGGTGGCGCGCCGGCGCGGATCGATGCCGGGAGCGCCCGTACACTGTTGCTTATGAACAAGGAAAACAACGCAGGGGGCCGGGTGACGGCCTTTTGCGACGGAGGCTCGCGCGGCAACCCCGGCCCGGCCGGCTACGGCGTCTGGATCGAGGACGAAAAAGGCGCGCCGCTGGCCGAGCTCAGCGACTTCATCGGCATCCGCACCAACAACGTGGCCGAGTACTCCGGGCTGCTCGCGGCGCTCGAGTGGGCGCTCGCGAACGATGCGCGCGAGCTGCGCGTCGTTTCCGACTCCGAGCTGATGGTGAAGCAGATCAAGGGGCAATACAGCGTCAAAAGCCCCGACCTGAAGCCGCTGTACGAAGAGGCGAAACGCCGCGCGGCGAAGCTGGGCCGCTTTGAGATGCAGCATGTGCTGCGAGGCAAAAACAAGGAAGCCGACCGGCTGGCGAACGAGGCGATGGATCGCGGGATGGGGCGTGCGCCCGGCCTGCCCGCGGCGCGACCGGCGCCGGCAGCCGCAACCAGGCTCAGCCCGGCACCCACCCCGGCACCCACCCCGGCCAAGGCTCCCACACACGCGACTTCAGCGCGCCCGCAG
>CAXSBW010000018.1:25461-29938 GCA_964235795.1 uncultured Acidobacteriaceae bacterium | reverse complement strand
CCCGGCACCCACCCCGGCCAAGGCTCCCACACACGCGACTTCAGCGCGCCCGCAGGCTTCGCTTCCACTCCGGCCGTCGCTCGAACTACCGAGCGAGGTCACGGGATTTGTCAAAAACGGCGTCGTTCACCTGGTGGAGGGCGAGCTGCCCGAAGGAACATTTGTGCGTATCCTGCCGGCCACGCGGCGCTGAAAGGCGGCTCAGTAAAACGAGAACCGCTCCCGCATCATGCGCTCTTCCTGCCGGATGCGCATCGTCAGCGGAACGGCATAGACGAGCAGCCCGAGCCCGAGCGTCAGCCACGCATGCAGGGCAAGCGCCAGACCCGCCAGCTCCGGCAGGATGCCGAGAAAATAGTTGGGGTGGCGCAGGAGCCGGAACAACGGGTGCGTTTGCAGGCGATGGTCCGGCGCCAGGATCAGCTTGATCGTCCAGAAACGGCCCAGCAGTCGCATGGCATAAACCATGGTCGCCGCGCCCGCGACATACAGGGCGATACCGGCACGGGCGGGGCCGTCGAGCGACGGCTTGCGCGCCCAGCCCTCGACAAGCACGGCCGCATAGAAGCATGCGTGCACCGCTGCCAGCGTAAGCGAGGTTGCCCGGTGAAACTCAAGCGCACCGGCGCGCTTGAGCGCCCGCTCGTGCTTTGCCGAAAGCAGCAGGGTCCACACACGAAACGCAGCAGCCGCGATGTAAAAGCCCACAAGGGAGAAAGCCACGGTTCACCTGCCTGCCGCTGATGCCTGGGCAGGAGACGTTCTCGCTTCGGCTCTCGGAGTTACGACCCTGCCAGCTCCGCCTTGACCCATTCGCTCACCTGCCGGCCATCCGCGCGCAGGCCCAGCTCCTTGATGCGATCGTTGACGGCTTTCATCGCGGGCCCCATCGACTTCGCTCCCAGCTCCATCCCGCTCGCCTGCAACTCGGCCAGCACACCCGCGATCAGCGGCTTCAGCTCCGCAGCGCCGACCTGCTGCGGCAGGTAGGCCTCGATCATCGTGATCTCGCCGGCTTCCTTTGCCGCGAGCTCCGGCCGATTGCCCTTGGTGAACTGTTCGATCGACTCGCGGCGCTGTTTGATCAGCGTCGTCAGCACGGCCTGCGCCTCCGCTTCGGTCAGCGGCTCACGCTTGTCGATCTCGCGATTCTTCAGCGCTGCTTTTACCATCCGCAGTGTTTCCACGCGTCCGGCCTCGCGCGCCTTCATCGCTGTTACCACGTCCGTTTCGATCCGCTTCGCTATTCCCGCTTCGTCCATCGCAACCTCTCGCAACACTCCATTGTAGGGCGTCTGCCGGGCGGCACGCGCAGGCTACAATTTCGCGCAGAACGCCATTGCTCCCAGAACGGACCCGCAAGCATGATCCGCAAGACTCGCCTGTTTACCCCCGGCCCCACGCCCCTGCTCCCCGCGGCGCAGTTCGCCATGGCCGCGGCCGACATGCACCACCGCACACCCGAGTTCCGCAAGCTGTTTGAGCGCGTACTTGCCGGCCTCAAACAGTTTGTCGGCACCGAGAACGACGTGCTGCTGCTCGCCTCCTCCGGCACCGGCGCTATGGAAGCCGCCATGTCGAACATCACGTCGCCCGGCGACCGCATCCTGGTGCTGTCCGCCGGCAAGTTCGGCGAACGCTGGACCGCGCTGGGCAAGGCATTTTCCTGCGATGTGGACGTGGTGTCCGCTCCCTACGGGCAAACGTTTTCGCTCGACGAAGTACGGAAAGCGCTGCGGATCGAGACCCGCGCGGTGCTGATGCAATCGACGGAAACCTCGACCGGCGTGCGCCACTGCGTGCCTGCCGTGGCGGAGCTGCTGCGGGCGCAAAAGCACGACGCGCTGCTGGTCGTCGATGCCATCACCGGCCTTGGCACCACTCACTTCGACGCGGATCGGGACGTCGATATCCTGATCGGCGGCTCGCAAAAAGCGGTGATGATTCCGCCTGGGCTCGCGTACCTGTCGGTGAGCGAAAAAGCCTGGGGCTCCATGGAGTTCTCACTCAACCCGCGCTACTACTTCGACCTGCGCAAGGAGCGCAAAAACGCGCACAAGGCCGAGTCGGCTTACACGCCGGCAGTTTCGCTCATCGCGGGGCTCGCGGCCGCGCTCGACTTTATCGCGGGCCAGGCCGGGGGCGACCTCGCCGCGGGTCGCACGGCGCTCGTCAACAACGCCGAAACCTGTGCAGCCATGTGCCGCGCCGCGGTGGAAGCTCTGGGACTGAAACTCTTCGCTTCCTTTGCGCCGTCGGCTGCCGTCACAGCGGTGCTGCCTCCCCCGGGCGTCGACTCCGGCGTGATCGTGAAAGAGCTCAAGAGCCGCTTCGGCGCAACGATCACCGACGGCCAGGGCGAGATGAAGGGGCAGCTCTTCCGCATCGCGCACCTGGGCTTCTTCGATTACATGGACACCATCGCGCTCATCGGCGCGCTTGAGCACGTCGCGGTCGAAACCTTGAAGCTGCCCGGCGTGGAACTGGGCCAGGCGCTGACCGCGGCCCAGCGCGTGTATGCAACGCGCGAGACGATGCTTGCGAATCGAGCGGCCTGCCCTTGCGGACGCGACCCGCTCGACTGCGCGCGGCGGGCGGTTGAAGTGCCGGCCGGGGCGGGCGCATGAAGATCGTACTGGCTGAGAAAGTTTCGCCCGCGACCGTCGCCGTGCTGCGCGAAGAGCCCGGCTGGGAGGTGCTGACGCACGACCGCATCGCGTCCCTGCCGGAAGCCCTGGCCGAAGCCGACGCGCTGATTGTGCGCTCTGCCGTGCAGGTCGACGATGCACTGATGGCTCATGCGCCGAAGCTGCGCGTCATCGGCCGGGCCGGTGTCGGCGTCGACAATATCGATGCCGACGCCGCGACCCGCCGCGGCGTCGTTGTGATGAACACACCCGGCGCCAACGCCGTCGCGGTCGCCGAGCTGACCCTTGCGCTGATGCTGGCGCTGGCCCGCGAGCTGCCGCGCGCCAATGCAGCGCTCCACGCCGGACGGTGGGAAAAGAAGTCGCTTGCGGGCAGCGAGCTCCGCGGTAAAACTCTCGGCATCCTGGGGCTGGGCCGCATCGGGCTTGAGGTCGCGAAACGCGCCCGCGCGTTCGGCATGCTGCTGATCGGGCACGATCCCTTTGTGGCTCCGGCGGTTGCACGCGAGCACGAGGTCCGCCTCGTCTCCACCGACGAATTGTTTCGCTCGAGCGACTATCTTTCCCTTCACGTCGGGCTCACGCCGCAAACCCACGGCATCGTCCATGCGGCCTCGCTCGCGCGGATGAAGCCCGAAGCGCGCATTGTCAACTGCGCGCGCGGCGAGCTGATCGATACCCAAGCGCTGGTCACCGCGCTCCAGGAAAAACGGATCGCCGGGGTCGCGCTTGACGTGTTTGAGCACGAGCCGCTGACGGGTTCGCCCTTGTTCGGCATGGACCGCGTGCTGCTGACGCCGCACATCGCCGGGTCGACCGCCGAGGCGCAGGAGGCGGTCGGCATCCAGATCGCCGAGCAGGTGCGCGCTTATTTGAAGCTCGGCGTCGTCCAGAACGCGGTCAACAGCCCTTCGCTGACGCATGAGCAGTACCTGGTGCTGGCCCCTTTCGCGAACGCGGCTGAGCGGCTGGGCGCGATGCTTGTGCAGCTGCTGCCGTCCGACAGCAAAGGGCTTGAAAGCATTGCGCTGGTATACGGCGGCGGCTTGGCCGCCGCGCAAACCGAGATGGTCCGCAACGCCGCCATCGCCGGCGTGCTGGGCGCGAGTGAGGGCGCCAACCGCATCAACGCCGCGCAGGTGGCGAGCGAGCGCGGCGTGCGCGTGCATGAGGAGCGCGATGCCTCGAGCGGCAGCACCGTTTCACTCACGCTCCACATGCGCGATGGCGACACCCTCAAGGCTCGCGCCGGGGTCGCTCCCGGTACCGACGCGCCGCGCCTGCTGGAGCTTGGAGAAACTCCAATCGAAGCGCCGCTGCAAGGAACGCTGCTGGTGGTGCGCAACAGCGATGTGCCCGGCGTGATCGGCAGGCTGGGAACGGTGATCGGCCAGCACGGCATCAACATCGCGAACTTCGCACTGGGCCGCGCAAGTGGCGCGGCGGCCGGCACGGCGATGGCTGTGATCCAGATCGATAGCGAGGCGACCCCGGCTCTGCTGCGGCAGTTGCGCGCGGTCGAGGCCATCCACGAGGTGCACCCCGTCGAGCTGAGCTCGTAAGTGACTTTCTCGCGGGCTCACTCCGCTACAATGGAACCAGGAGTTCCAGAGAGGTCCCACCGTGCCGTTGTATGAATATCGCTGCACCGCCTGCGGCCATGTTTTCGAGAAAATCCAGAGCTTCGACGCACCCGAACAAAGCGAATGCTCCAAGTGCGGCAGCGTGAGTGAACGGATGCTGTCGGCGCCGGCGATCCAGTTCAAGGGCTCCGGCTTTTACCTGACCGACTACGGCAAGGCCGGCGGCGGGGGCAAAGGCGGCGGGTC
>CAXSBW010000018.1:0-25361 GCA_964235795.1 uncultured Acidobacteriaceae bacterium | reverse complement strand
AAAAGCGAGGGCAGTTCCGGCTCCGACGCCGGATCCTCGAGCGCGAAGTCGGGCTCGGGGGACGGCGGCGGGGCTCCGGCAGCTCCGGCTCCTGCCCCGGCCTCCGGCTCATCCAACGCAGGCGGCAGTTCCAAGAGCTCCGGCGGCAGCTCGACTGGTTCCGGTGGAACCGGCAGCTGACCGATCCCGCCCTGCGGCGTTGGAAGCGGAAACTTTGCCGTGTCCCTTTCTCCTTATGCCCGGGGCTTGACAAGCGGGCAAAGGCTCAGGCGCGCAGCGCGGCCGCCGGCAAAATTTCGTCCACATCGACCCACGCCGTCGGGTACGCGCCCGTGTAGCAGGCCACGCAGTAGCCCTTGCCCTCGTCCTCGTCCACGGCACGACGCAGGCCGCCGAGCGACAGGTACGCGAGTGAATCGGCCTCGATAAACTGCCGAATCTCTTCGACCGTCTTGTTGGCGCCGATCAGGTCTTTTTTGCTTGGCGTGTCCACCCCGTAAAAGCACGGCGAAACCGTCGGCGGGCACGAGATGCGCAGGTGCACTTCCTTCGCACCGGCCGCGCGCACCATGCGCACGATCTTGCGCGAGGTCGTCCCGCGAATGATCGAGTCGTCGATCAGGATCACGCGCTTGCCTTCCAGCAGGTTGCGCACCGGGTTCAGCTTGAGCCGCACGCCGAAGTCGCGCACCTTCTGCTCCGGCTCAATAAACGTGCGGCCCACATAGTGGTTGCGGATCAGCCCGAATCGAAACGGCAGCCCTGCCTCCTCCGCATAGCCGAGCGCCGCGGTCACGCCGGAGTCCGGCACCGGCACCACCAGGTCGGCGGCCACGTGCGACTCGCGCGCCAGGCAGCGGCCCATGGCTTCGCGCGAGTCCTGCACCCAGCGACCGAAAATCTTTGAATCGGGCCGCGCAAAGTACACGTGCTCAAAAATGCACGACGAACGCGGCACGCCCGACGCATACTGTCGCGTGGTCACGCCGTCACGCGTCACCATGATCAGCTCGCCCGGCTCCACGTCGCGCTCGTACTTTGCATGCAGCAGGTCGAACGCGCAGGTTTCGGACGCAAACACAATGGTATCGGGCCCGTCCGGGTTCGCGATGCGACCCATGGACAGGGGACGAAATCCGCGCGGATCGCGGGCCGCGAAGATGCGATCACGCGTCATCATCACGAGCGAAAATGCGCCGTCGACTTGCCGCAGCGAATCGGCGATCGCGTCCACCAGCGTGGTTTCCTCGGAGTGCGCGATGAGCTGCACGATGATTTCGGAGTCGGAGGTGGTCTGAAAAAAAGCGCCCTCGCGCTCCAGCTTTGCCCGCAGGTTGCCCAGGTTGACGAGGTTGCCGTTGTGCGCGATCGCGATCAGGCCCTTGGTCGAGTCCACGCGAATCGGCTGCGCATTCAGCAGCGCCGAGTCGCCGGTCGTCGAATAGCGCGTGTGGCCGATGCTCATGTCGCCCTTGAGCTTTTGCAGCACGTCTTCGGTAAAGATGTCGGAGACCAGGCCCATGCCCTTGATGTTGGACAGGCTCGTGCCGTCGGCGGTCGCGATGCCCGCGGACTCCTGCCCGCGATGCTGCAAGGCATAAAGCGAAAGGTAAACCTGCCGCGCGGCTTCAGGATGGTTAAAAACCGCCGCCACGCCGCACTCATCCTGGAAGCCGTCGCCCGGCTCACGCACGGAGTAACGGCCGGCGGAGTCGGTGCCCCGGATGGTGGAGAATCCCTCTCTCTCCGCCGGCGTGCTTGCGCCCGTCATGCCTTCGATCAGCACCGGCGTCACGCCATCACCTCTGCCACAATGGGCGATTCGGCCAACGTGTCTTCCAGTTCGCGCGACCACTTATGGCGAAGTTCAGAGATGGTGGCCTCTATGAGCTCACCAGGCAAGTGCTGCCCGTCCTCGCACAGTACCTCGCACTGCATGCGGAAGCTGCCGCTCGTTACTTTTCCGAGACGACGTACTTTCACGGAGCCTTGTGAAAGCAGCTGCTCAATCCTGGAGACTTCTTCGTGCGCGCAACTGATCAACACGCGCGAGCTGTCTTCACCAAAAAGCGCAAGGGTGGCCGATTCCATCGATTGCAAATACACCAACTGAGCGTCCACGCCAACTCCATGGTGGAAACAGGCTTCCGCAAGAGCGACGGCTATGCCGCCATCACCGACGTCCCGTGCTGCGTAGATCAGTCCAGCCTGCGCCAACGCCGCAAGCCGCGTGTGAACTTCTGCTTCGAAGGCTAAGGTCAAAGCGGGCGGCTCGCCCCACATTGCGCCGAGCACAACTCGCGCGTACTCCGAAGAACCCAACTGCTTCCAGCCCGGTCTTGCTTCCGAGGCATCCAGAAGCAGCACCGCATCGCCGGGTCGCATGAAATCCGACCCAACTGCCTTCGTCACATCATCCAGTACGCCAACCACGCCCAACACCGGTGTGGGGTAAATCCCCTCACCGCGCGTCTCGTTGTACAACGAAACATTGCCGCCCGTGATCGGCGTACCGAGCGCGCTGCAAGCCTCCGCAATCCCGTCGATCGCGTCCGACAGCTGCCGCATGATCTCCGGCTTTTCCGGGTTGCCGAAGTTCAGGCAGTTGGTCGCGGCCACCGGCGTCGCGCCCGTGCACGCGACCTTGCGCGCTGCCTCGGCCACCGCGTGCATCGCGCCCAGCTTCGGGTCGAGATAACACCAGCGGCTATTGCCGGCCAGCGCCATGGACAAACCACGCTGCGTGCCCTTGATCCGCATCACGCCCGCTTCCCCGCCCGGGCCCTGCACGGTGTTGGTCTGCACCATGGAGTCGTACTGCTCAAACACCCAGTGTTTCGAGCAGATGTTCGCGCTCGCCAACAGCTGCTTCAACTCCGCCAGGTAATCGTGCGGGCCGTTCAGCTTTGCCACCACGTCCGCAGGCGGGTCGAGCGGTACCGGCGCTTGCCACTCGCCCACCGGCCGGTGATACAGCGGCGCGTCGTCGGTCAGCGACTCATTCGAGATATCGGCGACCAGCACCCCGCCGTGCCGCACACGCATGCGGTTCTCCGCGATCACCTCACCCGCGACCACCGCGTCGAGCCCCCACTTGCGGAACACGTCCAGCACTTCCCCCTCGCGGCCCTTTTCCGCCACCAGCAGCATGCGCTCCTGCGACTCCGACAGCATGATCTCGTACGAAGTCATGCCGGTCGCGCGCTGTGGAATCCGGTCCAGCTCAATCTCGACGCCCACGCCCCCGCGCGCGCCCATCTCGCAGGTCGAGCAGGTCAGCCCCGCCGCACCCATATCCTGAATCCCCAGCACCGCGCCCGTCGCCATGGCCTCCAGGCAGCCCTCAAGCAGCAGCTTTTCCATGAACGGGTCGCCGACCTGCACGTTGGGCCGCTTCTGCTCCGAACCCTCGGTAAACTCCTCGCTCGCCATGGTCGCGCCATGGATGCCGTCGCGCCCGGTCTTGGCCCCGACATAGATCACGGGGTTGCCGACGCCCGTTGCCTTGGCATAAAAAATCTCGTCGCGCCGCACCAGGCCCAGCGCGAAAGCATTCACCAGCGGATTGCCGGAATAGCAGGCCTCAAACTTCGTTTCGCCGCCCAGGTTGGGCACGCCGAAACAATTGCCGTAGTGCGACACGCCCGCGACCACGCCCTCGGTGACCGCATGGTTGCGGCGCACGGTCGCCGCGTCCACGCCGGCTTCCTCCGTCAACGGCCCAAACCGTAGCGAATCCATCACGGCCAGCGGTCGCGCGTTCATCGTGAAGATGTCGCGCAGAATGCCGCCGACGCCGGTCGCCGCGCCCTGAAACGGCTCAATATAGCTGGGGTGATTGTGCGACTCGATCTTGAACGCGCAGGCCCAGCCATCGCCCACGTCGATAATGCCTGCATTCTCGCCCGGCCCCTGCACCACGCGCTCGCTTTTGGTTGGCAAACGCTTGAGGTGCACGCGCGAACTCTTGTAGGAGCAGTGCTCGCTCCACATCACGCTGTAAATGCCCAGCTCGGTAAGCGAGGGCACGCGGCCGAGAGCGGCTTCAATCCGCGCGTACTCCTCCAGCGTGATGGAGTGCTGCTTCAGCAGCGCGGGCGTAATGGTGGTGGGCGTCGGTACGGGGGGTGCGTCGAGCGGGGTTGTTTCAGCCATGGCGCTGCCCACATTGTCGCATGTTGATGAGGCGTGAAAATCGCGATCCGGCCATGGGCCCGCGACGATGCAGCTCCGGGGTCGCAACTTGGCTCATCGGAGAAGCTCCTGCGCCGCGGCCTGCACGATAGCTCGCACATGCCCGGGCCCCGTCCGGCAGCAGCCCCCCACGGCCTGGGCTCCCGCAGCGAACCACTCGCGCGCCAGTGCCTCGTAGCCCGGCAGGTCGGCCACTCCGGTCCAGCAGCGCCGCCCGACGTCCCAGCCCTCGCCGGAATTGGGATAGGCCAGCAGCGGCTTGCCCGTACCGCGGCGCAGCTCACCCAGCAGCGGGGCCACCAGTCTGGGCGCGATGCAGTTGACGCCGACGGCCACTACCTGCGGCACGGCATCGAGAAACCTCGCGCACTCCCGCACAGGCTCACCATGCGCGGTATGCGCCCCGTCGCGGCAGGTGAACGAGAGCCACGCCCCGATCGTCGGCCACGGCTCCAGCGCTTCGGCAATCGCCCGCGCTTCCGCCAGCGACGGCACCGTTTCAAACGCAAGCACGTCGGCCTCGGTTGCGGCGAGCACCCGAATGCGCTCGGCATGGAACGCAAGAAGGGCTCGATGCTGCTCGGCCTGCGACGCAAAGCCGTACTCACCGTGGAACTCCGCCCCGTTCGCCAGCGCTGCCCCATAGGGCCCCAGCGACGCCGCCACCCAGACTCCGGTGCTCCCCGCGACCTCGCGCGCAAGCCGCACGGACGTTCGCAGCGCGTCTGCCGCTGCCTCCCGGGCGGCTTCGGTGCCCCACCCGAAAGCAAGGGCATACCCCCGCGATGACACCTGGTAGCCGGCCGTCGACAGCACGTCCGCGCCCGCCTCCAGGTACGAGCGATGCACCGCCAGCACCGCTTCGGGCGCTTCGCCCAGGGCGCGCGCCGACCACAGCGGGCCCTCGACCGACACACCGCGCCGCTCCAGCTCTGTCGCGAAGCCGCCGTCCAGCACGCGGATGCCGCCCAGGTCGAGCTCGCCTCTTGCCTTCATGCTGCTTCAAGAGTAGCTCCCCTCACGCGCCGGCAGCCGGTGGGCAACGCGTCCGCTCTTCTACCTCTCCTACAAACAAAAAAGGAGAACACGCACGATGACGACCGTCCATGAAGGGCAATGCGGTCTTTGTACCCACTTCGGCGAGCACTCCGGGGCATCGAGCAAGAGCCTCCAGCTCGTCGAAATCCTGTCCACCCGGCAGGCGTCGGAGGAGCTGATCTCCGACTGCGGTCACCCGAAGCTGGCCAACCTGCACCTGCGGGTCACGCCGGTCAGTGGCTGCGACGGCTTCCAGGCTGCCGCCTAGCGCGTATGCCCGGCTTCCAGCTTTGCGGGTCCTCTGCTACACTCAAGGCTGTCCGCAGCCGCCTGCCAGGGGCGCGCAGCTTCCAGCGGAAACGGTATCGGGGAGTGGCTCAGCCTGGTAGAGCACCTGGTTCGGGACCAGGGGGTCGGAGGTTCAAATCCTCTCTCCCCGACCATCCATCTCATTTGGACTTACGGCAGTATCGACCGGATCGCTTTGACTCCGGCCCTGGTCACCCGCCACAAAACGGCTGTCTGCCGGTGACAGACCATGGGCGAGCCCGTAAGCGTCCGCTTCAATCCCCTACCTCTTACTCGAGCCTACTTCCGTTCCAGATCCTGGCTGACGCAGCCGTCGGCTTTGACCACCGGGTTGCACCGCGCCACGCCCCCGCCGGAAAGCTCGACCACAAACCCGCTGGCCGCCGCCGCGCCCTTCGGGTAGTCCGTCGATAAAATCTGTGCGCCGCTCTTCATCACCGCATCCCTCCTTGCGGTATCGTTGGTCCGCGCCTGCACCGTATCTGCGTCCGTCCTGGTCCGGATCAGATAGCCCTCTCGCGCCAGCCGGTTGATCTCCTCCACGGTCCCGTCATTCTCCTCGGTGAACGCCGCATCCGGGGCGCCCGGCACGGCATTGGTAAACAGCACGCGCCCTTCGAGATTCGGATGGCCGTCCGTATACACAGCCTCCGTCGCACGCTGGTCCATCAGGAACACCGCCTTGCCTCGCGCCTGCTTCAGGGTCGGCCAGCCGCCTGCCCGCACGGCGGCGTTCAGGGTCGGGAATTTGCCCCTCACCTGGTCCGGCGCAATCATCTCCCCATCGGCGAAAACCGACCGTATCTCTCCATCCAGCGCGTCAAACACAGCCGGCGTAAACGGCTCCGGCGTCACCGTCGGAAACTTCACCTCCTTCAGGCGTCCCTGCTTGGTTTCAATCAGCAGAAACACCGGCAGGCTGTCCGGGTGGTTCCTCAGCCAGTCCCGCACCTCGGCCAGGCAGGCGATCAAGGGTTCGCACACGCTGCGCTGGTCGATATCCTGCACGTGCATGACTTTGAATCCGGGCTTGTCCATCACTCCGCCAGGGTTGGCTTCAGCCTCGGTTCCGGCCTGCCGCTCCAGGTAAGGGTGAGCGTAGAGGCCTCCTTTGGCGTCGGCGAAAACATCGATCTCCAGCTGTCGGACGCCCCCATCAAGCTGCGCGGTCAGCGAAGGATGTTTGTAGTCAAGCGCGGCGAATGCCTTTGGATTCTGCGCCTGGAGAATCTTTGCCACCCCCGGCGCAAGCCCCGCATGATAGCTGTTATGGGTGCCGATCACCTGAATCTGGTTGATCCGCACCGCGTCATTTACCGCCATTCCACCTGCAAGCAAGGCTGCTAACATCGGCGCTCCTTTAAAAGAACAGCTTGCCCGCGACCTGAAGCTGCCTGGGCGGAAAGTAAGTCGTAATGGCTCCAAAGCCGGCGTCGCTCCGGTTAGAATCCGGCGCGCCGTAGTTGACCTGGTTCAGCACGTTGAAGGCTTCAAGCCTGAAATCAAGCAGCGACGCCTCGCTCCATAGGTGAAACCCTTTGTGCAACGCCGTATCCAGTTGGTAGAAAGGGTAGGTACGGAGCGAGTTGCGGCCCGCATTGCCGTATGTCTGGCTCTGGTTCACAGGTGCGCTGACCGCTGCCGGGCTGAGATAGTTTTGCACTGTGGTCGCTGTTTTCACTCTTTGCCCGTTGCGCGTCACCGGGTCGCCGCTTACATTCGGGCGATAGTTCAGCAGCGAGCTGACCGTAGCCACCGAGCTTACGTTGTAGATCAGGTTGACCGGCTGCCCGCTTGTAGCGGTGTTGATGGCCGAAAACTGCCAGCCGCCAAGCAGGCCTTGCGCAAGCCTTGGCGCGCCTGCGCCGAAGCGTCGCCCACGCCCGAAAGGCAGGTCGTAGATCACCGTCAAAGTATCGTTGACCGGCTGGTTGTAGGCCGACTGTCCGCGCTCGCCGCGCAGGTTCGCCAGGTTCACCCGCGAGTTATCGCCGTTCGGCGTATCCAGGTGCCCGGAAGCATTGTCGATCGCATGCGACCAGGTAAAGGAGTTAAGCACGAACAAGCCCTGACCGTATCTGTGCTCCAGCTTGGCCTGGAGCGCGTTATAACTCAGGAAGCCGTATGGGACTGACTCTTCAATGCCGGTAAATCCCTGGATCGGCCGCCGTGCCAGCAGGCTCGCGCAGTTTCCTGTCGCCGGGCAGGGCGTGGCCTGGTTCAGGTCTGCCAGCACCTGGATATGAACCCCGTGCGAGCCCACATAGGAGACAGTCAGTACCGTGCGCGGCGCAAGCTGCGTTTGCACATCGAGATGATAGGCCTGCACATAGCCGGTCGGGGTATTGAACGGGATATAGCGAGTCTGCGACAGCGCCGTGCTGAAGTTGGAGGGCGCGGTAAACCCCTGCGGGTAGCCCTGCGCCTCGGGCCGAAAGCAGGTCGTCGGGGCAAGGTCGTTGGTGCACAGGCCCTGCTTGACGGGCTGCGTGGAGAAAGGTGCGTACTGCTGCACGCTCGCGTTGACGATGGACGGCCCGTTATACGCAAGCAGGTTCTCGCCGCCTTCCCGGTTGAACTGGTCATAACTGATACCGTATGCCGCCCGAATCACCGTGTTCGCATCCGCCTGGTAGGCAAAGCCCACGCGCGGTGCGAAGTCCAGCTTGGGTGTATGGACCAGCGCCCGTTGCGCGATCGACCCGGCAGTCGCCTGCTGAAGGGTGTTGGTCGCCGGGTTGAAGTTCGCCAGGGTATTGCCGCTGACAAACTGCGGGGTGACCAGCTCGTAGCGCAAACCCAGGTTCGCCGTGAACTTCGGCGATACCTTCAGGTCGTCCTGCGCGTAAAAGAAGTTCATGTACTGGTGATAGTTCACAACCGCGACATTGTTCAGGTTATAACCATTGCGCGCGCCCACCAGGAAGTCCGCCAGAAACGAAGCTTCGGTCGCTCCCACGTCCGAGGACTTTGCGGTCGCCGAAAAGCCTCCCGCGTAACCATCGGCTCCATAAGTCGGGTTGAAGTCGTCGATCTCCGTGTTGATCGATAAAAACTCCCATCCAAACCTCAGGTCGTTGCGACCCTTCAGCAGCGTGTAGTTCACCTTGGGGTCGATGACAAACGGATTCTGGAACTGGGGGCTGCTGGACTGCGCGCCGAACTGTGTAAAGCCGTTGACCGCCTGCGCGTTCAGACTTCGCGAGATGGTCGGGTCGGTCGGCAGGCCGCCGATGCCCGCCTGCACAAGCAGGCTCGGCTGCCCCACGCCGAACGGCCTCTTGCCGCCATGGGTCCAGTCAAAACCGATGCGGGCGTCCAGGATATTGTTCTGGTTGAAGCTGTGGGTGATTGCCGCGGCTACCTGCTTGTTATTGATATAGATATCGCCGTTGCTGTTGCCGCCCGCAGCACCGGGAATGCCGTTCGCATCCTCGATATTGCCGTTATGCTCGGAAAAGCGTCCAAACGCCGTGGTTCGCTCGGATGCGAGAAAGTCCACGCGACCGTCGCCTTTGTCGTCGACCAGGTAAGCCTTCGGGACGGAAACATAGTTATTCGCAAAGGCATTTGCATTGGGTACGTTCGGAGCGGGCAGGGCCGCGATCACCAGGCGTGCCAGCGGGGTCCAGTCCGCGACCGGCACAACGCCATTGTCATAACTGACGCCCGTGAGGGGATTCCGCAGCGGCACCCCCGCGCCTTTCGCTGTCTTGAAGACGCCCTGCCGCTGATCGGCGTTCGGCAGCGTGACGGCTGTGTACTGCCCCTGCACCTGCCGGTTTCCTTCATAGTCCGCGAAGAAGAACAGCTTGTCGCGCTTGACGGGGCCGCCGAGCGTTCCGCCGAATTGGTTCCGGATCAGCACCGGCTTGACCGGCCTGCCGGTTATCGGGTTCACCGGCGGGGTAAACGGCCCGATCGCGTTCAGACTTGTATTGCGGTGATACTCGTAAAGGTCGCCGTGCAGCTTGTTGGTGCCGCTGTTGATACTGACGTTGATCACAGCCCCGGAAGCGCGCCCGTACTCCGCGCTGTAGTTATTGGTCTCAACCTTGAACTCATTGATCGCGTCCGGGGACGGCGGAATGTTCTGGTTCGAGAAGCCCTGGTTGGAGGTACCGTAGGCATTGTTATCCAGACCGTCCAGCAGGAAGTTATTGAACTCGCTTCTCTGGCCGTTGACGTTATAACTGGCGTCCCGGCTCGTCACCGTCTGGTTTTCAAGATTGCTGCGTTTCACGCCCGGCACTAACAACGTGAGATCCGCGTAGGCTCGCCCGTTCAAAGGCAGGTTATGGACCTCTGTCGGCGAGATCACTGTGCCCGTCGAGCTGCTCTCGGACTCCAGTTGGCTGGCCGCACCCGAAACCGTCATGGTTTCGCTCTGCCTGCCGAGCTTCAGTGCCACGTCCACCCTTTGACGCGCGGCCACGGAGACCGCAAACGGGTCGGTCAGGGTCTCGCTGAAGCCGTTCGCTTCCGCGTCCAGCTGGTAGCGACCTGCCGGCACGCTTGAAAACGTGTACTGGCCCTGCGCGTCCGCCTGCACAACATTTTTCTGGCCTGTCTCCGTATTCACCAGGCTGACCGAGCTGCCCGGCACCGCCGCGCCGGAGGAGTCCCTGACAAAGCCCAGCACCGAGGCTGTATCGAACTGCGCCAGTGCCCCGCTTGCAGTCCCCAGCCCCAGACAGCCGATCCACGCGCTGCGCCGCAAACCCTTGTACCGATTCAACCGCCGACCCATCACCATTCCACTTCTCCGGACGACTCTCGAACGCCGCCTCATTCTTGTTGACTTGCCTGCTCTAACAAATTTCCGCGCCTGCTCAGGTCATCCATCCCGCAGAAAACTGCAGCGATCGGCTCTTGTGCGCGCCGTTTACGATCGGCTCGACCTTTAAAAGTCGAGCCTGGCCGAGACCTGGCCGGTGCGACTGCCCGCGAAGTCCGCCCCTCGTGCGGAGGTAATGCGTCCAAAGTTCGCGTTTGTGATATCGAGTGAAGGATCGTTCAGGTTGGTGTGGTTCAACACATTGGTGAACGTACCTTCCAGGCGAAAGTGAACCTGCTCCGTCACCGGAAAGACCTTCGATAATCCGGAAGAAAGATTGACCGTGCCGGGCCCGACGATCGAACCCACCTGCGCATTGCCGAACCGGCCGATCGGCGGCAGGTAGCCGGCCGCCAGGGCCTGCTGGGCTGTGTCGCCGGCCGTCGGGTCCACTGCGCCGACATGGCAGGGCGCGCCCGGCTGCCACACGGGGCTGCCAGGGCAGGGGAACGAGGCCGGGTTGATCCAGTGATTGCGGTTCTGCCCGGAAGGCCGCGGCGAGCCGATGCGGTCCGGCTTCTGACTGCGGTGGCCCAGGTCGCCAAAGGCTCCGCCGTTGAGGCCGGAGCCGGTGCCGGACGGGTCGGCTTCGCCGGATGGAATATAGGCCGACAGAAACGGACCGGACTGCAGGAGAAAGATCTGGCTGGTCTGCCAGCCGCCCACAACAAGGTCGGCGACGCGGTTCATGTGCGAGCCCAGCAGCCGCCCGCGCCCGACCGGCAGATCGTACAAGGCGGTCGTGCTCCAGCGATGGCGCCGAGTGCCGTAGACGTTGCCGAAGTCCACCGTCCGGTCGGCCGCGTACGAGGCCCGCGCGCCGCCGGTTTCGCCCGCGAAGGAACTCGAGTTGGGGCCCTGGTTGTCAGAAACATTCTTGGCAAACGTGTACGTGGAGTCGAACTGGAGTCCGCCGCGAAAGTGGTGCGACAGCTCGGCCTGCCCGGAGTTGTAGCTGGCATTCGCGCCGGTGGAACGCGTGTTGATGCGGCCCCAGTTCGGGAAAGGCCGCGCGCTGAGCGGCTGGTTGTAGGCCGAAACGGTCGAGGAGTAAGGGAGGTCGTTGAGGTTCGGGGCCCAGACCAGCTGGCGCGTTTCCAGCCCAATGAAGGACAGGCGCAATCCATAGCCGGACCCCAGGTCGCGGTCGACCGAAAGGCTGTACTGCTCGGAGTAAGGATCTTTCCAGTGAATGTCGTTGGCGGTGCCGAAATAAGCCGTGCCGAAAGGAGCAGCGGAGGCGGTGTCGCCTGCGCTGATGACCGGCCAGGCAAAAGCCGGGCCATTTGCCTTCTGCGCATTCTGGTAAGTCGCCGTATTGGACTGCAATGTGCCCGTCAGCGAGTAGAAGTTGCCGCCCAGCAGCGTGACATAGTAGTAGCCGAAGCCGCCGCGAACGACGGTGCGGTCATTGCCGAACGGGCGATACGCGAAGCCGAAGCGCGGCTCCACCCGGTGCGTGGGCACGGTGCGGAGCCCCGAGGGCAGGCCGGCCTGCCGGTTCGACAGCACCGGTGTGCAGGCTGCACCATTGGCGGCAGCAACCCCGGTCGCACTGCCGACAGCGCAGGCGTTGAAGCTCGCCAGGAAGTTGGCGGCCAGGGTACCCTCTCCACCCGCCGGGTAGATCACGCGGCCGGATTTCGCGACCGAAGGATCGAAGTTGCCGATATTGCCGGATGGGTCGTTGTAGGCCGGGTGGTACTCGTAGCGCAGCCCGTACGAAAGCACAAGCCGCGGGCTCGCGTGCCACTCGTCCTGCGCAAAGGCATTGGTGTACAGGCTGCGACCGTCGTTGTCCGACTTCACCACGTCGTACTGCGTGTTGTTCGGCACTCCGGCCAGAAAGTCGGCAAACTCCGCGCCGGTGAACTGGGCCTCGCTGAAGTCGAACGTGCCGTAGTTGTCCGCGCCGGTAAAGCCGAGCGGGGTGACGGCCTGCACCTGCCGGAAATCCACGCCGAACTTCAGCGTGTGCTGCCGCACCTGGGCGGTCACCACGTCGGTGTACTGCCGGGTGCGCGACTCCGTATTCGAGCTCAGCCGGTCGGCGGTGAGCGAGGTCAGCGCGTTGAAGTCAAGCTCCGGCACGCCGTTGAAGAACAGGTCCTGCAATCCCTCGAGTCCAGTGGATGCAGCAAAAGCCTGGCCTGCGAACGGGTTGGAGTTGACCACGGTCTCATAGGTAAAGCCGAAGCGAAACTCGTTCAGCAGGGACGGCGACACGTTGTAGTTACCGGCAATGACGAAAATGCGATCCTGGATGGACTGGGTGCCGTTGGGCACGAGCAGGGGCTCCGGCTGCTCAATGTTGAAGTTTTTCCAGCTGTAGCGGGCAAAGATCAGTGCTTTCTGCGCGAGATACTGGTCGCCGCGCAGGTCGAACTGGTTCGAACTGCGGTTCGCGCTTTTGTTGACGTAGTAGTTCGGCACACCGTTTGGGTAAGCCGCGGGGTCGCCCTGGTTGGGGTCCGGAAAGAGCGAGAGAAAACGCCGGGCGGCGGGGTTGATGGCGGGCAGGGTGTTGTCGGCGTAAGTGGTGCCGGGCGCGAACGGATTGCGCAGGCTGTTCGGGGGCAGGTAGTTGAAGTTGCCCTGCTTCATCAGGGTGCTGGGCACGACGTACTGCTCGGGCGTACTCTGCGGCAGGCGAAAACCCTCGTAGGTACCGAAGAAGAAGCTTTTGTCGCGACCGTGATAGAAGCGAGGCACGACGACCGGACCGCCCGCGGTGCCGCCGAAGTCGTTGCCGACCAGGCGCGGCCTGGAGGTCGCGCCGAAGGGAACGGCATTGAAGGCGGCATTCTGGTGATACCAGAACGCCCCGCCATGCACATGGTTGGTGCCGGACTTCGAAATGGAAGTGATTTCACCGGGCTGGCCGTACTGCGCATTGTTCAGCACACCGTCGACGCGGAGCTCCTGAATGGACTCGCCCGAGATAAACGCATTCGCGAGCGGGGTGTTGGAGGTGGCGCTTTGCGAAGTGATGCCGTCTACGGTGACCTCGGACTGAAAAGGAAAGCCGCCCTGGACGGAGAACTGCACGCCCTGTCCCGTATTGGTCCCGGTATCTGCCTGCACCCCCGGCAGCGTCTGGATCAGCGTGATGGGGCTGGTGCCGCTCGGCGAAGCGCGGTAATTCGCAGGCAGCCGGAGCACATCCGCCGAGTTGAGCGCGGCGGAGATCGACGGCGTCTCCGTTTCAATCACGCCGGCCGTCGATGCGTCGACCCTCACTTCCTGCCTGATGTCGCCCGCGCTCAGCGGTGCGTCCGCGCGAAGTTGCTGCCGCGCATGCAGCGTCAGGTGCTCGAGGTCCACGCTGTTGAAACCTTCAGCGTCCACATGCACGGAGTAGTGTCCGGGAACAAGATCGCCGGCCTGGTACTCGCCGGAGCGGCCCGTGTGCGTGGCGACGACGACAGCGGTATCCGTATCGGTGACCCGTACGGTGGCACCGGCAACCGCCGCGCCGGTCTGGTCGGTCACCGTGCCGACAATCAGGCCCTGGGTGGATTGCGCATGCAGAGCGGGGGCTGCCAGTGCGAGGCTTGCCGCCAGAATCATTCTCGTCCGTTGCTTCCGTTGCACTCATCCTCCCGGCCTGGCGTCGTCCATGGACTGCGATCCCGCTTCAGCCTTCCAGCACACTAGG
This sequence comes from uncultured Acidobacteriaceae bacterium, assembly GCA_964235795.1. GTDB lineage: Bacteria > Acidobacteriota > Terriglobia > Terriglobales > Acidobacteriaceae > EB88. Next base: position 11,325 of record CAXSBW010000018.1, on the reverse strand, counting down.
CAGCCTGTGCGAACAGGGGAAGAACAAACGATGAAAGCCCGGTCAATCCCGGCCGTTTACAGGATGTTGATCGATGGCTCTGTATGGTCGTAGGCAATGAAACACTGGATCGCGATCTTGATGGTCTGTCTTTCCACCCTCGCCGCACGGGCGCAGGCGCCTGCGCGCAACGTGATCCTGGTCATGACGGATGGGCTGCGCTGGCAGGAAATGTTTCGCGGCGCCGATGCGGCGCTGCTGACCCCGGACCGCTACTATGACAACCGCAGTGTGGACACGCTCCGGAAGCAGTTCCTGGCGCCCACGCCGGACGAGCGGCGAGCACGGCTGATGCCGTTTGTCTGGAGCACCCTGGTGCCGCGCGGCATCATGTTCGGAGATCGTGACGCGGGCTCGGAAGCCTCGGTGACGAACGGGCTGAACTTCTCGTATCCGGGCTACTCGGAGACCCTGACCGGGCACCCGGACCCGCGCGTCCACTCCAATGACAATGTGCCCAACCCGAACCGGACCCTGCTGGAGTGGTTGAACCGGCAGCCCGGTTTCGAGGGCCGTGTCGCCGCATTCGGGGCCTGGGAGGTGATCAACGGCATCGTGAACAAAGAGCGGTGCGGCTTCCCCGTCAACGCCGGCTACGACCCGTTCACGATGGACCCCATGACGCCCCGGCTCACGCTGCTGAATGAGTGGAAGGCCGACGCCCCGCGCCTTTGGGACGACGAGCCTTTCGACGCGGTCGAGTTCGACACGGCCATGGAGTACATCACGGCGAAGCACCCGCGCGTGGTGTTTGTTTCCCTCGGTGAAACAGACGACTGGGCCCACGCCGGCAACTACGGGGAGTACCTGCTGTCCGCGCACCGGGTGGATGCCTACCTGGAACGGCTGTGGACCGCGCTCCAGGCCATGCCGCAATATCGCGGAACAACCGCGCTTGTCTTCACCACGGACCACGGCCGAGGTGCCGACGCCGAAGGCTGGAAGTCGCACGGCGAAAAGCTGCCCGAGTCCAAGGACATTTTTATCGGCCTGCTCGGTGCCGGCATCGCGCCCGCCGGGCTCGTCAAGCAGGCAGCCCCGGTGATGCAGAACCAGGTCGCGGCGACCCTCGGCCAACTGTTGGGAGAAAACTGGAACGCCGCCGAACCGCAGGCAGGCCCGCCCTTGCCTGTCGCAAGGCAGTAGCGCTTTTCCGCCGGCGGCTGTCGGCGCGCTCGTTTCAGGAGCCTGGCTGCAACCGCCTACCCATTTCGGAGCAAGCGCCCCAGCGACTCCAGATCGCGCTCCGCATGCGACTGCCGGATGTACAACTCCACCTCCGCATACCGCCGGGCTGTTTCCGCATCCATGCACAGCGGATGCGGCCCATACGCGCGACCAAACCCCCGCAGCATCCCCGCGCAGAGCTGCTCCACCAGGTGCCGCACCTGCAAGGCAAGCCGTTCGGCGGCCACCCGGTCCAGGGGGCTGCCATCGATCTCCCGCCCGGCCTCGTCGAGATACGTTCGCATGCCCCAGTCTGCCGCGTGCAAAGCTCCCAGGTGCGCCAGCGTGTGGGGGTCTTCGCGACGGCTTGCCCGCGCATACCCCAGCAGCCCGATGGCACCGCCGGCCCAGCAGGCCGCGGGCCCGCAGGCACCCTGCCAAAAGCCGGCTCGCGTCACATACCAGTTCGCTCGACCCACGATCGCGTCGCTCGCGAGCGGGGTGCGGTTGAAAGCCACCGTACCGGTCCGCGTCCAGCCGAACGCCTCCGTATGCCAGCCCGACGGATCGATGGCAACGCTTGTCGCGCCCGCGTCCATGTCGACCTCCACCAGCAGCTCACCGGCGGTCACCAGCACCCGGTTGACCAGGCCGGCGCCGCTGCAAAACGGTTTGGTACCGGTCACGCTGCTTGTGTCTTCATCCACAACCAGCGCCTTACCCGGCACCTCCGAAGCCCACACCCCATACAGCGCTCCGGGCACCGGCTCTCGACCCGCCTCCGCCAGAATCGCAAGGGCATCCCAGTGCGCTTCGGCCATCTTGGCCAGGCTCACGTCTTCGCGCGCCACCTCGATCAGGCGGCGGTGCCGCTCCGGCGTCCGGCCGCGGCCCGGCAGCGGCAGCCGCTCTTCGCGAAGCTGCCCAAGCCGCTCCAGCCATCGCTCGTGATTCATGCCGGCACGTCGCTGTGCCGATCCCGGTGCCGATCGCTATGCTGATCAGGGTGCCGATCCCGGTGCCGATCGCTATGCACCTCGTCGCGAAGGTTGTGCGCGGCCAGCGCGTCGGCAAAGCCGCCCGGCGCGCGTGCCACGCGACGGCCGCTGGTCACCACGCGCAGCCCCGCATCGGCCACCGTGGCAGCGCCTGTGTGCTGAAGCCGCCGCCACAGGTCGTGGTCTTCCGCTGTCGGCAGCGCGCCCCAGCCGCCCGCGCGCAGGTAAGCATCGGCGCGCATCCCCAGGTTGGCTCCGTGCACATGGGGGTGCGTTCCATCGGGATGAACCAGGTAGGTCTCGCGAAAACGACGGGCCACGCCTGCATCGTGCTCCGCGAATGAATCCACGTCGACAATCCCCGCGACCGCGCAACAGCCGGCCTCCGCCGCGGCAAGCTGGTCGAGCAGCCAGCTCGCCGGCACCGCACAGTCGGCATCTGTGTTCGCCAGCCAGACCGCCCCGCTTTCGCCCGCGTAGCGTTGCAGCGCCACCTCCGCCGCCGTTCGCCGTGCACTGCCCACGCAAGCGGCCGCCGAGAGCACCGCGGTCCCCGTCCCCCGCAGCAGCTCCGTCGCCAGCTCAAATGTCCGGTCCTCCGAGCCGTCCGATACCACCACGATGTCGGTCGTGACCGGCAGGGGCGCATGGCCGATCGCTGCCAGAACGGACCGAAGGCAACGCGGCAGCAGCAGTTCTTCATCGCGCGCAGGCACCAGCACCGCAATATGCCGAATGCGATGCCTCATGCGCGCCTCCATCGGTCGAGTCGGAACATGGGGTGCCGCTCCTCGTGCTCAAGCACCAACCGGGGATGCCCGCGCAGGATGGCATGCACAGCGTCCCCGGTCAGCGCGTGATCGGGCGACGTGCCGAGCCAGTGAACGGCCAGCAGGGTGCCGCCGGGCGCGAGCGCGGCAATCAGCGCTCCACAGATCGCGCGCCAGCGCTCGGCGGAAAAGTAATAGCCGATCTCGCTCAGCACCAGCAGGTCCGGCGCACCCGTCGGCATCTCCTCGGGCAGCGAGCCGCAGCGGATATCCACGTTGCTGCACGACGCGCACCGCCGCCGCGCCCCTTCGGCCGCGGTCGGCGAAAAATCAAGCGCCTCAACCGTGTCGCAGATCGTCGCCAGCCGCGCCGTCAGCACCCCGACCGAACAGCCGGGCTCAAATGCCTGCCGGTACCGGCGGGGTGCCAGCGCCGCCATCGTGACGTCGTAACGATGCCCCTCATACTCGCTGCTCCCGAACGACCACGGATCCGGATCGGCGCGGTACTTGGTTTCAAAAAAGCCGGCACTGGAAGGGTTTGGGCGTGTGCAAGGGTTCATGCGAGCAGAAACACCTCGTAGGGCCGATACGCCGGACCGAGCAGGTATTCGGGCAGAATGGGCTCATCGCCTTCGCGATGCAGCTGCGACCCGTGGCACTGGAGCGCTTCGTGTTTCGCGCGGCGCTGCTCCGGGTCGAGCAGAAAGCGGCCCACGCGCATGCCCTCCAGCAGCTCCGGCGTTCCCCGGTGCCAGGTCCAGAACAGGCATTCGGTCAGCAGCGCTCCCTGCGCCCGGGCCGCTGCACGAGCCGCGCGCCCGCAGGCCTCGTGATCCGGATGAAAGTCGCCGGTCCATGGCGCGACGACATGCATGCCCGGCGAAAGCAGCGCCGCCAATCTCCCCGCCAATCTTTCTTCCTCGCTGCCGACATCGCTGTCCGTCATGCGAAAACGAAGGACGCACTCCGGGCTGACCCCAAGCCGCAGCAAGGCTCGCTCCTGCTCCCCGGTCCGCACCCGCCCCATCTCCGTCTCACCCTCGTAGCAGTTCTCGCCATCCGTCACCGCGGCCACCGTGACCGGCACATCGCGCGCCCTCAAAAAAGCGATCAAGCCGCCCGTGGCGAGCGTTTCATCGTCCGGATGCGGCGAAACCACAAGGGTCGGAACGAGCGGCGGTTGCCAGGGCGGCAACCCGTCAAGCCGTGCCCTCCAGGTTTCTTCATCCACAATCGGAACAATCATGAGCTCGTTCTGTTCGGATGCGCATCCCCGCCGGGGACTGCCCGATTGCCCCGGTCCTTTCAACTCTGTGTTGAAGGGATGCAATGCTTGTCTGGTGATTCCGCCCAGGTCGCTGCGGTACAGGCAGGCACCGTTCCATGCGATCACGCGCATGGCCCTGCCTGCGCCATGCATCCCTGCGAAGGGGTAAGATAGGGGCGACCATGCGCAGCCTCCGCTCTTTCCGCTCCGGCGATACCGGCATGGCCGCCGCGACCGCGACCGCGCGCTCTGACGCGCCTGCCTCTCGTGCCATCCGTCTTCTCCCCAGCAAAGGACCTCGCTTCCCATGAGCACCCCCGTTTCAGCCCCCGACAGCTTCGGCGCGCGCGCCACCCTTGTCTCCGGTGACGTTTCGTACACCGTCTTTCGCCTCCAGGCGCTCGCCGAACGCGGCATCCCCTTGCAGCGGCTGCCCTGGTCGCTGCGCATCCTGCTTGAAAACCTGCTGCGCCACGAAGACGGCTCCTCCGTCACCGCCGCCGACATCCAGTTCCTCGCCGGCTGGGAGCCCGGAGACGAGCCCTCGCGCGAGATCGCCTTTACCCCGGCCCGCGTGCTCATGCAGGACTTTACCGGGGTGCCCGCGATCGTCGACCTCGCCGCCATGCGCGACGCCATGCGCGTGCTGGGCGGCGACCCCGAAAAGATCAACCCGCTCCAGCCGGCCGAGCTCGTCATCGACCACTCCGTGCAGGTCGACGCTTACGGCTCCGTCGACTCCTACCACATCAACTCCATCCTCGAGGTGGAGCGCAACCGCGAGCGCTACGCCTTTCTCAAGTGGGGCCAGAGCGCGTTTCGCAACTTCTCCGCCGTGCCTCCCGGCATGGGCATCTGCCACCAGGTCAACCTCGAGCACCTGGCCCGCTCCGTGTTTACGACCGAAACCGGCGGCGAAACATACGCCTACCCCGACACCCTGGTCGGCACCGACTCGCACACCACCATGATCAACGGCCTGGGCGTGCTGGGCTGGGGGGTCGGCGGCATCGAGGCCGAAGCCGCCATGCTTGGCCAGCCCGTCTCCATGCTGATTCCGCAGGTCGTCGGCTTTCGCCTGTTCGGCCGCCTGCGCGAAGGCGCCACCGCGACCGACCTGGTGCTGACCGTCACCGAAAAGCTGCGACGGCACGGCGTGGTCGGCAAGTTCGTCGAGTTCTTCGGTCCCGGCGTGGCCGAGCTGTCGCTGGCCGACCGCGCCACCCTCGCCAACATGGCCCCCGAGTACGGCGCGACCTGCGGCATTTTTCCGGTCGACGACGAAACCCTGCGCTACCTGCGCCTGACCGGCCGGCCCCCGGCCCAGGTCGCGCTGGTCGAGGCCTACTACAAGGAACAAGGGCTGTTCCACACACCCGAAACGCCGGAAGCCGAGTACACCTCGACTCTCGGGCTCGATCTCGCCGAGGTGGAGGCCAGCGTTTCCGGCCCCCGGCGTCCGCAGGACCGGGTTGCGCTCGGCGAGGTGCCGGCCAACTTCCTGGCGCAGCTGCCCACCCTGTACGGCCCCAAGGCCGGCGCTTTCGGTGAACGGCAGGCCCAGCGCTGGGAGGGCGAAGGCGGCCACGCCTCCGCCAGCGGCGTGGTCGACAGCACCGAAGCCGCCCCCGAACCCGGCAAGGTTTTAGCAGAAGAGGTCCTGAAGCCGACCAACGGGAGGCAAGCAGCCCAACAAGAACCCGCCACGAAGTGGCCGGCTCTTCAAGGGCCGCACGAAGTGCCCGCGCAGGCGGTTTTCCAAAGATTCGGCGTCGACCCGGACCGCTACCTCGACCACGGCTCCGTCGTGATCGCCGCCATCACCTCCTGCACCAACACCAGCAACCCTTCGGTGATGATCGCCGCGGGCCTGCTCGCGAAAAAGGCCGTCGAGCGCGGCCTGCGCACCCCGCCCTGGGTCAAAACCTCGCTCGCCCCCGGCTCCCGCGTCGTCACCGAGTACTACAAAAAAGCGGGCCTGCTGCCCTATCTCGACCAGCTTCGTTTCAATATCGTGGGCTACGGCTGCACCACCTGCATCGGCAACTCGGGCGCGCTGCCGACCGATGTCACCGAGGCGATCGACAAACACGGCCTGGTGGCCGTATCCGTACTGAGCGGCAATCGCAATTTCGAGGGCCGTATCAACTCCGACGTCCGCGCCAACTACCTGATGTCGCCGCCGCTGGTGGTCGCCTACGCGCTCGCCGGGTCCATCACGCGCAATCTTGAAACCGAACCGCTTGGCCGCGGCTCCGACGGGCAGGACGTTTTCCTGCGCGACCTGTGGCCCACGGAGGCCGAGGTCGCCGAGGTCGTCGGCACCGCGCTCACGACCGAGGCTTTCGACAAGGAGTACAGCACCGTGACCGCCGGCGACGAGCACTGGCAGCGACTGGAAGTGCCCGGGGGCGACACCTACGCCTGGGAGCCCGACTCGACCTACATTCGTCGCGCGCCCTACTTCGACGGCATGGCCGTCACACCGGAGCCCGTCACCGACATCCAGGGCGCGCGCGTGCTCGCCGTGCTCGGCGACTCCATCACGACCGACCACATCTCCCCCGCGGGCTCCATCCAGGCCGGCTCCCCGGCCGGGCAATACCTGGTCGAGCACGGCGTCAAGCCGTCCGACTTCAACTCCTACGGCTCACGTCGCGGCAACCACGAGGTCATGGTGCGCGGCACCTTTGCCAATGTCCGCCTGAAAAACAGGCTCGCCCCCGGCACCGAAGGCGGCGTCACGCGCCTGCTGCCCGATGGGGTGCAAACCACCATTTTTGCAGCGGCGGAAGAGTACGCCCGACGCGGCACCCCGCTCATCCTGCTGGCGGGCAAGGAGTACGGCTCAGGTTCTTCGCGCGACTGGGCCGCCAAAGGACCGAAGCTCCTCGGCGTTCGCGCCGTGCTGGCCGAAAGCTACGAGCGCATCCATCGCTCCAACCTCCTCGGCATGGGCATCCTGCCGCTTGAGTTCAACGCGGGCGAGTCCGCTGCCTCGCTCGGGCTCACGGGCGAGGAGGTCTACGACATCCCGGGCCTGTCCATGCTGCTCCAGGACAAGCTGGCCGCCGGCCGCAACCTGATCGTCCGCGCGACCGCTTCCGACGGCGAGGAAAAACACTTTCCCGTCCTGGTCCGCATCGACACCCCGGCTGAAATCAGCTATTACGAACACGGCGGCATCCTGCACTACGTGCTGCGCCAGCTGGCCGGGGTCGCTTAATCCCGGCATCTTCGGCTCGGAACCGTCGCTGCCCATAAAAAGTAAAAAGGCGGTCCTGCAAATCGCAGGCCGCCTTTTCATGTCAGCGTGAGTGAAGCCAAAAGCTGCCGAGCCTACGCTACAACCGCCTGCACCTTTTCCACATACGGCTTCACAAACTCATCCATCGGTACTTTCCCCTGCGCCACCGCGGTCGTTCCCCCGGCCTGCACCACCTCAATATCCGTGATCCCGATAAAGCCGAAGATCCCCTTGAGATACGGAGTTTCCTGGTTGTACTTTTCCGCCGGGGCACCCGAGGCGTAATCGCCGCCGCTCGCGATGATAAACGTGGCCTTTTTGCCGGTCGCGAGTCCCTGGTATCCATTCGCGCCGATCGTAAAGGTCTTGCCGTGACGGATCACCAGGTCGATCCATGCTTTCAGCGCAGCCGGCACAGCGAAGTTGTACATCGGCGTGCCGATCACAATCTCATCGACCGCCAACAACTCATCCGACAAGTGGTCCGAAATCCGCAACGCTTCCTTTTGTTCCGGGGTGTGCTGGTCCGGCGTCACATACGCGGCATTCACCCACGGCATGTCGATGAACGGCAGATCCGTCTTCATCAGGTCGCGCTCGACCACTTTGCCGTCCGGATGCTTCTGCTTCCATTGCTCCACAAACGCGGCACTCAGCCTTCTTGAAACCGAGTCGTTGCCCCGGATACTTACGTCGACATGCAGCAGTGTCGCCATTCCCACTCTCCCTGCGCCTTGCGGCGCGCTTCCTGATCTTGCGAAACAAACATGAGCGTACTCGACATGGATGCTCCCCCGCCCGCGACGATTCGTGAAAAACAGGCGCCTTGTGCCTTGCCGGGCAACCCGGGGGCTCCCCGCGAGTTGGGAACTGCGCCCCGCGTCTTCTATAATCGGGATTCGCTGCAAGATTCGCGTAGATTTTCGTTCTCGCCGAGGGTGTGCCTATTTTTCCCCAGAACCGTGGGAGCCAAAACTCCCCAAGCCTCAAGAGCCGCCCGGCCCGCTCCAACCGGCGCCTCCGCTTCATTGCTGGTCTGCTGCTCTGCTCCTCCGTACTTCCGGTCGCATGGTCGCAAACAAACACCGTCACCTCCATCCGCGTGATCGGCAATCGCCGCATCCCCAAGGAAACGGTGCTGGCCCGCATCTTCTCGCATGAAAACGAGCCCTACGACGCCGCCACGGTCGAGCGCGACTTCAACTCGCTCTGGAACACCGGCTACTTTGAAGACGTACGCATCGAGCGCGAAGACACCCCCCAGGGCATCGTCCTCGACATCTACGTCCACGAAAAACCCACCATCCGCGAGATCAACTACAAGGGCCTCAACTCCATCACGCAGTCCGATATCCTCGACGCTTTCAAAAAGGCCAAGGTATCGCTCGCGCAGGAGTCGCAGTACGACCCCACCCATATCGCCGAAGCCGTGACCGTCATCCGCGAGCTGGAAGCCGCGCACGGCCACCAGTTCGCCACCGTGCGCACCGACGTCAAAACCATTCCGCCGTCCAGCGTCCAGGTCAACTTCGCCATCAAGGAAGGCCCCAAGGTCAAGGTCGGCAACATCACCTTTACCGGCAATGAGCACATCCCCGCGCGCACCCTGCGCGCCGCCATGAAGAACCTGAAGCCGATCGGCGTCCCGCACTCCGTCATTCTCGAAAACCTGTTCGCCCGCACCTACGACGCGACCAAGCTCGAGGAAGACGGCGAGCGCGTCCGGCAGGCCTATCGCGACAAGGGCTACTTCCGCGCCAACACCGGCGAGCCTGAAACCGTGATCCGCAACGAGGGCGGCCTGTCGCTGTTCACCTTCCGACCCAAAAACGGCAAGCGCGAAGACATCCACATCCCGATCGAGGAAGGCGCGCGCTACCGGTTCTCGGGCATCACCTTTACCGGCAACAAGGCCGTAACCAACACCAGGGCGCTTCGCGCGCAGTTCGCGATGAAAGACGGCGACTGGTTCGACGCAACCGCCTTCGGCAAGGGACTGGAAGCGCTCAAAAAGGCCTACAACGGCCTCGGCTATATCAACTTCGCACCTGTCCCGACGCCGAAGTACGACGACAACGCCAAGACCATCGGCTTCAACATCGATCTGGACGAAGGCAAGCAGTTCAAGGTCTCGCGCATCGAGTTCACCGGCAACAAGATCACGCGCGACTTCGTCATTCGGCGCGAACTGATCCTCGAAGAAGGCCAGGTTTACAACGCGCGCCTGTGGGAAGCCAGCATCCAGCGCCTCAACCAACTGGAGTATTTCGACGCGCTCAAGGTGGACCAGGATACCGAAACCCACCAGAACGCTGAAAACGGCACCGTGGACCTGCTGCTGAAGGTGCACGAAAAGGGCAAGAACTCCATCGGCCTCAACGGCGGACTGAGCGGCGTTTCAGGCTCGTTCCTGGGTCTCAACTACCAGACCAATAACTTTCTCGGCCTGGGCGAGACGCTTTCGCTGCAAGCCAGCGAAGGCAACCTGGCCCGCAATCTGTCGCTCGGCTTCAACGAGCCCTACCTGCGCAACAAGCCCATCAACGTGGGCTTTCAGGTGTTCACGAACAAGACCGACTACAACTCCAACAAGGCCTACAACGTCACGGGGCAGGGTGCGAACCAGTCCGCGGCCACCAACTCGCTGGTGCAGAACTACAACCAGTCCTCGACCGGTTTCACGCTCTCCGCGTCCTACCCGCTGCGCCGTTCGTTCAAGCGTGTCGGCGTCACCTACTCGTGGAACCGCGCCGCGGTCACGGCGTTCAGCGGTGCCTCGCAGAACCTCTTCCAAACCCTCGCCTTCCGCTCCGGTATCCAGGGGCAAAACGCCCTCACCGGCATCGTGACCAGCCAGGCGTCGTTCTCCTACTCCTACAATCACCTCGACTCCCCGTTCGCGCCGCGCTCCGGCACGGAGCTGCAAGGGCTGTTCCAGGTCGCCGGGCTGTACGGCAATGTCCGTTATATCTCGCCCGTGCTGGAGTTCAAGCAGTGGCACCCGATGCGCGGCTACCATTTTGACCCGAACGGCCGCAACGCTCTCGGTTACCGCTTCCAGCTCTCGTACATCCAGGGCATCTCGGGCGACGTCGCCCCGCCGTTCCAGCGCTTCTACACCGGCGGCGAAAGCGATCTGCGCGGCTTCGATATTCGCTCCGGCACCCCCTACGCCTTTATCCCGACGCGGGTGCTTTTCAACCTGAACAATCCCGACGGCTCCTGCGTATCGCGCCAGCCCAACGCCGCGCAAACCGGCCAGTGCCTGCAGGTGCCCCTGCCGGTGTACGGCATCGTTTCCGCCGGCGGCGATACCTCGTTCATCAACAACCTCGAGTACCGCGTGCCGCTGGTGGGCCGCACGGCAGCGCTTGAAATCTTCAACGATTTCGGCGTCAACGTGGCGATCAACAAAAACCAGCTGCGCCAAAGCCCGCAGGGTATTGCCAACCTCGACTCGCCGCTGTACGGCTGCCGCACCTACATCAACGGTGCCTGCCAGGGCGGGGTGCAGATCCAGTTCAACAACAACGTGCGCCCGATCTTCGGCACCAACCTGGTGCCGCGCGACTCGCTCGGCGCGCAGATCTCGGTGCTGCTGCCGATCGTCAATGCGCCGTTCCGGATCTACTACGCCTACAATCCCCTGCGCCTGCTCAAGGATGTACCGGGGCAAAACCTGATCACGCGCGAACTCTTTCCCCAGGGCACGGCCGGCGACTTCACCTACGCGCAGGCACAGCAGCTTTACGGCTCCATCTACCAGCTGCGCGAGCCCGCGAAAACCTTCCGCCTGACCGTCGGGACCACCTTCTAGAGCAATTCTCCTGTAAG
>CAXSBW010000017.1:14402-40852 GCA_964235795.1 uncultured Acidobacteriaceae bacterium | reverse complement strand
CGGGCAAAGGGGCTGCCTGGCTGGAAGGAGCCGGGGCGCAGAGCTGGAAGGTACCATCGGCGGCCGAGGTGGTCTGGGCGGTGGGCTGAAAGCTGGCGAGGAGGGGATTGCCGGCCGGAGCCCCGGATTCAAGCATGATCCGGGCTTGTGGGACGGGCTGGAAGGTCAGCGAGTCATGGAGGGTGCCGGTGAAGGTGGTGCCGGTGCAGGCGGGGGTTGGCGGAACGATTTTGGATACCGTGCCGGTGCCGCAACCGACGAGTGTTGCGAGCACAAACATTGAAACCAGAACCGATTTGTATAGCAGGCTCATTTCATCCTTAGTTATCATTGGTCACGAGCAATATAAGAGGCAGTCCGATGCTTATCGCTAAAACGATGAGGAGATTCCGCCACGGATGCCGATGAGGAGCTTGCGAAGCAGGTGCGCTTGTGGACGGCGAGGGGGCGGGGTTTCAGTCGGCGTGGCTTGCGGCGCGGCTTTCGCGCCTGGACCCGGTTGTGCGTGTGCTGATGGCGACATGCCTGTACTTGAGTCGAGTGCAGTCGCGATTCCGTTGTAGTCGCAGGCGATAATTGGCAGCGCGGCTACTGTCTGGGCAGTGACGATGGCCGTGATGAGCAGTAGAAGGGCCAGGACCAAAGACATGTGCATACGGCCTGTTTGTACCACAGGAGCGGAGCATCCATTTTATGGCCGGTAACGGCAGCGACTTGTTTCGGTATGGCGGCTGGGCGATGTCCTACAAGCCAGCTATATCCAAGGCTGTGGAAAACTTTTCTACCTGCCGTGTCATAAAGACATGCTACTGTCTCTCCAGTCAAAAGTTCACGTCTGTGCTCCAGTCCTGATTCTTGTCCTTCTTGTATGAGTGCTTCAAAGGCTTCTCACTTGAAAGGAAGTAAATATGACTACGAATGGATGGAGCCTCAGGCTCCTCTCACTGGGTATGCTCACGGCAGGCTTCCTGCCGCAGCTTTCCCACGCCGCCCCCCCCCACACATCCCGTAAATGATTCCATCACGGTTCACTTGCAGCAGGTAGCAGTCCGGTCCAACGCAGGCGATCTTAGTGCCACTAACGAGTTGGCTCGTCAAATGTTTGTGGATGCAGGCATTCCTAATGTTCTGGCGAGTTCCTTTGGATTCACGGACCGCCTGGCAAATGCAGAAGTGGAATACCGTAAGGGCGCTCATAGCAGTGTCACGGAAGCCTCGATCGTCAAAGCTGTCAATAACATGGTCGCTACGATCGGCGCTCCCCAATGGGCTCGTACGAATGTCGTAGAAGTTCGCAAACTTCGTATGCATATGCTGGTGAACAACCCTGAATTGTTCGCCAACCAAGGCGCTGCCGACAACACTGGGCACTACAAAGCCCTCGGTGAAACGATGACCCCGCTTGAGGGCAGCTATGTGGCGACAGCCCTTCTTTACCAAAAGACCATCCATCCCGACTATCAGTTCACAGAAGGAGAGAAGGCGCAGAACGTCAACCGTGATGCAAAAGCTGTGCACGCGGAACAAGTGAGCCGTACCAATGAACTGCAAGACCTGCTTCAGGGCAAGACACAGTCCCTGAGTGTTCGTGATTTGCTGAACGCGTCTGATCATTTCTTCTCGGATTTGGGTGTAGAGCCAGTTCCCGGAGCACAGACGATCGCTGTTCTTCGTGGAAGCGGGATGCAGGGAGGGCGGCGATGAAGAAGCACTTCGCACTTGCTCTTCCTGTCGGGTTGTTAGTTCTTTCCGGGTGTGGGAATGTAGCCTCCAACGGTTTGCCGCGGGGACTTATCCATACAAATCTGGTGAACAATAATGTTTACAGCAATTGGCCAAAAGCGCTGGTTATTGGCAATGCCGTCCAGTATGGCTGCTTTTTCGACACAGATCACAGCTGCATAACCAGTGGACAGCAACAGGCTGACGGAAGCGGAAATCTCAGTTTCTCATCCGACGCTATTCCCGGTCTCTGGAACCTAGGAGCGCAGGCGGACTCCTACTGCGGGGCAGGGGCTGGAACGTCGACACAGCAACTCGACCCAAGTCATACAACGCAACTCTACTGCGGCAGCGCCTATCAAGCGACTGCTTACATTACCCAACGGAGTGCGAGCACGATACTTATCTGGATGGAACCGTTTATGACGATTGCCCTGCTACCATTACGGCAACCGTTCCGAAAAGTTTTTCGTTCCCGACTAATCATGCAATGAATGTAAGCGCGTATAGTACGGGAGGCTACAGCTCTGGTGCTCAAAGCATCGTAGCCAATTCCACCACGACCCTCAACATCCCAACCCCTACTTTGGCAGGCGAAAAAGTTTTCATCGTCAGGGATCCTAACACCAACCGTATCCTGATTTCAGGATTGTTTACCAAAACCACTTACAGGCAGCATTGCACGCCTAACACGTGCTGATGAAAGGCGTTCACGCCCGAGCACCTCTTATTTTCCGGTTCGAGACAGGGAGGTGAAGAAGGCTTCAGTGTGATCGATGCACTGAAGCCTTTGCGCCGGTGGAAAGTAGTGTTCGATGCCCTTGTAGGTTTCGAGCGTTACAGGTACGCCGAACTTCAAGCAGTAATCGCACAGTTGCAGGGCTTGTGCGATGGGAACAAGTTGATCTGTGGTTCCGTGAGAGAGCAAAACAGAAAGGTGAGGGTTGAGTGGCTTCGCTGTTGTATCGCCGACATAACCACTGCTGACGACGCTAAGTCCCCGCACTTCCGTTCGGGTGAACGCGAGGGAAGTCGCGAGAAAGCCGCCCAGCGATTCACCGTAAAGAAAAACAGGGCCATCCGGGAAGCTTGCATTGTGCTCCGCAGCGGTCAACAGTAAGTCAGCGATACGGAGGAGCCTGGGGGAGCTCTCGGCCATTTCATCGAGGGAGGTGAGGCTGGAACGATGCAATGCCTGGAAGTAGTGGGGGAGAATGACTATAAAGCAGTGGCTGGCTAAGTCTTTTTTTCCAAAGTTATCGAGAGTAGGTTCGCGTTTTGAGGAGACGCTGTATACCCCGGCGGAGCCGTGGAGCATGAAGATCAGCGCGACAGGGGCGGTTTTAACAGGGATGTATTGTTCCATGAGGACAGGGACACCTTCTATGTCTGCGGTGGTTTGCGTGTAGGCGTACTTACAGATAGTCGCCCGGGAGACTGCCGGAATTGTTAGCCCGACCACAACCGGCAAGAGCCACACCGGAAGGCGATACTGAAAGGATAAGAGCCATTTTGATTTCGAAAGGGATTGCATTTCTGCTCCTTACCTGCTTTTCACCGTATGCAGCATTGTGCCAGGATAAGCTTTTGTCAAGTCCCGTCCCAAATAAGGGTGCGCGTGTGCTGGACGAGGGACACCCCTGGCAGATTGGAGGGACGTTTGCGGGCGGTTTTGCACCGGGTTATGCTATTCCCAAACCTTCCGGTTTGCCATTGAATCTCAACTTCTACAGCGGCGGTGTGCAGCTTGGAAGGGTGCTGGTCCGCGCGGGAGAGTCAAGGTGCTTCGGCGGCAACGGGGAGGCGGTTGTGGAGATTTTGCCTTTCTGGGATGCGGTTGTTCCTCGCCAGACGGTTGTGCTCCGTGCAGGGCCGCTCGTAGAGAGTCTGCATGTACCGTCCATCAGCCGGCATGGCGCGAGTGTGACGCCGTTGCTGTTGCGGTGGAACTTTACACGCCTGGTGAAAAGCGGCAGGGTGGTGCCGTATGCACAGCTGGGTGGCGGTTTATTGTGGACGGCGCGCAAGTTCCCTAATGTATCGGGCGGTCCAACCAAGACCACGAGCCGGATTAACTTTACGCCGCAGGGAGCGCTGGGGGCGCACGTGTTTGTGCGGGACAGGCAGAGTGTGGACTGGCGTGTGGAAGCGATTCATTATTCGAGCGCGGGGATTGGGGATTACAATCCTGGCGTGGGAGTTACGCTGCAGTTTGGAATCGGCTATTCGTGGTGGAAGCGCTGAGGTTGGAGAGCGGGGGCACGCTTGATGGTTATACCGGGAACTTACTCCAGGATAAGAGTGCTGCCGGTTTTGATGGCAGCGCTGATGTTAGCCGCCCTGGCTCGTGCTGAAGGGCATGGACTTCCCAACTTGAAGAATGCGGCGGGATCGGCGGACACGATTGTTGTGGGTGCGGCTTCGCTTCAGACCGGCGGGGCCGGTGGCGCGGTGATCCGGATTCGTGTGGATCGGGTTCTGACGGGGAAGGTCGTGGCGGGGAGTTCGATCACGGTCGCTCGCATCCAGCCGGGTCCTCGGCAGTACGCGAACCAAGTGCAAAGCCCCGGAACGCCGTTCATCGCAGTGCCTCAGAACAACGAAGAAACGGTGTGCCGTGAGGTCGCGGAAGCGCCGCCTGTGCATGCGATCTGGTTTCTGGAGGCGGGTGCCGGGGGCACTTACACTTTTGCGAAGGAGCCGCCCCGGAAAGCATGCGAGGAGCTGGAACCGGAGTACAGCACGGTGGCCGGTGCTCTGCCGTCGGCCTGGAGCTACGATGCGTCGCTGCCGGTGGTCGACAAGCTGGCGTACGAGGTTGGATACGCATTTGATCGCTTTGCCGGCGAGGGGCCTTTCGCGATGGAGCTGAATCCTGCGTTGATCGACGAAGCTTCAAAGGCGACGCGGACGGCTGTGTATCGCCTGCTTGCTGCTTCCATTGCTCAGCCGGTTGCAATGGCGGGGCTGATGGGCAGGATGCGGGATGGGGATGGCGAGGCGCTGGAGCAGGTTGCCTCGTCGCCGGCGGCGCTCGCACAACAGGCCGTTCCGACGCAGGTGCATATGGGCAACCAGATTCTCCGATCGGTGCCTCGAGGGGAGCCCGGCCCGGCCGGTGGACCGAGCGTGATGTTGCTGGCGATGAGCGTGGCCCGTGTGCATGACGGCAGTGCGGCGACGGTCGGCAGGCTGGGAAGGCTGCTTGAAAACCAGGCCGCGCCGGTGCCGCTGCAACATGCGGCGGCGGAAGCCTTACAGCATGTTCATACGGCAAGTGCCGTGGAAGTGATGGCTCCCTATCTCAACAACCCCGACCCAGTGCTTCGAGATTTTGCAATCGGAACACTCGCGTGTTTTGTGAATGCCGTGCCGCTGCTTGATCACACTCACCCGCAAGGAAGTGGCAACATCAACTTGCCGGGGCCGCTGAAGACCGCCGACACGATGAGTCACTTTGTAATGGGTGACACGACGATCGACCGGGACCCTGAGCCGTACCGGAACTACTGGAGCGAGTGGTGGACGGCTCATTCGCTCGAGGTCGGCAAGATGGCGGCGGGGGAGAGCTGAGATCGCGCGGAGGTTTGCGTTTCTGCTGAGAGATAAGGAAAGGGCCGCATGGTTGCGGTCCTTTTCTTATGGGTGGAGGGCGGGGATGTGCCGGGTGGCGTCGCGGATGGTTTGGCGGAGCCAGAGGTGTTGGGGGTCGGAGCTGTGGCGGGGGTGCCAGAGCATGAGGTAGCTGTAGCCGCCGAGCCCGGGCGGGGGCTGGATAAGGCGGACGGCTCCGAGGTCGGCATAGGCCTGCGCGAGGCGGCGCGGCAGGGTCACGAGGAACGGGGTGTTTGGAACGAGCCGGAGGGCGACGGTGAAGTAGGGGACGGAAAGGACGCAGCGGCGCTGCTCGCCGATGCGGGCCAGGGCGAGCTCGGGGATGGTTTGGCGCTTGTGCAGCACGTTGACGCCGATGTGGTCGGCGGCGAGGTATTGCGGCATGGACAGGCGGTCGGGATGGGGGGAGTCGGTCGCGGCGACGCAGACGAACTCATCGTCGAAGAGGAACTCGGAGCAGAGGTGGTCGGGGACGGCGTCGATGCGGGCGTCGAGGACGAGATCAAGCCGGTTGCGGTCGAGTTCGACGAAGCGGTCGTCGGTCCAGGGGGAAAAGACAAAAGAGATGGACGGCCAGGCGGGGAGGTCGCGGCACAGGATGGGGCCGAAGAGCTGGGTGGCGTTGTCGGTGGCGCACAGGGAAAAGGAGGCTTTGTCGCGGGAAGGGTCAAAGGCAAGCCCGGAGATGAGGCGATCGATGCGCGGGAGGATGACGGCCATTTCGTCGAGCAGGGCCTGGGCGCGCGCCGTGATTTCGTGGCCGGAGGGGGTGCGGATGAGGAGCTGGTCGGCGAAGAGCTCGCGGAGGCGACCGAGGGAGCGGCTGACGGCGGGCGCGCTGAGGCCGAGCCGTCGGGCGGCGCGCGAGATGCTTCGCTCCTCGATGAGAACGACGAGATGGACCAGGAGGTTGAGGTCGGCCTGACGGAGTTGCGCGACGCGCATTGTCATGTTGCCGATTATGCATGGGGTCGGGGTCGATTGGCTCACATCGTAAGTTCTGTAAGGCCAAAAGGGGGAGTGATGGCGGGAACAGCGATTGTGACGGGAGCTTCAGGCGGGATCGGCGCGGCGGTGGCAAAGCGGCTGGCAGCGGATGGATTCGGGGTGGTGGCGCACTATGCCGGCAACTCGGCCAAAGCGGATGAAGCGGTGGCGGCGATCCAAAAAGCAGGCGGCAGGGCGAGTGCGGTGGGGGCGGATATTTCAAACCCGGCGGAGGTGAAGGCGCTGTTTGAGAAGAGCCGGAGCTTGTTTGGGGAGATTGAGGCGGTGGTGAACGCGGCGGGGGTGATGCCGCTGGCACCGATCGCGAAGGGAGATATCGAGAGCTTCGACAAGGTGATCGCGACGAACCTGCGCGGGAGTTATCTGGTGATGAGCGAGGCGGCGAACCATGTGAAGGATGGGGGCCGGATCGTAATGTTTTCAAGCTCGGTAGTGGCGAAGAACTTTCCTGCGTATGGAGCTTATGTCGCGTCGAAGGAAGGGGTGGAAGGGCTGACGCGGGTGCTGGCGAACGAGCTGGGCGCGCGCAAGATCACGGTGAACGCGGTGGCCCCGGGGCCGGTGGCGACGGAGTTGTTTTTGAAAGGCAAGAGTGAGGAACAGCTTGCCGGCATGGCAAAGATGGCGCCGATGGGGCGGCTGGGCGAGGTGGGGGATATCGAGGGAGTGGTGGCGTTCCTGGTTGGACGGGACGCGGGCTGGATCAGCGGCCAGGTACTGCGTGTGAACGGGGGTTTCGCGTGAGCGGGGCGGGGCAGGTGGTTCTGATTACCGGGGCGGGGAGCGGCTTTGGGGAGCTGGCGTCCAAGTCCCTGGCGATGGCGGGGCATACGGTTTATGCCAGCATGCGCGACATTCATCGGGACGGGGCGGGAGCGGGCGCGGACAAGGTGCGGGAGTATGCCGCGTTCGGGCAGGAGAAAGGGGTGAAGCTGCTGACGGTCGAGCTCGATGTGAGTTCGCAGGAGTCGGCGGATGCGGCGGTCAAGCAGGTGGTGGCGGACCAGGGCCGCATCGATGTGGTGATTCACAACGCGGGGCATATGACGTTTGGCCCGCTGGAGGCGTACACGCCGGAGCAGTTGGCGAGCGAGTACGACATCAATGTGGTGAGCACGCAAAGGGTAAACCGGGCGGCGCTGCCGGTGATGCGAAAGCAGAGGAGCGGCCTGCTGATCTGGAACTCAAGCAGCTCCGCGGCCGGGGGCACGCCACCGTACCTGGGGCCGTACTTCGCGGCGAAAGCGGGGATGGATGCGCTGGCGGTGGCGTACGCGCGGGAGCTGACTCGCTGGGGAATCGAGACCAGCATCGTGACACCGGGGGCGTTCACGAAGGGGACGAACCACTTCGCGAATGCGTCGGCACCGACGGACAAGGAGGTGGAGGCCGCGTATGAGAATGGGCCGTTCCGGGGCTTCGGCGAGCAGGTGAAGCAGGCGTTTGCGTCGATTGTGCCGGAAGACGCCGATGTGCAGACGGTGGCGGATGCGATGGTGGCGATTGTCAGTGCGCCGCGCGGAAAGAGGCCGTTTCGGGTGGGCATCGACGCGACGGATGACGGGTCGCTGGTGGTGAATCCGATGCTGGATCGGGTGCGGGTGGAGATGCTGAGGCGGGTGGGGATGGGGGATTTGCTGGAGGTTGCGGTGTAGACGGGTAGTTACCTAGTCCGCAAGGCTGAGTTTGTCTTGTTAACGGCTTCCTGTGGATTTCTGGAATATCAGTGAAAGCCTATCAGGATTTATCGCGTGCCAAGGCGCTTACCGGCAGGAAATCCAAGCGCGTCAAAGCCGGACCGAAGGTGCATGGCGGAATGGTAGAAAACTGTCCCCTTTAAGTAGGCACGCCACGAAGTGGCCGCAACCCGCGCAGGGGATCTTGGTTCTTCGTCTTGCATGCTACTTAGAGCCACAGAAAGGGCCGCGTTGTTAGTGGCCCTTTCTGTTGGCTTGTAAGTATCGGCGAATCAGTCGAGTTTGGATTGGCCGTATTCGAGCAGGGTGACGAGGAGGACGCCGCCGCAGATGTTGCCGGCGGTGGCGGGGGCGAGCCAGAGGAGGAAGTGGGCCATTGTGTCCTGGTGGGCGAGGACGGAGGAGAGGATTTCGCCGGAGGTGGCGATGCAGTGGGCGAAGTGGCCGAGGCCGACGATAAAGGTCATGGTCCAGATGAGCAGGACGGAGCCGGTGATGGAGTGGGAAGCGGAAACGAGCCAGGCGACGGTGGCGATGATCCAGCCGCCGACGACGCCGGACCAGAAGGCGTGGGAGGCGGTGACGCCGGCGGCTTCGTGGCCGAGGGTGGCGAGGGCGGTGACGAACTCGGGGCGGAGGGCGCCGGTTTTGACGGCGAGGAGCGCGAAAAGAAAGGCACCGAGAACGTTGGTGGGGAACACAACCGCCCAGAGCCGGACGGTGGGGAGGAAGTACTTGCGCTCGGTCAGCAGGAGGGCGACGGGGTACAGGGTGTTCTCCGTGAAGAGCTGCGAGCGGCCGAGGATGACCACCATGAAGCCGAGGGGGTAGAAGAACATGGCGGCGACGCGGCCTGCGGGTGTTGCGCCGAGCATGGAGGTGAGGATGGCAACGGACAGGCCGGTGAGGCCCATGAGCAGGCCGCCGGCGACGCCGGAGATGGCGAGCGAGGTGGGGGAGCGGCGGAGTTCGCGCTTGCCGTTGAGGGCGACCTGCTCATAGATTTGCCCGGCTGTGGGGCGGTCGAGGTCGAGCTGGGAGGAGCTGTCTTCGGTGGAGTTGGGGCGCTTGATGGAGGGCAGGGCCATGGGCTTGCTTTCGTGGGGGTGAGTGGGACGGATGGCATGACCCGAGATGGGGGGCAGCGGGAATGAGTGTGAGTTGCGGGTTGCCGGTGCCTGGAAGCGGGGCGAGACTTCAACGGCGAGGAACTCGGTCCAAACTCGGTCCGGACTCGATCCGAACTCGATTCGAACTCGGTCTGGGTTCCGAGCCAGGATGAAAAGCGCTCAGGGATGACCTGGTGCTCGTTGCCGAGGAGGAACTCGCAGGCGAAGCAGAGTGGTGAGTTTGAGCAACAGGCGGATCCTTTGGCGGAGACGATTGCGGGCGCGTCGATCGTGGGAGTGCGAAGGAGCCGCCGGTTGCGCCACTTGGGGCGTTACAGGCTGATTTTGGCGTGGTCGCCGACCGGGGTTTTGCCGCCGGTGGCAGCGCGCAGCAGGACCTGAGCCTTGCGGGCCAGGGCGGAAGCGGGAGCGTCCCAGTACTCGGCGGTATCGACGTGGATGCGGAGGACGCGGATGGAGGGGTCGGACTCGCCTTCGGGGAACCAGGATTTGTACATGGGATTCCAGAGAGCGGCGATCAGGGCGCGGTCATTGGAGAGCGAGGCGCGGCCGGACAGGGTGACAAAGGAGCTTTTGGCGTCGGAGTAGCAAAGGGAAACCTGCGCGTCGTGCCTGATCTCGTCGACCTTGCCGGAGTTGTCGGCGGTGAGAAAGACGACTTCGCCGTTGAAGGGGGTGTTCTGGGTGGCCATGGGGCGGCTGTGGAGCGAGCCGTTGTCGCCGATGGTGGTGAGCATGGCCACGTGAATGTCGTGGATGAGCTCGCCGATGCGTTGGATGGCCTGGTCGCGATCGTGAACTTCTTCGCCTGCGCTCATGCGGGGTGGGTCCTCCTGTGTGTGGGTCTACAGCAGGTGGGATGCGCGTTTGGGCGGGGTCAGGCGTTGACGGCGGGCTGGTTGCCGAGGTTGGGAGCGGCCTCGCGGGGTAGCACGACGGTAGCGGTGGTGCGGCGAGCGTCATCGGTGCCGTGGGTCTGAAGGTGGAGGCGGCCGCCGTGTTTCTCCAGGATGCCCTTGGAGACCCAAAGTCCGAGGCCGGTGCCGAGCGAGCCCTTGGTGCTGAAAAACGGGGTAAACAGGCGCCCGGCCTGCTCGGGGGTGATGCCGGAGCCGTTGTCGTGAACGAGGATTTGAACGCCCGGGCCGCCGGCGTGTTCGATGGTGGAGGCTTCAATCTCGATCAGGCCGCGGGGCTCGACGGCATCGATGGCGTTGTTGACCAGGTTGATGAGGACCTGGCGGATTTCGCCCTTGATGGCCTGGAAGTTGAGCGACGGCTCGGACTGAAGGCTGGCCTGGATACGCTTGCCGAGGATCCGGGTGCGAAACAGGCGGAGAACTTCGTCGAGGATTTCGCGGACGTCGATCTCGGTGGGCATGGAGGGGTCGCGATAGAACTGGAGGGTTTGCCGGGTGATCGACGAGATGCGTTCGAGCTCGGCTTCGGCGATGGAAAGGAACTCAAGGGCGCGGGGGTTGTTTTCAGACTCGAGGCGCACGAGAAAGAGCAGGTTGGTCATGGACTCGAGAGGGTTGTTGATTTCGTGAGCGATGGCGGCGGCCATGCGGCCGGTGACGGAGAGCTTTTCGGCGGTGCGGAGGGCTTCCTCGTTGAGTTTCTGGTCCTGGAGGTCAAAGGCGGTGCAGAGCCATTGAAGCTGGTCGCTTTCCATCTTGGGACTGAGTTCGCTGCCGTCGAGAGCGAGCGGGGTGACACGGAGCAGGTGCCAGCGCCAGGCGGTGTCGCCATGGCGACGAAAGCGGGTTTCAAGGGTGACGCACTCGCGATGTTCAACGGCTTCCTGCCAGGCCAGGAGGCAGGCCCGGTAGTCGTCGGGGTGGAAGAGCTCGGGGCGGCACCAGTGGGTGGTCCCGGGCGGGACTCTGTCATTCCAGGCCTGGTTGGCGTAGGTGAGAGTGCCGTCGGGGGTGGCGACCCAGATCATTTCGGGGACGGCATCGATGACCTGGCGGAAGCGGAGCTCGCTTTGGCGGAATTTCTGCTCGGTCTCGACGCGGATGCTGTGTTCGCGGCTTTCGTTGAGGGCGCGGAGAACGGCGGGGACAAGGCGCTCGAGGCGGTGCTTGAGGACGTAGTCGGTCGCGCCGCGCTGCAGGGTGTCGATGGCGACCTCTTCGCCGACGCGGCCGGAGATGAAGATAAAGGGGCAGCCGGGGAGTTTTTCGCGGGCGAGGGCGAGGGCGGCGATGCCGTCGAAGTCGGGCAGTGCGTAGTCGGCGAGGATGAGGTCAAAGCCGCCGGCCTCGACGGCGGCCTCGTACTCGCGGCGGTCGCGGGTGAGGACAATTTCAGGGTGAAGGTCGGCCTTGCGGAGGCGCGCGGCGGCGAGCTCGGCATCGAGGAGGTTGTCCTCGAGCATGAGGATGCGGACGGAAGGGGAGACTTCGTTATCGCCCATGGGGTGATTCACCGTTGCGGGTCACCCGCGCGCTGCCGGGCGGAGGCTCGTTGATGACGGCCCAGAAGACGCCGAGATCCCCGATGGCCTGGACGAACTCGCCAAAGGCGACGGGCTTGACGACATAAGCGTTGACGCCGAGTTTGTAGCCGGTGACGAGGTCGCTTTCTTCGCGGGAGGAGGTGAGCATGACGATGGGGATGCGGCCGGTTTCGTCGTTTTCGCGCACCATGCGGAGCAGCTGGAGCCCATCGATTTTCGGGAGTTTGAGGTCGAGCAGGACAACGGCGGGGTTGCCGGGTTCGCGGTCGGCGAACTCGTCGCGCCGAAACAGGTAATCGGCGGCCTCGGCCCCGTCGCGCACCACCACTACTTCATTGGCAAGGCGGCTTTTTTCAAGCGCATTGAGGGTCAACGCGAGGTCGTTGGGGTTGTCCTCGACGAGGAGAATGGGTTTCAAGGTACTCACGCTTCCTCCGGCGAAAGGGGGATGGGCAGGGTGAAAAAGAAGGTTGCGCCCTCGTCCACTTTGCCTTTTGCCCCGGTGCTGCCGCCATGGCGACCGATGATGCGGCGCACATTGGCGAGGCCGATCCCGGTGCCTTCAAAGTCTTCCACTCTGTGTAAACGCTGAAAGACGCCGAAGAGTTTTCCGGCATATTGCTGGTCGAAGCCGACGCCATTGTCCGTAACGGAAAAGACGTACTCCGCGCCTTCAACTGTAGCTTCGATGCGGATGCGCGGGTTTGGCTGCCGGGCGGAGTATTTCACGGCATTGGAGAAGAGGTTGCGGAGGACCTGGCGGAGCAGCTGCGGGTCGCCGAGGACGTGTGGAAGCGGGCCGCGCGCGAACTCGATGGAACGGTGGCCGCCATCGTCGACGAGCACGGCCTGCCATTCGCGGTCGACCAGATCCTGCATGTCGACGGGGACGAGGTGGATTTTGGAGCGGGCGAAGCGGGAGAACTCAAGGAGGGAGTCGACAAGGAGGCCGGCGAAGCGGGCGGACTCGATGATGGTGGCCAGGTATTGTTTGCCGCGGTCGCTCATGCGGGCGGCTTCCTGTTCGCGGAGCATTTCAGAGAAGCCGGAGATGTGGCGAAAGGGGGCGCGGAGGTCGTGGGAGACGGAGTAGGAGAAGGCTTCGAGCTCGTCGTTGGCGACCTGGAGGCCGGAGGCGAGCTCGGCGAGGGCTTCGGCGCGGCCGAGGACGATTTCGAGCAGGGCGGAGCGGAAGTCCTCAACGGCGGTAAGGACTTCGTGGCTCCACGGCTCGGACAGTCCGCGAACCGTTTGCTGCCACTCGGCGAAGGAGTGGCGGGGGGAGACGAGATCGGCGGATTGCGGTTCGTGGGCGCCCGCATGGGACCCGGGGGAAGGCGCGTCCGTCCTCGCCTGCACGGCCTTCTCGGGCGAGCCCGCCCAGCGGACCGTTCCGACGACCTCCTGCCGAAACCAGAGCACATAGGAGTTGTGGAGGCGCGAGATGGGCATGGCTAGAAAGCCGGCAATGGCGGGGGAAAATGCCGAGGCCGGAGGGTAAAGGGCGGTGAGGGTGTGGGTGGAAAAGAGTTCTTCGATGCCGGCAGCGGAAGGCGGGTGATGACCGCGGAGCCATTCAGCGAGCGCGAGGACCTGCCCCTGCGACGGCGTGATGCCGGACAGGGTGGCGGACAGGCCTTGCACGACGGCGACGCCGTCAGCCCCGGTGAGCTCCAAAAGGAGGGCGGGCGAGTCGGCGAGACCGTCCATGTAGTTGTCGGCGGAGGCCATGGCCGCGAGCAGGCGAGCCTGGACGGCCCTGGCGGAAAGGGCGCGGGCGAATCGGCCGCGGGCCAGGAGGGCTTCAATCTGCGACGCGGCGATCTGCATGACGAAGTCGCAGGCAGAGCGGAGGCGCACGGGGATAAAGCGGGGCGCGTGGTGGTGGCAGGAGACCAGCCCCCAAAGCTTGCCGTCGACGATGATGGAGACGGACATGGAGCAGACGGTGCCCATGTTGCGCATGTATTCGCGGTGAATCGGCGACAGGCTGCGGAGAATGGAAGGGGACAGGTCCAGATCGGCATCGGGGCGACCTGCGGGTGTGGTGCCGTCGCCGGGTGCGAGCAGAGGCGAAGGGTCGTAGTCGACATCGGGAACGATGCGGACACGGTTGGAGAGGTACATGCGGCGGGCCTGCACGGGGACGTCGGAGGCGGGGAAGCGGAGGCCGAGGTAGGAGTCGAAGCGAGGGTGCGTGATGACTTCAGACAGGACCAGGCCGTGGCCGGCTTCGTCGAAGCGGTAAAGCACGACGCGGCCGCAGCCGGTCAGGGCATGGAGCTCCTGCGTGGCAACCTGGCAGATTTTCTCGACGGTATCGAGGGAACGGGTGGAACTGACGAAGTTGTAGAGCCGGGCGTTGATGCGATCGGTGTCGGCGGGCCTGGGGGTGTGCTCGAACTCGAGGACGATGCGCGGGCTGTCGCCGGCGGTGGTGCGGTAGGCCACGACCTCGAAATGCTGGGGGATGCTGCGTCCGGGCAGCAGGGCCACGGTGAGCTGGATCGGGGTGAGCAGGCGGGTCGAAGGGCCGAGGGGTTCAGCGAGGCACTCGCGGATGAGCTGAGAGCCGAGCGATGGGCCAAAGATCTCGGGGAGGGTCAGGCCGAAGAGGGCAGCGGCGGGGCGGGTGAGGAAGGGTACGGCGGACTGGCTGGCAATGACGACGCGGTGCTCGTCATCCAGCGCAAGGAGGAAGCCGTGTGGCTGGATGCTGCCGGGAATGTGAATGGGCTCGCGGTCGCAGGAGGTGAGTTCGGGGGAGACGGGAAGCGGGGCGGCGAGCTCCGGCGCGGCGGCGGCGGCGGCGAGGTTATTGGTGCCTGCAGTCATCATGGTGGATTGGCCAACCTTCCGCTTTATGGCAGGGGGAATAATGTGACTTTATATGACTCATAGATGGCGCAACAGGTAACTGATGGGTCCCAATGGGTCACCGGCTTTTGATTGCATTGGAAGCATCGGGGGCGAACCAGTCGGCAAAAGCGGTAAAGGTATCGCGGGCGCCGGCGACGATGGCGTCGGCCTGGTCGGGTGGGGCGGACTGGAGCAGTGCGGTGAAGGCTTTCCACTGCTGGCCGACGGTAATGCCGTAGGAACGGAAAAAGAGGTAGCCGAGGCCGTCGCGGAAGCCGGAAGAGCGCTCGAGCTCGCGGGCGATGAGCTGGCCGCCGAGGGTCGAGCCTTCCACGACGTACATGGAGCCGAGCAGGGTGGCGGGGCTGCCGGCGAAACGGGGAAGCCGGGCAGGGTCGAGGGGCGGTTGCGAGGCGGGGTCGAGGCCGAGGGCCTGGAGGTCGGACTGCAGCAGGGGGAGTTTGCGGCGGGCGGCCAGGACGGGGGCCAGCGAGGACCCTGCGTGGGCCTGGGCCTCTGCCTCCCAGGTGCGATAGAAGCCGTGGAAGCGGAGCAGGACCTGTTTGTAGACGGCGAGCGGGAGGTGGGGGCGGCCGAGGGGCAGGAGCTGCTCGAGGGCTTCGTGCTGGGGGCGGGTTTCGTGGCGGAGGCGTTGGAGGATCACTGTCGCTATTTTAGGGTGACGCGGCGCGACGGGAGAAGCGATGTTTCCGGCCGGGAAGGGCCATGCCTAGAATAGGAGGGATGAGCGCAGGGAAGCAACGAATCGGGATTCACCTGTCGACCACGGGCGGAGCGCATACGGCAGTGGAACGCGCGGCGGCGGCGGGGGCGAATACGTTTCAGATCTTTTCGTCGAGCCCGCGGACGTGGCGAGCGGCACCGGTGACCGCGGGGGCGGCGGCGCAGATGCGGGCGCTGCGGGCCGAGCACGATGTGGGGCCGTCGGTGATCCATGCGAACTACCTGATCAATCTCGCGTCGCAGACCGATGACGTGCGGGGAAAGTCGGTGACGGCGTTTCGCGGGGAGGTGGAGCGGGCGCTGGCGCTGGGGTCGGAGTTCCTGGTGCTGCACCCGGGGTCGTGGAAGGGGCTGACGCGGGAAGAAGGGCTGCGGCGGGCGGCGGAGGGGATTGAGCGGGCGGTGGACGGGTTGGATTTTAGTGCCGGGTCGTTCCAGTTGCTGATTGAGAATACGGCGGGGGCGGAGTACTCGCTGGGCGGGAGCTTTGAGCAGGTGGCGGAGATGATGGGGCTGCTGCGGGCGCACCTGCCGGTGGGCGCGTGCCTGGACACGTGCCACACGCACGTGGCGGGGTACGACATTGTGAGCGAGGGCGGCTGGGAAGAAACGGTGGCGGCGATCGAGGGCACGATCGGGACCGAGCATGTCAAGGTGTGGCACATGAACGATGCCAAGGCGGCGCGCGGCTCGAAGCTGGACCGGCACGAGCATATCGGCGAGGGAATGATCGGGGCGGGGCCGTTTCGGCGGCTGCTGAACGACGCCCGGTTTGCGCACTGCGCGTTTATCGCGGAAACGCCGGTGGATGAGCCGGGAGATATTGAGAAGAATGTGCGGGCGCTGCAAGGGCTGGCGGCGCTGGGAGCCAGGTAAATGAGTGAGTCAAAGTACGAGCGGTATGTGCCGGCGGAGATCGAGGCGAAGTGGGCGGAGCGCTGGGCGGCGGCGCCGGAGCTGTATGCGGCGGAGCCCGAGAGTGCCGGCAAGCCGAAGTATTACGTGCTGGAGATGCTGCCGTACCCTTCGGGACAGCTGCACATGGGGCACGTGCGCAACTATGCGATCGGCGACGCGCTGGCGCGCTGGAAGTGGATGAACGGGTTTAACGTGCTGCACCCGATGGGCTGGGACGCGTTTGGGCTGCCTGCCGAGAATGCGGCGATCAAGAACAACACGCCGCCGCGCGAGTGGACGCTGGCGAATATCGCTCAGATGAAGCGGCAGTTTCAGAGGTTGGGCATGGCTTTCGACTGGCGCAACGAAGTGACGACGTGCCTGCCGGAGTATTACCGCTGGAACCAGTGGTTTTTTTTGAGGATGTGGGAGCGGGGCCTCGCCTATCGCAAGCAGAGCAAGGTGAACTGGTGCGCGGCGTGCGCGACGGTGCTGGCGAACGAGCAGGTGGTGAACGGCTGCTGCTGGCGGCACGAGGACCAGTTGGTGGAGCAGCGGAGCCTCGAGCAGTGGTTTTTGCGGACGACGGAGTACTCGGACGAGCTGCTGCTCGGGCTGGATGCGCTGCCGGGGTGGCCGGAAAAAGTGCGGACGATGCAGCGGAACTGGATCGGGCGGAGCGAAGGGGCGGAGCTCGCGTTTGACGTGGTGGCGGGCCGGCGCGCGGGTGACGGCAGAGCGATGGAGCCGGGTGAGGGCGCGCCGCTGACGGGCGAGCGGATCACGGTGTTTACGACGCGGCTCGATACCATCCATGGCGCGACCAGTTTGCAGCTGGCGCCGGAGCACCCGCTGGTGCGGGGCTGGGCGGCGGGTGACGCGGTGTTGCAGTCCGAAGTGGACGCGATGCTCGCGCAGCAGCGGGCGGCGCGCGAGGCCGGCGACCTCGCGGCGCTCGAAAAGCACGGAGCGTTTACCGGGCACTTCGCGCGCAACCCGTTGACGGGCGAACTGCTGCCGGTGTGGATCGCGAACTATATTCTTGCCGACTACGGCACGGGCGCGATTATGAGCGTACCGGGGCACGATGCGCGCGACTGGGAGTTCGCGGGCAAGTACGGGCTGGAAGTGCGGACTGTTGTTGAAGTTCCCGGCGGCGAGAATACGCTGCCTGTGCTGGGGGATTCGGATGAAGGCGCGGTGCTCGTGAACTCCGGGGTGTACACGGGGATGCGGTGCGATGAGGCGCGGGCGCGGCTGAGCGCGGAAGCGGAAGCGGGCGGGTTCGGCAAGGCGAC
Organism: uncultured Acidobacteriaceae bacterium; assembly: GCA_964235795.1. Taxonomy (GTDB): domain Bacteria; phylum Acidobacteriota; class Terriglobia; order Terriglobales; family Acidobacteriaceae; genus EB88. The sequence continues at coordinate 23,418 of CAXSBW010000017.1, read as the reverse complement.
GGTGACGTTTCGTCTGAAGGACTGGGGCGTGAGCCGGCAGCGGTACTGGGGCACGCCGATCCCGATGCTGTACTGCGATGGCTGCGGCATTGTGCCGGTGCCGGACGATGAGCTGCCGGTGTTGCTGCCCGATATCGTTCCGGTGACCACGCAGGGCGGATCGCCGCTGGCGGCGGTGCCGGAGTTCGTGAACGCGAGCTGCCCGAAGTGCGGCGGCGCGGCGCGGCGCGAAACCGACACGATGGATACGTTTGTGGACTCGAGCTGGTACTTCTACCGCTACACGGATGCGCGCAACAGCGAGGCTCCGTTTGCGAAGGAAGCGGCGGCTTACTGGTTTCCCATCGATCAGTACATCGGCGGGGTGGAGCACGCGATTCTGCACCTGATCTACTCGCGGTTCTGGACGAAGGTGATGCGCGACCTGGGGCTGATCGCGAACGGGGAGCCTGCGGAGCGGCTGTTTACGCAGGGCATGGTGATTCGCAACGGCGCGAAGATGTCGAAGTCGAAGGGCAACGTGGTGTCGCCGGACGAGATGATCGGGCGCTACGGGGCGGATGCGACGAGGATGTATGCGTTGTTTGCCGCGCCGCCGGACCGGGATCTGGAGTGGCAGGAGGATGGGGTCGCGGGGGTGTCGCGGTTTTTGGCGAAGGTGTACCGGTTCGTGGGGCGGCACGCTGCCGCGGCAGCCGGGGCCGGTGAGATGGGGGACGCGGGCGGCGCGACTTCACAGAGCGTGTTGCGCAAGCTGCACCAGACGATCGCCAAAATCACGGACGACTTCGACGACCGGTGGCACTTCAACACCTGCATCGCGGCGGTGATGGAGTTGCTGAACGCGCTGACGGCGGAGGAGGAGGCCTTTGCGTCCGGCGAGATTGCGCCCGCAGTCACGCGGCACGTGTTGCGGAATCTCGTGCTGCTGCTGGCGCCGTTTGCGCCGTATCTCGCGGCGGAATTGTGGGAGTCGCTGGGCGAGCGCGGCAGTCTGCTGCGGACGCCTTGGCCGAAATACGACCCGGCGCTGGCGAAGGAGGACGAGATCGAGCTGCCGGTGCAGATCAACGGGAAGCTGCGCACGGTGGTGAAGCTCCCGGCGGACGCGGGGGAGCCGGCGTTGCGCGAAGCGGCGCTGGGGGATGGAAAGATCCAGGCGGCGCTCGGGGGCAGGCAGGTGGTGAAGGTGATCGTGGTGCCGGGCAAGCTGGTGAACCTGGTGGTTCGCTAGCTGCTGCCGGATGGGGGAGCAGACACGATGACCGACCCTGCCGGCGCTGCCGTGCCGCCGTCCCGGGCGTTGTTTGCGCCCATCCGGCAAAGGCCGGGCCTGCTGCTGATGGAGATCGCGTGGCGGTGGCTTTGCGGGGGTTTTCTGCTGGCGATGGGCGGGTACGAAGGCTGGCGCATCTGGGCGGCGTCGCTGCCGCAGCTGCACCGGATCGGCCTGCCGGATCTGTCGGCGGTGTCGTTTCTTGAAGACCCGTCGCAGGGTCTGACGATGCTGCGCGAAAGTGTGCGCCTGCTGCAGCCGCCCGTGGATCGTGCGGCGTGGGGACTGGGGCCGCTGGCTGTTTTTGTGTGGGTGGCGGCTTACGCGTGGGGGCGGGGCGCGGTGCTGGCGCGGTTCGACCCTCGGCTGCCGCGACGGCCCTGGTTGCTGGCGGAGAGTGAGGCGATTCGCGTGCTGGGGCGGCTGCTCCTCGCGGGCGTGTGGAGCGCGGCGGCGGAGGCGGCCGGGCGGCGCATTCTTGACGATCAGCCGGCGTGGTTTTCTGTTTTGTTGCTGGGGGTGCTGAGTGCGGCAGGTCTGCTTTTTTCGGGCGCTGCCATTCGCACTTCACAGTTCGCGACGTTGCTGGCGCTGGTCGAGGGTCGTTCGCTGATGAGCGTTTGGGGGCGTGCCTGGAGGTACCAGCGGAGCGCGGTGGTGATGCCGCTGCGGCAGGCGGTGAAACGCGTGCGAATGCTGTTGCTGCTGATGGCATTGCTGCTGGCGCTGGTGCCGAATCCCTTTCCGTTTGGACCGCTGCTGGTGGCCTGGTGGGGGCTGCTGACCCTGCCGTCGCTGGCGGCCGCGGACGCCTGGCGGCTGAGCGGCGTTCTTGCGGTGCTGGGGACGCTGGAGGTTGTGGAGCCGACGCGCCCGCCGAGGGAAGCAAGGCCGTAAACTGAGGTCGTGCCTACGACTGCTTCCGCTTCCTCGTCCATTGTAATTCTTGACTTCGGCTCGCAGTATACGCAGCTGATCGCGCGCCGCATTCGCGAAATGAACGTATTTTCAGCGGTGCTGCCGTGCACGGCAACGCTTTCGGAGGTGGAAGCGCTGCGGCCCTGCGGGGTGATCCTGTCGGGCGGCCCGTCGTCGGTGTATGACGCGCATGCGCCGCAGGCGGACCCCGGCGTGCTGCAGATGGGCGTGCCGGTGCTGGGCATCTGCTACGGGCTGCAGTTTATCGTGCATGCGCTGGGCGGCACGGTGCGGCCGGCGGAGCGGCGCGAGTACGGCGACGCGGAAGTGACGATGGTGGACGCGGACAGCCGCTTGTTTGCGGGGCTGCCGGCGACGCTGCGGGTGTGGATGTCGCACGGGGATGAAGCGTTGGCGCTGCCGGAAGGCTTCCACGTGACCGCGCGGACGGCGCATGCGCTGGCCGGGATTGAGAACCCGGCGCAGCGGATCTGGGCGGTGCAGTTTCACCCGGAGGTGGGGCACACGCGGCAGGGGACCGAGCTGCTGCGGAACTTCGCGCTGGGCGTATGCGGGGCGACGGCGGACTGGACACCGCGCCACTTTATCGAGGAAACGACGGCGACGATTCGCGCGCGCGTAGGGACGGGCCGTGCGATCTGCGCGATCTCGGGTGGGGTGGACTCGTCGGTGGCAGCCGTGCTGGTGCACCGGGCGATCGGCGACCAGCTCACGTGCGTGTTTGTGGACAACGGGGTGCTGCGCAAGGGCGAGTTTGAAAAGGTGCAGGAAAACCTGCGCGGCAAGCTGGGGCTGAACCTGGTGGCGGTGGATGCGCGGGATCGATTTTTGAGCAGGCTGGCCGGGGTGACGGACCCCGAAACGAAGCGCAAGGCGATCGGGCGGGAGTTTATCGAGGTGTTCGACGAGGAAGCGGCGCGGATTGCTTTGCAGGCGGCGGATGGTGCTTCGGAGGTCGCCTGGCTGGTGCAGGGAACGCTGTACCCGGATGTGATCGAGTCGGCGTCGGTGCATGGGCCGTCGCACGTGATCAAGAGCCACCACAACGTGGGCGGGCTGCCGGAAGGCATGAAGCTGAAGCTGATCGAGCCGCTGCGGGATTTGTTCAAGGACGAGGTCCGGCGGATCGGCCGCGACCTGGGGATGCCGGAGGACATTCTGGGGCGGCAGCCGTTTCCGGGGCCGGGTTTGGCGGTAAGGATCCTGGGGGAGGTGACGGCGGAGCGGGTGGCGACGCTGGGGGAAGCCGACGAGATCGTGGTGGACGAGATCAAGCGCGCGGGGCTGTACGGGCAGATTTGGCAGGCGTTCGCGGTGTTGCTGCCGGTGCGCAGCGTGGGGGTGATGGGCGACCAGCGGACCTATGCCGACGCCTGCGCGATTCGGGCGGTGCACTCGGAGGACGGGATGACGGCGGACTGGGTGATGCTGCCGTACGAGGTACTGGGCCGGATTTCAAACAGGATTGTGAACGAGGTGCGGGGGATCAACCGCGTGGTGTACGACATCACGTCGAAGCCGCCGGGAACCATCGAGTGGGAGTAGAAGCTCCTCGGGCGGGAAGTCGCATCCCACAGCCCGAGAGGGTTGCGATGGCGCAGAGGATTGAGGATTACGGGGTAATCGGCGATTGTGAAACGGCGGCGCTGGTCGGCAGGGACGGATCGATCGACTGGCTGTGCTGGCCGAACTTCGCGTCGGACGCCTGCTTTGCGTCGCTGCTGGGCACGGAAGAGAACGGGCGCTGGCTGGTGGCACCGGTGCAGCCGGGGCCGGGCTCAAAGGACGACCAGTGGACCGCGACGCGGCGCTACCTGCCGCAGACGCTGGTACTGGAAACGAAGTGGACGCGCGGCAGCGACGTTGTGTGCGTGACGGACTTTATGCCGGCGCGCGGCGGCCACTCGCATATCGCGCGCAAGGTGCAGTGCCTGGCCGGGGAAGCGCGCATGCACATGGAATTGGTGCTGCGCTTCGATTACGGGTGCTCCGTGCCGTGGGTGACGCATGAGAACCATGCGACGCGTGCGATTGCCGGACCGCACATGGCGTTGCTGCGCACGGACCTGGAAACGCACGGGCAGGACCAGAAAACCGAAACGACCTTTACCGTGAGCCAGGGCAGCCATGTGTGGCTGACGTTGTCGTACGGGCACTCGGCGGAGCCGGAGCCGCCGGCGATCGACCCGGATGAGGAGCTGGAAGAAGCCAAGCGTTACTGGGCGGAGTGGACCGCGAAATGCACACCCGCCGGGCCGTACACGGAAGCAGTGCAGCGCTCGCTGATCACGCTGAAAGCGCTGACGTATCGTCCGACGGGCGGCGTGGTGGCGGCGGTGACGACCTCCTTGCCGGAGCAGCTGGGCGGACCGCGCAACTGGGACTACCGGTACTGCTGGCTGCGCGACTCAACCTTTACGCTGCTGGCCCTGATGAACGGCGGCTTTTACAAGGAAGCCGAAGCGTGGCAGGACTGGCTGCTGCGCGCGATCGCCGGCAGTCCGGAGCAGTTGCAGATCATGTACGGCATTGCCGGCGAGCGCCACCTGCTGGAGTGGGAGGTGGACTGGCTCGCGGGCTACGAGGGGTCAAAGCCGGTGCGGATCGGCAATGCGGCCGCGAAGCAGTTGCAGCTGGATATTTACGGTGAGGTGATGGATGCGTTTTTCCACGCGCTGGCCGGGGTGAAGGCGCCGCGCCGGGTGGACCTGCACCTGCAACAGTTGTTGACCGATCACCTGCTGACCGTGTGGGAGCAGCCGGACCAGGGGATCTGGGAGACGCGCAGCGGGGCGCAGCACTTTGTGTACTCAAAGATGATGGTGTGGGTGGCGCTGGACCGGGCGATCCGGATCGCGGAGCACACGGGCAACGATGTGCCGCTGGAGAAGTGGCGGGCGACGCGGGAGCAGGTGCATGCGGAGGTTTGCGAAAAAGGCTTCAATGGAAAGCTGAATGCGTTTACGCAGGTGTATGGCGGCGAAGAGCTGGACTCGTCGCTGCTGCTGATGCCGATGCTGGGATTTTTGCCGCCGACGGACCCGCGCGTGAAAGGAACGATCGAGGCGATTGAAAAGACACTGATGCGGGACGGGCTGCTGCTGCGCTACGACACCGGCGGATCGAGCGACGGGCTGCCGGAAGGAGAAGGTGCGTTTGTGGCGTGCTCGTTCTGGCTGGTGTCGTGCTTGAAGATGATCGGCCGGGAAGCGGATGCGCGCCGCTTGATGGAGGAGCTGCTGTCGCTGCGCAACGACCTGGGTTTGTTGTCGGAGGAGTATGACACCAAGGCCAAGCGGCAGGTGGGGAACTTTCCGCAGGCGTTCTCGCATATTGCGATGGTGAACGCGATTTTCGACCTGGAAGGCGGCAGTGGGCTGCACGTGAGAAAGCGGCAGGAGCAGCATACCGAAGTGCAGGCGCGGGCTGAAACGGCACCGACCGCTACGCCGGAGCTGGACCCGCGCACCGGCGACCCCGGCCGAGGCGTAAGCCCGAGCCAGGCGAACAACCCTGCATCTACTTAAACGGGAGAACAAGGAAAAGCATGCACACGTTTCGAGTATGGGCACCGAAGGCCGAGTCGGCGGATGTGAAGGTCGGGAACGCGAAGCACACGATGAACCCGGACGAGGGCGGGTGGTGGACGGCAGACATAGACGAGGCCGGGCCGGGGACCGAATACCAGTTCCTGCTGGATGGCGAGGATCTTTCCATGCCGGACCCGCGCTCCCAGTTTCAGCCGGAGGGGGTGAACGGGCCGTCGCGCGTGGTGGACCACGGGGCATTTGCGTGGACGGATGGGAGCTTCCGCGCCAAGGCGTATCCGAGCGCGGTGATTTATGAGCTGCACATCGGGACGTGGACGCCGGAAGGCACGTGCGACGCGGCGATTGGGAAGCTGGACTACCTGCGCGAGCTGGGTATCACACATATTGAGCTGCTGCCATTCGCGCAGTTTCCGGGGAAGCATGGCTGGGGCTACGACGGCGTGGACCTGTTTGCGCCGCAGAACTCGTATGGCGGGCCGGACGGGCTGAAGCGGTTTGTGGACGCGGCGCACGGCAAGGGCCTCGCGGTGCTGATGGACGTGGTTTACAACCACTTCGGGCCGTCGGGAAACTATGTCGGCAAGTTCGGGCCTTACTTCAACGACGAGCACAAGACGCCGTGGGGCGATGCGGTGAACCTGGAGGTCGGCGGTTCATACGAGGTGCGTCGCTTTTTCTGCGACAACGCGCTGATGTGGCTGCGCGACTACCACCTGGACGGTCTGCGACTGGACGCGGTGCATGCGTACAACGACCGTTCGGCGATCCATTTTATGGAGCAGATCACGACCGAGGTGAAAACGCTGGAGGCGGAAACCGGGCGGCCCTACGTGATGATCGCGGAAAGCGACCTGAACGACCCGCGGCTGATCAAGGCGAGGGAGGCCGGCGGCTACGGGTTCGACGCGCAGTGGAGCGATGATTTTCACCACGCGATCGTGGCGCTGCTGACGGGCGACCGGGGCGGCTACTACGCGGATTTCGGCGATTTCGCGGACCTGGGCAAGGCGTTGTCGCAGGCGTTTGTGTTTGACGGGCAGTTCTCGGAGTATCGCGACCGGGTGCATGGGCGGCCGGCGCACGACCTGCCGGGATGGCGGTTTCTGGGCTACTCGCAAAATCACGACCAGGTGGGTAACCGGGCGAAGGGCGAACGCCTGCAACACCTGACGGACATGCCGCGCGCGAAGATGGCGGCGGCGCTGACACTGCTGGCGCCGTTTGTGCCGATGCTGTTCCAGGGCGAGGAGTGGGCGGCTTCAACGCCGTTCCAGTACTTTACCGATCACGAGGACAAGGAGCTGGGCAAGCTGGTTTCGGAAGGCCGCAAAAAGGAGTTTGCTGCGTTTGGATGGGACCCGGCGGATGTGCCGGACCCGCAGGATGCGTCGACCTTTGAGAACTCGAAGCTGAAATGGGACGAGATCGCGAAGCCGGAACATGCCGAGATGCTGCGCTGGTACAAGGACCTGATTGCGCTGCGCGCGTCACGTCGCGAATTGACGGACGGGGTGCTGGAGCAGGTGGATATCGACTTCGACGAGGAAGACCGGTGGTTCACAATGCAGCGCGGCGGGGTGGTGCTGGTGCTGGCGCTAGGTGAGGAAGGCTACTCGGCGGGGCTGGATGAAAGTGTCGAGCTGCTGCTGGCGTCGGATGGGGGGATCACGGTCGAGGGCGGGCACTTGTCGATGCCGGGGTCCGGGGTAGCGGTGTTGTCGGTCGGGTAGAGGGATTCGATTGCGTTACCCAACCTGCTGAGGTTAATTCCCATCGCTATTACCTTCGTGCGGCGGCCCTGCAAGTAATTCTTGGCTTGCCGCTCGTCTTTCTCTATTGTTGCTTCAGAAGATCACGGAAAGTAATCTCTTGGAGCAACACGATGAAATCTATTATGTTCGGTATATTTATTACGACGATGTACTCTCCTCTTATGCTTGCTTCGACTAAGGTGTCGGCGAAAGTCGAGATTGTTGCTCCTTCTGAAGATAGAGCAGTTAAATATCAAAATGCGGGTCTTATCGGAGCCTTTCAGGGTGTAAAAACGGCAGATGTGGTCTTTATGGTGAATGCGATTGTGAATGGAGACCATGCTCGCCTAAAGTGTTATGAAAATCACAAAGGCTGCACCGCCCTTGGCCCGGGCGAGTATGAAGCCGAAATCGACAAAGACAGCGTCTGGATTATCATGTCAGTGCCTGTAACTCACAAACTTATTCGTGACCATTGGAAGGTAGCTGGATCCTGGTAAGGAGTTATGCAGAATGCACCTATTCTGTCCAAAAAGCCATGCTGCTTTCACGAAATCCTTCATCAAGACCACGTTTCGATTCTTCGTCGTTGGCACGCTCCCGGAAAACCGCCCCGCCCATCAGCAGCGGCGGCGCGGGTCCGGGAGCGGTGACGTGCAGCAGGCCCAGGGTGGTGCGGGTGACCTGCTGGTCGGGCTGGCCTGCGCGGGAGACGAGCATGCAGGGGTAGTCGAGGGGGAGCCCGGCCTCGCGCCACTGGCGGGCGATGGCGGTGAGATCGCGACCCGGCATGTAGACGATGCGGGTGGGTTCGGGGTTGGCGGTTTCGTCGGGCGCATGATGCCCCGTGCTGAGCAGGACGCTTGAGGCCGCGCGACGGTCGGTGAGCGAGCAGGGAATGGCGGCGGCGGCGGCGGATGCCGCGGTAATGCCGGGGACGACTTCAAACGGGAGCTGCGCGGCGCGGAGAGCGTCCATCTCTTCCCCGGCGCGGCCGAAGAGCAGGGGATCGCCGCTCTTGAGGCGGACGACGCGGCGACCGGCGCGCGCGCCCGCGATCATTAGATCGTGAATTTCAGGCTGGGTGATGGCGGCGCGGCCGCAGCGCTTGCCGACGTTGACGATTTCGGCCGACGGGGGCGCGAGTGCGAGGATGGCCTCAGGGACGAGGTCGTCGTGAAGCAGGAGCTCTGCGCTGCCGATGAGCCGGGCGGCTTTGACGGTGAGCAGGTCGGGGTCGCCGGGGCCTGCGCCGACCAGCATGACTGCCGGAGTCGTGGTTCGGGCCGGTTTTTCCATCACGGTATGCTTGGGCGCGCGCCTGGCTGGCGCCTGGGGCAGTGCGAGCTGTCGCGACGGGCAGGTGTCGGACTCGCATACCTGCCGCTCGCCGAGGGTGTGCAGGAGCATTTTGCGTTCGTCACCGGACGGGTACGCGGCGAGGACTTCGCGACGCAGGCCGCCGAGGGTGTGGAGCCAGGGGCCGAGGTCGTGCGGCA
>CAXSBW010000017.1:8405-14302 GCA_964235795.1 uncultured Acidobacteriaceae bacterium | reverse complement strand
ACTTCGCGACGCAGGCCGCCGAGGGTGTGGAGCCAGGGGCCGAGGTCGTGCGGCAGTTGGGCGTCGATTTCGCGGCGCAGGCGCTGGGCGACGGAAGGGCTTTCGCCGGCGGTCGAGATGGCGATCTGGAGATTGCCGCGGCTGACGACCGAGCCGTAGTAAAAGTCGCAGTGCGGGATATCGTCGACCGCGTTGCAAAGGATACCGGCAGCCGCGCAGAGGCGATACACATGCTGATTGACAGATGTGTTGTCGGTGCCGGCGATGACGACGAACGGTTTTTCGAGTTCGGCGTCCGGACCGGCGTGCGGAACGGTTCTGCCGTCGATGTGCAGATCGCTGTCGGCGAAGGGGCGTTGGTGCCAGACGATCGCGCCGCGTTCGGCCAGGCGCATGATTTCGGGCCGGGCCCAGGGCGCGACTACGGTGACGCGGGCCTCGCTGGCGACGAGGCTTTCGATTTTGCCGGAAGCGACCTCGCCCGCGCCGACGACCAGCGCGGGCCGGCCGTCGAGTTTGAGGAAGATGGGAAGCAGGCTCATGCGGGTCTCCGATTTTGGGCGCTGAACGATGGATCCGACAGATGCTTCATACACGGCTGTTGCCATGCCACGATTCTCGCCATGAGGATTAGTGGTGACAGGTCCATTCAAAGAGAAACGCCAAAGAGAACATTCCGAACCAGAAGGCTACTGTTTTCAAAACTTTCGCTTTGTAGCTGGACATAGAGTCGCCAGTTGCAAGAAGTAAAACCGGATTGCACGTTGAATTAGGAAGAGGAGCTACATATCCGTGGCGACGCCTGGGGCGGCGGCGTCGCGGTCGACCGGGGTGACGGCTTCGCCGGCGAGCTGCGCGCGGAGCTCGTCGTTGGAGTGGCGGGCAAAGTACTCGCGCAGAGTTTCGCCCTCGCCCAGTCGCTTGCCCTGGTAGGTCTTGAGCAGGCGTTCGATGGCTTCCGGTACCTCGGTCGCGGGGATGCGGTAGCCGACGGGGCGCGCGGTCGCGGCAAAGCGACCGACCGAGCCGCCGACGCAGAAGTAGTAAGCATCGACGAGGCGGCCTTCGTGCTTGATTTTTTTGCCCTCGATGCCGATGTCGGCGATCCAGTGCTGGCCGCAGGAGTTGGGGCAGCCGGTGACATGGAGGCGCAGCTGCTGGTCGAAGGCGGGCACGCGTTCTTCGAGTTCATCGACGAGCCAGCGGGTGAAACCCTTGGTTTCCGTGATGGCGAGCTTGCAGAACTCGGTGCCGGTGCAGGCGACCGCGCCGCGCCAGAACTGCGAGCCCTCAACCTTGATGCCGACCTTTGCGAGCTCGCCCGCGAAGGCGACCGCGCGATCGGTCGGCACATCGACGAAAAGCAGGTTTTGCCCGACAGTGGTGCGGAGATGGCCGGAGCCGAAACGCTCGGCGAGGTCGGCGGCGGCGGCAAGCTGGTCGCCGGTAAGCCGGCCGCGCAGTACACTCGCGCCGACCGAGCACAGGCCGGGCTGCTTTTGCGGGTGGATGCCGACGTGGTCGCGCAGTACGTCGTCGGGCACGGTTTCAGGCGCGGCTGGAGCGAGCTTTGTGCCGAGGCGGTGTTCGATTTCCTTGAGGAAACTTTCAGCGGTCCAGCCTTCCTTGAGGAAGAGCTGCTTCAAGCGGGCGCGGTCGCGGCTTTGGCGCAGCGCCCCTTGGTCGCGGAAGATTTCCGCAATGACGCGGGTGACGGCGAAGGCCTGCGCTTTGGGCACCCAGGCATCGAGCTTGACGGCAAGGTGGGGGTCGCTGGACAGGCCGCCGCCGACGCGAATCGTGAAACCTTCTTCCCCCTCGCGCAGGGTCGCGGTCAGGCCGATGTCGTTGATCTCCGGGTAGGAGCACCAGAGGGGGCAGCCGGTGACGGAGATCTTGAACTTGCGCGGCAGGTTGTAAAACTCGGCGTTGCCGATGAGCTCGCGCGAGATTTCGAGGGCGACGTCGGTGGTGTCGAAGATTTCGTGGGCGTCGATGCCGGCGAGCGGGCAGCCGGTGACGTTGCGCACGACGTCGCCGCAGGCCCCCTTGGGCGACAGGCCGACGCGATGGAGGGCATCGACGACCTCGGGCAGCGACTCGATGGTGAGCCAGTGCAGCTGGATGTTTTGGCGCACGGTGATGTCGGCCTGATTGCGTGCGTGGACCTTTGTCAGCTCGGCGACCGTGCGCAACTGGGCAGCGGTGAGCTGCCCGGCGGGCGCGCCGATACGCATCATGAAGTAGTCCGATGCGAAGCCTTCACCGGCCTTGCCGCCGGTGACGCCCGCGCCGTCACCCTGGGTGTAGATGCCCCACCATTTGAAGTAGACCGACGCCCACTCGGGCACGACGCTGTCGCGGCCTTCGCGGGCGAACCCGCGCACCTCGTCGAAGATGTCCCACGGGTTGTTCTCGACTTTAAGGCGCTCGACGCGTTGGGCTTTGGTTTCCTTGGGAGCGGGGGCGGCGGTGGGCTCGGGCATGGGTCCTTTGATTCGCGGATGCGATGGAATGAAAAAGCCCGCCGGGCGGAATGGCTGGCCGGGCGGGCTCGTGACGGAAGCGGTATGGGTGGCAGTCGCCGCTCAGCGCGAGGCTCGTCCAGTGGAGCAACAGGCGGGACAACAGGCGTGAGGCGTGGAGTGCATGTTTCATGAGATTACGGAGAGGGGCTCGAGGCGTCAAATTGTGTTTTGACGCCTCGGAAGTCGCGGCTAGAAGGTGAGAGTCGCCTGGATAAAGACGCGGCGGGAAGCGGATCCGTTGGGCGAGGAAAAGACCTGCCCCGCAAGCGCGTTGGAGCGTCCGAAGTTGGGCGAATCGATGGTGCCGGTGGGCGGGGCGTAGTTGACGATATTGAGCAAGTTGAGCGCCTGGCCGTTGAGGGTGAAGTTGTAGCGACGCCCGGTGCTGCCGTTGCTGCCGAACGCGCCCCCACCCCCGCCGCCCCCCGGGCCGCCTCGCCCTCCGCCGACACCGCGTGGAGGACCGCCGGGACCGCCGGGCTGCGGACCGCCGCCCCCGTCGCCGCTGCCTTCTTTCTCTAGGCGCCGACCGAAGCCCCAGGTTTTGCTCAGGCGCAGGTTGAGCGTGACCAGGCTGGGGCCGTTGCCGTAGTTGATGGGGATGGGTGCTGAACCCGCTGTCGGCGCGGTGTTGAAGGAGCCGTAGCGATTCTTCACGATGTTGCCGGCCGTCGCGCCGGCCGGGGCAAACGATGGGCGGTCGTTGAAGATGGAGTCGCCGTTCTGGTCCTGCGATAGCGTGATGTTGAAGGGGTTGCCGCTTTGCGCGACCACGAACGGCGAAACCCGGATGTTATGCGGGGCGGAGTAGGTGCCGATCAGGAACAAGCGGTTGCGTACATCAAAGGCGGCCCGGCCGTAGTCCTGCTTCAGGTTGAGTGAGTTGGAGGGGAAGGAGCCGCGGCCGTTGACGTCGCCCGACGCATAGGACAGGCCGTAAAAGCCGAAGGCCGAAAGCGACCGGTTGATCTGCGCGTGGAAGTTGAGGAAGAGCTGGTTCTGGTTGTAGACGCCCTCGGAAAAGTATTGGTATACGTTGCCGAGCGTGGGGTCGTAGGTGGGGAAGTATGGGGCGTTGGCGTTGATGGTGTTGAGCGCGTGCGAGCCGTGCGAGTGGATGTAGGTGAGCGAAAGGGTGGTGGATTTTAGGAGCTGGTGATCGAGCCCGACGGACTCCTGGATGTTGGCGGGGGCCTTGAGGTCGGGTCCCAGGCGGTAGATGGCGGGCGAGGAGCTGCTGTTGCCGGCGGACGTGGCGCCGCTGGTGTCGGCGGCGCACGCGGCCTCGGTGGTTGCGGCGTCGGGCAGGCCGCCGGGCAGGTAGCAGGTGGGGTTTTGCAGTACCCGTTCCTGCTGCACCACGCCGTTGACGCGCGCGACCTGCAATACGGGCGCGATGCCGAAGCGGTCGTAGAAGTAGCCGAAGCCGGCGCGCAGCACATCCTTGGTCGGCTTGCCGTTGTGCATAAAGCCGTAAGCGAAGGCGAGGCGCGGGGCCCAGTAATTATGGCTGTGCAGGTCGGTCTGCGACTCCCAGCGCAGCCCGTAGGAGAGGGTCAGGTTGGGCCGGTACTTCCAGTCGTCCTGGTAGAAAAGCGCGCCGTCGATATAGTGGACGGCGGCCTTGGGACTGCCGGTGACGAAGACCAGCTGGGCGGGGCCGCCGCCGGCTGCCTGGATCTGTTGAAAGGTTTGCCCATTGTGCTGCCCTTGCAGCGTGAGCGCATAGCTTTGCGCGGCGGAGATCGCGGTGCAGCCCGCGCCGGCGGACGCGCCGGACTGGCAGGGATTGGCCGCGCCGCCCGTGGGGCAGCCGGTCGACGGGCAGGCGCGCGCGGTAAAAGTAAACAGCCCATTGAAGGAGGAGTCGGCGGCATTGGCTTCTCGCGTCGCGCGGATGCGGCCGCCGATCGAGATGGAGTGTACCTTGAGGGCGAACTCAGTCAGGTTGTTGAATTCGTAGCTGTCGGAATGGTCGGAGATGGATTGTTCGCTCTGGCCGCCGAAGGTCTGGTTGCCCTGCACCTGCACCTGCGGCGTGGTGTTGGCGGGGCTTTGATTGGAGCGCGCGTAGTCGGCGCTGATGTTGTTTTCCATGATGACGCGCGGCCCGAAGACGTGGGTGTCGCCGATCTGGATGCCGTTATCGGTGGAGGTGCTGTTGTAGGCCTGCGAGGCGAGCGAAAACTGGCCGACGCCCTGGTTGCTCTGCGTGTTGCGTTCGAACTGGTAGCGAACGCGAAGCGAATTTTTCTCGGTGAGCTGGATGTCGAGGCGCGGGGTCACGTTGGTCCGGGTTTGCGGGGTGTTGACCGCGTCCTGGAAGGGAGTGGCGTAGTTGTTGCCGTTGTAGTCGCCGGGATTGGAAAAGTTGCCGGCGGCGAAGTTGCCGTTGACCTCGCCGAGCAGCCGGAACGCGCTGATCACGGAGTCGTCCTGGATATTGCGGCGCTGCGCGGAAACGAAAAACGAGGCCTTGTGACCCAGCGGCCCGCTCAGGTTGCCCTCGTACTGGTAGCTGTTGTAGTCGGGCAGGTTCTTGGTGAAGGGGTTGCCCGTATTGAACTGCCGGGCATTGCCTTGCCCGTTGATCTGGCCGTGGAACTTGTCGGTGCCGGGCTTGGTGAAGATTTCAACGCGGCCGAAGCCGATCTTGTCGAACTGCGCGCCGTAGGGGTTCTGGTTGACGCGGATTTCGCGGATAGCGGACTTGGGCGGCAGTTGTCCGCCGGTAAAGCCGTCGATGTAGACCTGCCCGCCGGAGGGGCCCGCGGCAGGGCCGGCGAGCGCGGACAGCTCGTTGGACAACTCGTCGGGATCGTCGGAAAGGGCATCGATGTCCGCGCCCTTGATGACGACGCTGTTGGCGTTGGCATCGGGGTCGACGGAGATGGTCGGGGAGTCGGCGTTGACCTGTACATTTTGCTGCTGCACCTGGATGAGCAGCACGGGATTGAAGACCCGGGCTGCACCGGCCGCGAGGGTGAGGCCGCGGGTAGACAGCGCGCCGAAGCCGGGGGCGTTGACGAGGATGACGTAGGTGCCGGGCGGTACGGAGGCGATCGAGTAGCTGCCGTCGCCGCCGGAGAGGGTGGTGGCAACGGTGTGGCCCTGCGCGTCGGTGAGCGAGACGGTGGCCCCGGGAATGACGGCGCCGGAGGGGTCGGCGACCAGGCCGTGGAGGCTGCCGCTGCCGGTCGGTGGTGCGGGGGCGGGTAGCGTCGAGTCGGCAGGGGATACGGTCGGCTGCGCAGGGCTGGAAGCAGCCGGGGCTGGAGCGGCGGAGGGCTGAGGGGCTGTTTGTCCTGCTGTTTGTCCGGGAGTCTGTCCGGTTGTTTGTCCGGGAGTTTGGGTCGGGGAGGGGGCCGG
>CAXSBW010000017.1:7022-8305 GCA_964235795.1 uncultured Acidobacteriaceae bacterium | reverse complement strand
TGGGTCGGGGAGGGGGCCGGCGTTTGAGCCGGGGTTTGGGCGTGGGCGGGTGGCGCGAGCAGGAACAGGGCGAGCAGGGCGGGGGAGAAGCGGTTCACAGGCCTCCGGCGTTGGTACGTTTGGGAGTTGGCGGGTGTGCTCAGCGCGTTGGACGCCGGCGGAGTGGAAACGTTTCCGGAGAAACTACTGGGGCGCTCCGCCGCCCTCGCCGCCGCCCGAGCCGCTGCCCGATCCCAGGTTCCACGAGGAGGAAAACAGGTTGGCACTGGCTTGAGGGGAGGCCTGCAGCAGCGGCTCGACGCCCGCGATCACGGTAATGGCGATGGGCTGTGGGGAGCCGGGACCGCTGGCGACGACCATGACGGCGTCACCCTTGTGGAGGTCGGCGAGGGTGATGGAGGGGGCGCGGGCCAGCAGGTCGCCGCCTGCGCCGCCGTGGGGGCGGGGCGGGTTCCCGGTGGCGCTGCCTGCCGGGTCGGGGCCGTTGGCGGGGCCCCCTGTGCTTGCGGCCGGAGAAGCGCCGCCGGCAGGGCCCCCGGTGTTTGCGCCGCCGCGACGCGCCAGCCGGGCGGCCAGCTCAGGGGGCAGCTTGCGAAGCTGCGCGGTGGGCTCCAGGTGCAGGGTTTCAGGCTTTTTCGTGGCGAGATCGGTCAGGGTCAGGGTGTGGGCTGCCGGGTCCACGCTCAGCACCGTGCCGGTGACGTTGCGGAAGGAGCCGGCGACGATCTCCTCCGCCGTCACGGCGCCGCTGTCGTCACGCGAGCCGCGGGCGCGCAGCTGGTCACCGGGGCGAATGTCCGCGAGTGTGCCCTTGACCGTGTCGGCAAAGGAGACCGAGCCGGGCGCGTAACGCCGGACGACGGTGGTCGCCGTGGCGTGAATGGTGGTGGCGGGGGCGCCGCCCTGGGCTTTCAGGGTGATGGTGCCGGCGTCGGCTGTGTCGACGATGCCGGCGACGCCGCGGCGCTGCCAGTCGGCGCTCTCCCCTTCGCGCTTTTGCGCGATGTCGCTGCCCTTCATCGCGATCAGGGTCGCGGCAGAGCCATCGGCGGCGGGGCGAATGAGTACGCGGTCGCCGACGGCAAGGTCGGTCAAATCCAGCGGGGCGGCATTTTTCAGGGTGGTTTCGCCTGGAGCGGTGCGCAGCAGGCGAGTTTGCGCGGTGACGGGAACCGTGACCGGGGCGGCACCGGCGGCTTCTCCCTGCACGGTGACGCTGCCGGCAGAGACGGCGGTGACGGTGCCGAGGATACGCGGCGGCGCGGCGGGTGCGGCGTTCGGGG
>CAXSBW010000017.1:0-6922 GCA_964235795.1 uncultured Acidobacteriaceae bacterium | reverse complement strand
ACGGCGGTGACGGTGCCGAGGATACGCGGCGGCGCGGCGGGTGCGGCGTTCGGGGTCTGGGCCTGGGCCTGGGCCTGGGTCTGGGCCTGGAAAGGGGAGGTCGCGATCGAGAAGGACGCGACGGCCAGGAGAGCGGCCATGAGAGCGGGGCGGAGAGCGGGGCGGAAAGCGGCAACCAGGCGCATGGAAACGATTCCTCGGCGGTAGGGAGCTGGGCGCGCGCAGCGCGTTCGCCTAGGCAATGGGACGGGGAAGGAGGGCAGAAGTTTCAAAACGGGAAGCCGACCCTGTCCTGAATGGATGCAAAAAGGGCGAAAGCTGTGCCCGATCATGTAGCATCAAGGGCGATTCGCTCACCTCACCGCCCGGTTATCGAGTGGGGATGCGCGTGGAAGGCATAAACCAGCACATGGCGATCACCAGCGTCGGCAACGACTTTTCCACCTCTGCTTCGGGCAGGACCAACTACAGCGCCATGGCCATGGTCACCACCCTGTTTTTCGTGTGGGGCTTCTGCACGGTCATCAACGACTCGGTCATCCCGCACCTGCAAACCATCTTCGGGCTCAGCTATGTGCAGGCCTCGCTGATCCAGCTTGCGTTTTTCGGCTCGTACTTCTTCTTCGCGCAGCCCGCGGGCAAGCTGATCGAGCGGGTCGGCTACCAGAGGACCATGGTGATCGGCCTGCTGACGATGGGCGCGGGCGCGCTGCTGTTTGTGCCGGCGGCGACGCTGGCCGCGTACCCGTTGTTTCTGGGAGCCGAGGTGGTGCTGGCGGCCGGGGTGACGATTCTTCAGGTCGCGGCGAACCCGTATGTCACGATCCTGGGGCCGCCCGAAACCGCTTCGAGCCGCCTGAACCTGACCCAGGCCTTCAACACGCTGGGCGACACGGTGGCCCCTTATGTAGGCGGCATCCTGATTCTCGGCGTGACGGAGGCCGCGGCTGCCGGGGCCGCGCCGCTGCAGGGCGCGGCGCTGACCGCGAGCCGCATCCACCAGGCGGCGAGCATCAAGCTGCCGTTTATCGTGATCGCGGTCGCGGTGGCCGTGCTGGCGCTGGCGATCGCGCTCTACCGGTTTCCTCGGCTCGAGGTCACGCGCGACTTCCGCCCGGCGAGCCTGAACATCCAGCAGGACAGTGTGTGGAACCACCCGCACCTTTACCTGGGGGCCATCGCCATCTTTATCTATGTCGGGGCGGAGGTGAGCGTCGGCAGCTTCCTGGTGCGCTACCTGGCCGACCCGACGATCGGCAATCTTCCGTTGTCGCAGGGCTCCAAGCTGGTGTCGCTGTTCTGGGGCAGCATGATGGTGGGCCGCTTTCTCGGCGCGGCGCTGATGCAGCGCATGCAGTCGAACAAGCTGCTGATGTGGGCCGGGGTGGGCGCGGGGCTGCTGGTGCTGTGCTCGCTGCTGGGCACGGGGCATTTCGCGATGGTGACGATCCTGTGCGTCGGACTGTTCAACTCCATCATGTTCCCGACGATCTTTACGCTGGGCGTCGCGGAGCTGGGACCCTTGACCGGCCGCGGCTCCGGACTGCTGGTGCAGGCGATCGTGGGCGGCGCGCTGATCCCGGTGCTGATGGGCTGGATGGCCGACCACTTCGGGATTCATCACTCGCTGGTGTTGCCGTTCCTGTGCTACCTGTTCATCATTTACTACGGCTGGCGCGGCTACAGGATCGCTCCCGACGAGCCGAAGGCAGTGGTGCAGGCCGCCGTCTAGCGCGGTCGAGCGCGATCGAGGAGCGGCAGCGTCGGTTGCCGTTGCTTCCCCCCATGGCGCTGGGCGACACTAGGACCATGCCTTCCGACCCGGCCCTTTCCGACGGATTCTCTGGCGAACTCCCTGGCGTGCCTCCGCTTGAGTTGGCGGTGACGCTCCGGGATGTGCAGGCCGCGCGCGAGCGGATCCGGGAGCACATCTTCTGCTCGCCTGCGCCGTACTCGGCCACATTGTCAGGGTTGTGCGGACAGACCATTTTTCTTAAACTCGACAATCTCCAGCGCACGGGCGCGTTCAAGGAGCGTGGCGCGCTGAACCGCATTCTCGCGCTGAGCGAGCACGAACGGCAGCGCGGCGTGATCGCGGCGAGCGCCGGCAATCACGCGCAGGCGGTCGCGTTTCATGCTGGGGCGCACGGCATCGCGGCACGCATCGTGATGCCGGAGATGACGCCGCTGGTGAAGGTTTCGGCGACGGCCGGCTTCGGCGCGCAGGTGACGCTGCACGGGGCCAACTACGACGAGGCCTACGCGGAAGCGATGAGGCTGAGCGTGGAAACCGGGCAGGTGTTTCTGCATCCGTTCGACGACGCGGCGGTGATTGCAGGGCAGGGCTCGATCGGCCTGGAGCTGCTGGAGCAGGTGCCGGAGCTCGGGGCGGTGGTGGTGCCGATCGGCGGCGGCGGGCTGATCGGCGGCGTCGGCTGCGCGATCAAGGAGTTGCGGCCGCAGGTTCGCGTGATCGGTGTGCAAACGGAGCGGCTGCCTTCGATGCTGCGTGCGCGCGAGGCGGGCGGCCCGGTGACGCTGCCGCCGCAGGCGACCATTGCCGACGGTATCGCGGTGCGGCGCGCCGGGGCGCTCACCTACCCGCTGGTCGAGCGCTATGTCGACGAGATCGTGACGGTGGACGAGGAAGAGATCGCGCAGGCCATCCTCCTGCTGCTGGAAAAAGAGAAAACGCTCGCGGAGGGCGCGGGCGCGGCGGCGCTGGCAGCGATGCTGCAGCACAAAACCTCGCTGAGCCGCGGCGGAGCCGAGCCGCAACGCACGGCGGTGCTGGTATGCGGCGGCAACATCGATGTGAGCCTGCTGGCGATGATGATCGAGCGCGGGCTGGTGAAAGACGGCCGGCGGACGCGTTTAAGAATCCACTTGACGGACCGGCCCGGCGCGTTGCACGGCATGACACGCATCCTGGCGGACGCGCGCGCGAATATTGTCGAAACCTCATACGACCGCGCGTACTACGGCGTGAACCTGGGCAACACGGTGATCGACGTGACGCTGGAAACACGCGGGACGCCGCATATCGCGGCCATTCGCGAAGCGCTCAAGGAGGCCGGCTACCAGCATGAGCGCATCAACTAGTTTGCCGGCGCGGGAGGCCGCACCGGACAAGAAGACGGTCGATGAGACGGTCGACGCAGAGAACGAGCTGACGCTTGACCCGTCCACAGGGGCTGAGTGGGACGAGTTGACGGCGGAAGCGCACCGCATCCTGGACGACACGCTGCGGCAGCTGCGAACGCTGCGCGATCAACCGGCGTGGCAGCCCATGCCGGCCTCGACGCAGGCGGCGATCGACGAGGCCCCCGCGCCCATGGGCGAGCGATCGCTCGGCGCGGTGTACGCCGAGCTTGCGAGCCGCGTGTTGCCCTACACCAGCGCGAACCGGCACCCGCGCGCGTGGGGCTGGGTGCGCGGCCAGGGGACGCCGGTCGCGATGCTGGCCGACATGATCGCATCCGCCGCCGACGCGCATGTCGGGGGCGGGTTTTCGGCGCCGGTGCATGTGGAGCGGACGGTGATCCGCTGGCTTGCGGAAGCGCTTGGGATGGACGCTGCGACCAGCGGCCTGCTGACCAGCGGCGCGACGATGGCGAACCTGCTGGGTCTCGCGGTGGCTCGGCATGCACGGGCCGGCTTCGACGTGCGCGAGGAAGGCCTGAACGGGCGGCCGCGGATGCTTGTGTATGCGTCGAGCGAAACGCATGGATGGGCCGCGAAGGCCGTGGAGTGGATGGGGATGGGACGACGCTCGTTGCGTCTCGTTGCAGCTGACGAGCAGGGGCGCATGCCGTCGGCAGCGCTGCGCGAAGCCATCGCACGGGACAGCGCGGATGGTTGTGTGCCCTTTGCCGTAATCGCCAATGCGGGCACGGTGAATACGGGTGCCATCGACGAGCTGCCGGCCCTGCGCGCCTTGTGCGACGAGCTTGGGTTGTGGATGCATGTGGATGGGGCGTTTGGCGCGCTGCTGAAGCTCGCGCCCGGCTGTCGCGAGCTGGTGGCCGGGCTGGAACTGGCGGACTCGGTCGCGTTCGACCTGCACAAGTGGATGTCGCTGCCGTTTGAAACCGGCTGCCTGCTGGTGCGTGACCCGGCGGCGCACCGGGCCGCGTTTGCTTCGCAGGCCGCGTATATGGAGCGGGGCGCGCGCGGCATGCTGGCCGGTGAGCTGTCGTTCTCGGACCTCGGCATCGAGTCTTCGCGCGGCTTCAAGGCGCTGCGCGTGTGGATGCAGCTTTCCGTGCACGGGCTCGGAAAACACGGCGCGCTGATCGCGCAGAATATGCGCCAGGCATCTGCACTGGAGCAGCGCATCCTCAAGCATCCGGAGCTGCGGATGCTCGCCTCCCGGCCGGCAAACATCCTCTGTTTTCGCTACGAGCCCGACGGTGTCGGGAAACCTGCCGAGTCTTCGGCGGTCGATCTCGACCGTTTGAACCGGGCGATCCTGGTGCGTTTGCAGGAGAGCGGACGTTTTGTGTTGAGCGGAACGACGTTGACGCTTGCCGGTGTGGGCGTGTTCGCGCTGCGGGTCGCCATCACGAATCACCGCTCGCTCGCTCGCGATTTTCAGGCGCTGGTGGAAGCAGTGGTCGCTGCGGGCCGTGCCCTTTCGCGTGAAACCCGGTAGGCGAGGCCGGCGGGCGCAACCCGTGAGCGGTTCTGGAAGGACAGTCCATGCATGCAGCAGGGCGCGCAGCATGCGCTAGAGTAGCTGCATGTTTGGAACGGCGATTCGCTTCGCGACATCCCTTCTTTTTCTCGCTTCCGCTTCCAGCGTTTTTTCTGAAGTGCCCGCATACATGGCGCAGGACGTGATGATCCCGATGCGCGACGGCGCGCGGCTTCATGCGGTGGTGTGGAAGCCCGTGCACCGGCGCGGAGCGTTGCCGCTTTTACTGAACCGTACCCCTTACGGCGCGCGCGAGTACACGGCACAGGGGCTCGCGAGCCAGTACGGAGAGCTGGCACGCAGCGGCTACATCTTTGTGATGGAGGACATCCGGGGACGATTCGGCTCGGAAGGGCAGTTTGTGATGATGCGACCGCTGGCCGCGCATCACGACCCGAAACTGTACCCGCAGGACGTGGACGAAAGCACCGACGCTTACGACACGGTCGCCTGGCTGCTGGGGCATGTCGGCGGCAACAATGGGCGCGCCGGCGTGACCGGGGTGTCGTATCCGGGCTTTTTGGCGATGGAAGCGGGCATCGACCCGCACCCGGCGGTGAAGGCGATCTCGCCGCAGGCCCCGATGACCGACGTGTGGCTGGCCGATGACTTCTTCCACAACGGGGCGTTTCGACAGACCTACGGCTACGACTACGGGTTGGAGCTGGAGCGGGGCAAGGAGAATGCCGTGTCCGAC
Organism: uncultured Acidobacteriaceae bacterium; assembly: GCA_964235795.1. Classification (GTDB taxonomy): domain Bacteria; phylum Acidobacteriota; class Terriglobia; order Terriglobales; family Acidobacteriaceae; genus EB88. Next base: position 1,529 of record CAXSBW010000017.1, on the reverse strand, counting down.
CTGCCGCCGGGGGTGGACGGTTACGACTTCTTCCTGAAGAACGGCTCGTTCGCGGGCGATATCAAGGCGGCCGGCTCGCCGGAGCTGCCGACCTGGCAGGCGTTTCTCGCGCACCCCGCTTACGACGCTTACTGGCGGAGCCGCGCGGTCGAGGACTCCCTGCATGCGCCGCAGGTACCCACGCTTGAAGTCGGCGGCTACTGGGACCAGGAAGACATGTGGGGGCCGCAGCAGGAGTACGCGCGCCTGCACGCGGGCGACCGGAACGGCAGCGTGCGCCTGGTGCTGGGCCCGTGGAACCATGGGCAGTGGCGCGAGCCAGCCGCCTCGCTGGGCGCGCTCAACCTGGGCGAGCCGACCGGCACCCGCTTTCAGCGGGAGGTGGAAGCGCCATTTTTCGCGCACTACCTCAAGGATGCGCCGTTGAATATCGCGAACACGACCTCGTTCCAGACCGGGACCAATCGCTGGATGCACTACGCGGCCTGGCCGCCGGTGGATGGCGTGACCTCGCGGCCCATGTACTTGGGCGCGGGCCGGACGCTTTCGTTCAGCAGGCCCGGAATGGACGACGCCGGCGGCGCGAGCCGGTATACGGCCGACCCGGCGCACCCCATCCCGTACCGGGCTCGGCCCATCGAGGCCACCTACAGCGCCAAGGGCTCGCACTGGTACCAGTGGCTGGTCGAGGATCAACGCCCATCGACCGCCCGAGCCGACCAGCTCACCTGGCGCAGCGGGGTGCTGGATCAATCGTTAACGGTGACGGGCGATGTGGAGGCCGACCTGTGGGCCGCGACTACAGGCACCGACGCCGACTGGGTGGTCAAGCTGATCGACGAGTATCCGGGCGACCCGAAAGCGGGCAGGATGGCCGGCTACCAGCTGATGGTGGCCGAGGAGATCTTTCGCGGGCGCTACCGGGAGAGCTTTGAAAAGCCCACAGCCCTCGCGGCCAACACGCCGCTTGAGTACCGCTGGAGCCTCCACGGGGTGGACCACGCCTTTTTGCCCGGCCATCGCGTACTGGTGGAGGTACAAAGCAGCTGGTTCCCGCTGTACGACCGCAACCCGCAAAGCTTTGTGCCGAACATCATGACGGCGCAGCCGGAGGATTTCCGCCCGGCGGAGCAGACGATCTACTTCTCAAGCGAGCACCCCTCGCGCCTCGTCCTGCCGGTGGCGGGCGAGCTGCCTGCCGGTTTGACCCACGGCGGCGACGTTGCTACTATCAAAGAGCGGGGTGGAGCAGTCCGGTAGCTCGTTGGGCTCATAACCCAAAGGTCGCTGGTTCAAATCCAGCCCCCGCAACCAATCGCTCGACCCCTGAGAGTAAGTTCGATTGATTCCAATAAGAAAATCGGTATCTCAGGCGCTCGCCACAATGGCTTGAGCAGTATTTGTCGCCTTCTTTTTTCAACTTGGCATTCCCCATCCCTACACATGGATCCCAGCCTGCAGGATCAGCAGCAACTCCCTGATTGAATCCTGCGGGTAGGCCACGAATGATTCTTTTACCGACCCAAGCC
>CAXSBW010000016.1:29182-41461 GCA_964235795.1 uncultured Acidobacteriaceae bacterium | reverse complement strand
ACAGCTTCGCGTCGCGCTCGCTCACGCACACGCAGACTGCGTTTCTCGGCCTCCAAAACCAAGTCCGGAGCCAAGTCCAGAGCCAAGTCCGGAGCGGCATCCGGAGCAGGGTCTGCTTCGTTTGTCGCTTCCGCGCCCGACCGCCCCGGCACGGCGGCTTCGGGCACGGCTTCAGCCGTCTCATCGGACGCTGCTTCGATCGTGTCTGAAAACCCCGGCGGCACCGCCTGTTCGCTCTCCGGGGTGCCGCGCTTCGCAGCTTCCATCGCGGCGCGCTCGGCCAGGGCTTCCTCCCCAAACAGTGCAGCCAGCTGCAGAAGCGTCACCGGCTCCTCGGCCGCGTAGATCACTGCTTCAAGCTTGCCGCGCACACCCACTCGTCTTCCAGCCTCGCCGTGCGCCGGAGAAAAAAACGGCGCTTCGGTCTATCGTACCGAAGCGCCGCCGGGAAGCCATCGAGAAGAACCGCCCCTTAGTGCAGAAACAGCCGGAAAGCCCAGAACAGCACGCCGGCCAGCAGCGCCGCCGCGGGCAGCGTCACCACCCAGGCCAGCGCAATGTTGCGGACCGTCGACATCTGCAACCCGCTGCCGTTGGCCACCATGGTGCCGGCCACCGCGGACGACAACACATGCGTGGTGGAAACCGGCAGGTTGTACTGGCTCGCCATGATGATGGTGGCCGCCGCGACAAACTCGGCCGAAGCGCCTTCCGCATAGGTCAGGTGCGTCTTGCCGATCTTCGATCCGACGGTGATCACGATGCGCTTCCAGCCCACCATCGTCCCCAGCCCCAGTGCCAGCGCCACGGCCACCTTCACCCAGCTCGGGATAAACTTGGTACTTTTATCCAGGTTGCTCCTGTAATTCGCAATCACAGGCGCTTCCTGTGCGGTCCATTTCACGGCATGCTGCTTGCCGATCTCGCGCAGCGCCTCGCTCTGCAGATACATGTCGTTGCGAACATTGCGTTGCTGGGCCGGCGGCACGTTGGCCAGCGACTTGTACTGGAGCAGCTCCTGCTCGATCTGGCCCGACATCTGCTGAAGCCCGACCATCGTCGCCGGGGTGAACTGCTTGGTCCGCACGTAGTCGAGCAGCGCGGTACGGTCCTGGCCGCCCTGCGCCTTCAGGGCCGCCGCGGCGGTCGGGTCGGGCGCCTGCCCGTTCGTAGGCGTTTGCGGCGAACCGTTGGCCTGGGGCGCGGTGACGACCGGCGGCGCGCCTGCCGGTGCATGCGCGGCAAACACCCGCTCGGCCTGCTCACTGATCGCTGAAAACGTCGTGACCTCCTTGAAGCCCATGGCATGGTTCAACGCATAAGCGGTCGGCACGGTGCCGATCAGGATCAGCATGATCAGGCCCATGCCCTTTTGCCCGTCGTTCGAGCCATGGCCAAACGAAACGCCCGTGCAGGTCAGGATCAGCAGGCAGCGAATCCAGAACGGCGGCGGCGCATCGCCCTCGGGAGCTTTGTACAAGGCCGGGTTCTTGATAAAGAACTTGAGGATCAGCAGGCAGATCGCGGCCAGGCCGAAGCCGATCAGCGGTGAAAAGATCAGCGCCTTGAAAACGCCGGTCGCGGTCGACCAGTCCACGCCGCTGGTGCCGTTTTTGCCGTTGATGAACTGGTTCGACAGCCCCACGCCGATGATCGACCCGATCAGCGTGTGCGAGCTTGAAACCGGCAGTCCGAACCACCACGTACTCAGGTTCCAGAGAATGGCCGCGATCAGCAGGGAAAAGATCATGGCAAAGCCCGCGCCCGAACCGACCTGGAGAATCAGCTCCACCGGCAGCAGCGAAACGATCGTGTAAGCCACGCCGCCCGACGAGGTGAGCACGCCGATAAAGTTCCACATGCCGGAATACACCACCGCGATGTGTGGCTCAAGCGTGTGCGTGTAGATCACCGTCGCGACCGCGTTGGCCGTGTCGTGAAAGCCGTTGACGAACTCAAAGCCCAGCGCGATCAGCAGCGCGATGCCAAGCAGGATATAGGGCCAGACAGTCGGCTGGGGCGAGCGGGCCAGGTCATGGATGATCTGCCCGGCCGCGTAGCCCAGGCCGCCGAGCAGAACGACGGCAAAAACGATCATCCCGATCCTGCCCGGGCCTTTGTCCATCTTGCTGTGCAGCGGGTTTTGGTCGGCCGGGTCGTGCCCGTTGTGCTGCGGTCTGGGAATGGAAACGGAAGCCTGGCTCATGGAAGCGAAACCTCGTGGGCGCTTGGTCGCGCCGCTAACTTCGACGCTAACAATCCCCCGTGACGTTCCGCATCAATCTTCTGCAAGGCGGAGATGAATATTGTGTGAATTGCCCTGGCCGGTCTACTGCCAGTCGTCCTTCAGCCCGCGAAGGCGCTCTTCCATCAGGACCTCAAAACCGTCCTGCTTTTTGATGAAGACCTCGCCGAAGTTTGCATCCTGCCGCAGCAGGATGGCCTGGAGCCGCACCATCTCCAGCAGTGCCAGGAAGCCGGAGATCAGCGCGCGCTCCGAGCGGGTACCGGCCAGCAGCCGGCTCAGCGCGACCGGGCGATCTTCCATCAGCAGGCGGCGGCGCAGGTAGTCGATCATCGCGCCCACCGTGACTGCGTCTTCGTTGATGTCGAGCACGGGCCGGGTCCGCACGCGGTCAAGAATGTCGCGAAAGACCCGCACCAGGTCGGGCACATCGGCCGCGATCTCGCCTTCCACATCCGTGTCGTTCAGAAACGCGCGCAGCTGGGGGCGGGTCCACGTAGCAGCCTCGATCTGCTGCTTTTGCAGCAGCATCTGGGCCGCATTCTTGAAGCGCTCATGCTCGAGCAGCCGTTCGACCAGCTCCAGGCGCGGGTCGCCTCCCTCCTCTTCGGCGTTTGGCTCGGCCGCAGCGCGCGGCAGCAGCATGCGGCTCTTGATGTGGATCAGCAGCGACGCCGTGTAGATAAACTCCCCCGCATTGTCGATGTCGGCTTCCTTGAGCCGTTCGACGTAGGCGAGGAACTGCGCCGTGATGCGCGCGATCGGGATGTTGTAAATATCGATGTCCTGCTTGCGAATCAGGTCCAGCAGCAGGTCGAGCGGGCCGTCGTAGACGCGGCCGACGGTGACGGAAAAAGGAAACAGGTGGTCGGCTTCGGACTGGTCTTTTTTCGCCTGGGCGGCGGTTTTAACTGTCGTTTTCGGTTTCGATGACTGTCGAACAGTTCGATCGCCATCGAAGGGTCCGACTGCGGAAACGGGCGGTGTCGTCGCCGGCTCGGAAGTCAACGCGCCGGCGACGGCCATCTCTCGTGGCTCGGTCGGCTGCAGGTCCGCCTGCGCTTCGGGATGGTTCGCCTCGTCGCTCAAGCGAGCCCCATGGCCTCGCGCACCGAAACCATGGTCCCCTCGGCGGCGACAGCGGCGCGCGCATTGCCGGCCTCGAGAATGTCAGTCACAAGCCGAGGATTGCCCCCGTAATAGGCCCGACGCTCTCCCATGGGAGCCAGTTCCGCCACCACCGCGTCGGCAAGCCGGCTTTTGCACTCGATACAGCCGATGCCGGCGGTGGTGCAACCCGCGTACACGTCGGCCAGTGTTTGCGCCGATGAAAAAACCTTGTGGAGATCGCCGACCGGGCACTTGTCCGGGTCGCCGGGGTCTGTCCGGCGCACACGCGCGGGGTCCGTCACCATGGGCTTCAGCTTGCGGCGAATTTCGGGCTCGGGGTCTGAAAGCAGGATGACGTTGCCGTAGCTTTTCGACATTTTGCGACCGTCGGTGCCGGGGAGCTTGGGCGTGGGGGTGAGCAGGACCTGCGGCTCGTTGAGCAACGTGTTTTCAGGCCCGGATGAAGGCTCAACACGCTCATGGAGGCCCGGCGCGGCACCGGTCGGCCCATAAAGAAAATTGAACCGCCGCGCGATCTCGCGCGTGATCTCCACATGCGCGACCTGGTCCGCGCCGACCGGCACGTGCAGCGAGCCGCCTGGAGTGCCGTACAGCAGGATGTCGGCCGATTGCAGCAGAGGGTAGCCTAAAAATCCATAGGTCGCGAGGTCTTTTTCTTTCAGATTTTCAATCTGATCTTTATAAGTCGGCACCCGCTCGAGCCAGCTCAGGGGCGTAATCATGGAGAGAAGACCAAACAGCTCGTAGTGCTGCCTGACATGATTCTGGACAAAGATCGTGCATTTTTCGGGGTGGAGTCCCGCCGCCAGCCAGTCCAGCGCAACCTCGCGCGTGTAGCCCGGAATGCCTCCCGGATTCGCGTAATCGGTCGTCAGTGCATGGACATCCGCGATAAAGAAAAAGCACTCGTACTCGTTCTGCAAACGCACCCAGTTGTGCAGCGCGCCCATGTAGTTGCCCAGGTGCAGCTTGCCGGTGGGGCGCATGCCGCTCAGGACGCGGCGGGATGCAGGGGGAGCGAGTGGGGTGGCGTCGGGCACGGAACCTCAAAAGAACAAAGTCGGAATGCCCTATTGTAGCGAGGCCGTATGCCCCGGGAACGGAGGCGCGGCGCTCAGGCCGACAGCAGGATCTGGTTGACCAGCGCCAGCGCCGGGGCCACAAACAGGTTCACCAGCCGGCCGCCGAACACAAACATCAGCAGGAGGCTGATGATGCCCAGCCGGTCGTAGACCTGGAGCGCGCGGGTGGGCAGCAGGTGCCGGATCAGGTGCGAGCCGTCGAGCGGCGGCAGGGGCAGCAGGTTGAAAAACGCCAGAAACAGGTTCAGCGTCAGGCCCATGTAAAGCAGGATCACGGCCGGAAACATGGCGGGGGCCGCGTCCATCAGCGATGGGTCGAAGCCGCCGTAGGCCAGTCCGCGCACCAGCCCTTCGGCCGAAGGCGAGGCCTTGGCGAGCGCGACCAGCACCACCGTGCAAATGACCGAGATCAGCAGGTTGCTGCCCGGGCCGGCAAGGGTGGTCAGCACGTCGCCGCGAACGTAGTTTTTGAAATTGCGGGTGTTGACCGGCGTGGGTCGCGCCCAGCCGATCAGAAATCGGCCTCCATAGGGCCCCAGGAACAGCATCGCGAGCGGCAGCAGCACGGTGCCGATGGGGTCGATATGTTTGGCAGGGTTCAGGGTGATGCGGCCCAGCATGCGTGCCGTCTGGTCACCCAGGCGCGAAGCGGTCCAGGCATGCGCCGCCTCGTGGAACGACAGCGAAAACAGCAGCAGAACAAATTCGAAGATCTTGAGAACGATTTCTTGGGGGTTCATAGGCGCGGCAGGCTGATGCTAGCACGGCGACCCCGGCAGCTCACCTGTGTCCGTCGCGCGGCTGCTCGTCTGACTGCTGCTCGTCCTCGGCGCCCTCAAATCGTTTCGCCTGGTCTTTCTTTTTGATCTCCTTCGCCGGGATGCCGCCGACGATCGAGTGATCCTCGACCGGACGGGTGGCGACGCCCATCGCGCCGACCGTTGCATCCTCGCCCACGCTCACGCCGGCCATGATCGCCGTGTGATAGGTGAGGCGCGCGCCGGGGCCGATCTCCGTTTTCCGGTTTTCGACGATCGAGCCGTCAACGGGGTCGTGCGCGTGCGAGTAGATGGCCGCAAAGTCCGAGATGGACGTGCCCTTCTTGATGACGATCTCGCCCCGGTCGTCGAGGATCGCATAGCGGTGAATCACGCAGTCGTCCTCGATGGTCAGGTTGTAGCCGAACGAAAACTCGACGCCGTGGAAGATTTTCACGTTTTTGCCAATGTGCTTGAAGATGTGCCGGCCCAGCATGGCGCGAAAGCGAAAGCCGAGCCAGTGATTGAGCGCGACCGGCGAGCGGTCGAACATCTGCCAGAAGTAGATCAGAGGCTTAATGGACGCATACTTTTCCTCGTCGATGTCGCCGTAGTACTCAGCCTCTAGCGTGATGTTTTTTGGGTCGAGCGACAGCTGGAGCACGTTGAACGCGAGCTCGGAGTTGAGATTGAAGTTAAGCCGGCCGCCCTTGGGCGAGCCGAGCTGGAGCTGGTGGAGATTGTCGAGCACCAGCTCCTGCCGCAGGGCGGGGCGGGCATGCTTCGCGATCTCGCGATCCAAAAACTCGAGCCAGCGCTCATAGACTTCTTTTGCTTCGCGCGGCGGTTCCAGCTCGCGATAGCCGTAACGGGGCATCTGTTTCTCCTTGCTCTCAGATGCTGGTATGGCCGGGAGGTCGCAGGCGCTACTGGAGCGAGAAGACAGCGGAGACCGTGGCGGAGCGGCGCACCATGGGGGCGCCGAGGCTGAGGGTTGGGGGACGCGGAGGTCCATCCATCGCATCCATCTGCTGAACCTGCATCGCGCGGACGTTAACAGGCCGGCCAAGCGACTGAGCTTCATTGCTGGCATACACCAGCGGCCCGAGCCTCGCGCTCAACCCCGCGGCCATCTGCTCCGCAATCGCCTGCGCATGTTTGAGCGCCTTGCCCGCGGCCTCCGCACTCAGCGAAGCGTCATCGGCCACCGACCACTCAATGGCCCCGCTCTGGTTCGCGCCCGCGCCCACGGCTGCCGCGAGCACCCTGGAGGCCGCCTCCGCGCCCGTGCGTACCGTCCAGCTTTGCTGGGCCTGAAACCTGCGCCCGGCTCGATCTTCAGGGCTCTGCTGCTGGTAGTCCTGCACAGGCCCGGTGCCCTGCCCGTCGCTTTCAATCGCGTCGCGCGGCACGCCGGCTTTGGCCACGGCGTCTGTAATCGCTTTTGAAACAATCGCCGCCCGCTGTGTCACTTGCTCAGAAGAGGCCCCATACAGCTGGTAGCCGATGTGCACGACCGCCGTGTCCGCGCGGCGCTCTGCTTCCTCGGTGGTCGTAATCGCAATGGTGCGATTGGCCGCGCTGACCTGCACCTGCTGCGCCCCGGCACTCGCGGCCGTCGCGTACAGAAACACACCTGCCAACCACGCTTTCCTGATGCTTGCGCTCATCCTGCCTCCCCCCACACACGCTCAAGTAGACACCGGCTCGTTGCGATTCGTTTCCGGTTTTTCCGGTGCAAGCTCAAATGTCCGCAGCCGTTGCAGCACGCTCGTGGCTGCGCCCGCGTCCACAGCCTCCGCCGCGCGCTCCAGCCCTTCGCCCAGCGTCGGCGCAAGCCCGGCAACCACCAGCGCCGCCCCGGCGTTCAGCAGCACGATCTCGCGCCGGGCACCACGGTCTTCGCCGCGCAGAATGCCCTCGATCAACGCCGCGTTTTCCCGCGCGTTGTCGCCGCCACGCAGCTCTTCCAGCTTCGCCAGGCGCAGCCCGTACGTTTCGGGCCACAGTACGCCGGGGCGCACCACGTCGTCCCGGACGGCGATCCAGCGGCTTTCGCCCGTGACGGTCAGCTCGTCCAGTCCGTTTCGGGAGCCCGCGTTCGGGCTGGCGCCCTCGACCCGCCCATGCACGACCCAGCTGTGGCGCGTGCCCAGCAGACGCAGCGCCTCGGCCACCACGGGCAGGCGCTCTTCCCCGTACACGCCGACCACCTGCGCCGCCGCCCCCGCGGGATTGGCAAGCGGACCCGCCAGGTTGAAGATCGTGCGAAACGGCAGAGCGCGCCGCACCGGCGCGACCCGGCGCATGGCCGGGTGCAGCCCCGTGGCAAGCAGAAACATGAAGCCGGTCGCGCGCAGGCACTCCGCCGCCCGCACGGGAGGGAGCTCGATCGGTACGCCGAGAGCTTGGAGCACATCGGCCGAGCCGCACATCGAGGTCACGGCGCGGTTGCCGTGCTTGGCCACCCATGCGCCCGCGCCGGCGGCCACCAGGCCCGCGGCGGTGGAGATATTGAAGGTCTGAAGGCCATCGCCGCCGGTGCCGCAGGTGTCGACCAGGCGGGCACGCTCTTCAGGCATCAGCGGCACCGGGGTGGCTGCGGCGCGCATCGCTTCGGCAAAGCCGCACAACTCCTCCGCCGTTTCGCCGCGCGCGGCGAGGGCAGCCAGCAATGAGGCAAGGGGCAGCTGCCACCCTTCGGTCTCCGGCCCGCTCAACAGGCCGGTCAGCAGCGCGCGCGCGTCGGCCCGCGACAGGTGCCGGCCTTCTACAACCTCTCGGATCAGCGCGCGAAACTCGTCCGTCTCCACACCCGTATGGTAGCGGACACGCTCCTGCCGGCCGCTTGAACCGCGCTTGCCGGCGGCGCCTCGGCCTGACAGTCGCACATGGGCGCTTATACAATCAGGCGGTCGCGATGGTGCCGGCAAACCTCCTATGAAAATTCATGAATACCAAGCTAAAAGCATTTTGCGCGAGCACGGCGTGCCCGTGCCGCGGGGCGAAGTCGCCAACACGCTGGACGAAGCCGTTGAGGTCGCGAAACGCCTGATGGGGGACGGCGCCACGGGCGTCGTCGTCAAGGCGCAGATCCACGCGGGCGGTCGCGGCAAGGGCGGTGGCGTCAAGGTGGCGCGCACGCTTGCGGACGCGGAAACGTACGCCTCGCAGATCCTGGGCATGCAACTGGTGACGCACCAGACCGGCCCGTCGGGGCAGAGGGTCGGGCGGCTGCTGATTGAAGAAACCGCCGCGATCGACCGCGAGCTGTACCTGGGCATCGTGCTGGATCGCGCGCAGTCGCGGCTGGTCTTTATGGCTTCGCAGGCCGGCGGCATGGAGATCGAGGAGGTCGCGGCACGGGACCCGGACGCGATCCGCAAGGTCGCGATCGATCCGGCGGTCGGCTTTCAGCCCTACCAGGCGCGGGAGCTCGCGTTTGCGCTTGGCCTGAAGCCGTCGCAGTTGCAGGCAGCGGTCAAGTTCATGCGCGGGCTTTACGACGTGTTTCTTGCGACGGATGCTTCCCTGCTCGAGATCAACCCGTTTATCACGACGAAGGACGACAAGCTGCTGGCGCTGGACTGCAAGCTGACCTTTGACGACAACGCGATGTTTCGCCATGCGGAGCTGAAAGAGCTGCGCGATATCGCGGAAGAAGACCCGCTGGAGGTGGAAGCGTCGAAGTACGCGCTGAACTACATCAAGCTCGACGGCAACATCGCCTGCATGGTCAACGGCGCGGGCCTGGCGATGGCGACCATGGACATCATTCAGTATGCGGGCGGCTCGCCGGCCAACTTTCTGGACGTGGGCGGCGGGGCCAACCAGCAGCAGATTGAGAACGCGTTTTCGATCCTGCTGTCGGATCCCAACGTCAAGGCTGTGTTTATCAATATCTTCGGCGGCATCCTGCGGGTCGACACACTGGCGCAAGGCGTGGTGGCGGCGGCGCGCAATCTCCAGGTGAAAGTGCCGATCGTGCTGCGGCTTGAGGGCACCAATGTGGAGGAGGGACGCAGGATCCTGGCCGAGTCGGGCCTGGCATTCGAGGTGGGAGAGACGATGCAGGATGCGGCGGAAAAAGTGGTGGCCGCGGCTGCTCGCGGCGTCGTCGAGGTGACTCGATGAACCCGAACACGCAGTACGAAGCCTTGTTGTTCGACGTTTTTGGGACGGTGGTGGACTGGCGAGGCTCGATGCTGGCGCGCTGCGAGCGGTTCGGGGCACAGCGCGGCCTCACCGCCGACTGGGAGGCCCTGGTGGTCGAATGGCGCGGGCGCTACAAGCCGGCCATCGAGCCGGTACGCGAAGGCAAACGTCTGTGGGCGGACTTCGACGAGCTGCAGCGCGAAGAGCTGGACGCGCTGCTGCCGAAGTACGGTCTGAACGCCCTGTCGGACGAGGACCGCGACCTGCTGGTCCACGGCTGGCATCGCGTGGAACCCTGGCCCGACGCGGTGCCGGGGCTGGAGCGCTTGAAGCGGCACTACATCCTGGCACCGCTCTCCAACGGCACCGTGCGGCAGCTGACCAACACGGCGAAACACGGCGGCCTGCCCTGGGACCTGGTCCTCGGTGCCGATATCTTTCGCAACTACAAGCCGGCACCGGAGCTGTACCGGGCCGCCGTGGCGCTGGTCGGCTCGCCAGCCGAGCGGATCGTGATGGTGGCCGCGCACACCTACGATCTCGACGGGGCGCGCGCGGCCGGCATGCGCACGGCGTTTCTCCGCCGGCCCACCGAGGACGGCGAGCCGACCGCGGAGTACGACTACCTGGCCGACGACCTGCTCGACCTGGCCACGCAACTGGGCGCTTAGCGCCCGAGAGGAAAAGCATTATGGCGGTACTGGTCGACCGGAACACACGCTTGATTGTGCAGGGCATCACGGGCAAGGAAGGCACCTTCCATGCCAAGGGCTGCGCGGAGTACGGCACGGTGGTCGTGGGCGGGGTGACGCCCGGCAAGGGCGGCACACGCCACGAGGGCTGGCCGGTCTTTGACACGGTGGAGCAAGCCGTCCGGGAGACCGGGGCCAATGCGACCGTCATCTTTGTGCCGCCGCCGTTCGCGGCCGATGCGATCCTGGAGGCAAACGCAGCCGGGCTGCCGCTGATTGTCTGCATCACCGAGGGCATCCCGACCAACGACATGGTCGCGGTGTGGAGCGTGCTGCGGCACTCCCGGTCGGTGCTGATCGGGCCCAACTGCCCGGGCGTGATCTCGCCCGGCAAAGCCAAGATCGGCATCATGCCGGGACGCATTCACAAGGAAGGTTCGGTGGGCATTGTGTCGCGCTCCGGCACCCTGACCTACGAGGCGGTGTACCAGCTGACGCAGCTGGGCCTGGGGCAATCGACGGCGATCGGCATCGGCGGCGACCCGGTGATCGGGACGACCCATACGGACGCTCTGAAGCTGCTGAACGACGACCCGCAGACCGAGGCCATCGTGCTGATCGGCGAGATCGGCGGGACCGCGGAAGAGGCCGCCGCTTTGTATGTGAAGGAACATGTTCGGAAGCCCGTGGTTGGTTTTATCGCCGGGCAGACCGCCCCTCCGGGCCGCCGGATGGGCCATGCCGGGGCCATCATCTCCGGCGGGCAGGGCACGGCGGCTGAAAAGATGGCCTCGCTGCGCGCGGCGGGCATCGAGGTCGTGGAGTCGCCGGCAGCGATCGGCGCGACGGTGGCCCGGGTTCTCGGGCGCGCCTGAGCCCCTTGTTCGGGGCTTCGCACTTCAGAAGCCCGCGGACGACGGTCCTTCATGCTTTTGGAGCCACCCAGCCTGCCATTCCGCAGGATGCCGTGCCAGCCTGCGGCTGCGCCCAACCGGGAACGAAAGGCACCCATTGAGGCATGACCGCGGGGTGGATTGTGCGGTGGAAAACCATAGTGACGTGCGAGCCAAGGGACTATGGGATTGCGTTGGACGCCTTCTTAGGATCAATGTAGTAACCAATGGCATTGCCGGTAACCGCACGTGGTAACCAGCTGCCATATTTTGAGCGATTTCTCCTGAGACAGCAAAAAGCAGCTTTCTAAAGGGTTTGCGGAGGGCTACTTTTGTTTCAGCGCAACCGCGCATCAGGAGATTCCCCCATGAAGTTGATCAAGTCCTCTGTTCTCGCCGCTTCCATCCTCGCACTTTCGGCACCTGCTTTTGGATTCTTGGTTACCTCTGCGGGCGCAAATGTGACTTCCGGTGTGGATCAGGTTGCAGTGATGCCGACAGGGACTGCACACAGTCCGTGGGGCTGCTTGATGCCGTCAGGCAGTTCACATAATCCGTGGGGCGCAATCACCTCGACTGAAAGTGCTGGCTAGCCGCAGCCGATTGTTGGTAGGCTCTGCGTATAGGGGCATGCCGTGATTGCTGAAGTCGTGGACAAAGCGTCAGTTTTCACTGGACCCGTTTTAGACGCTTGTTTGTGCATCCTTATGCTGGCAAAAGGGCGCTGGTCAGACTACCCCGCGCTCTTTGCACTTGCAGCCCTTGACTTGATTTCCGGCATCACTCTTTATGTTGTTGATCCAACAGGAACTTCGCGAACGTACGCCCGATGGTACCTATACTTCGACGTTGCCAGCTTCCTGCTTCAACTCGGCATACTTTACGAGATTGCGAAGAATGTCTTACGACCGACCGGCATTTGGAACCGAGCTGCCTGGAAGCCATTGTTAATTGCAGGCTTGATTGGCGCAGCTGCGGCTTTGCTGACAGCATGGCTAGTTGAGCCTTCAGGAATCCACGGTCCAGAGGCCCTGGAATTGCGAGCAGAATTTTTCACAGGGCTGTTGACCTGCGAACTTGTGATTGCCATGATGTTGTCCGCCAGGGAAGTCGGCCTTCCCTGGCGAAGTCACGTAATGGCGATCGGGCAGGGGCTGATGGTGTACCAGCTGGCAACCGTACTGATTGTAGGGATAGCGGTCTCGATCGGACCTCACAGCTCCTACTACCATTCCTTCTACTACGTACGCAGTTTGGCCTATCTCGTTACACTCGCCTACTGGATTGTCTCGCTTTGGCGCACGGAGCCGGCGCGCCGGCCGA
>CAXSBW010000016.1:27280-29082 GCA_964235795.1 uncultured Acidobacteriaceae bacterium | reverse complement strand
ACACTCGCCTACTGGATTGTCTCGCTTTGGCGCACGGAGCCGGCGCGCCGGCCGATTTCCCCCGCTTTGCAAAAGTATGTACTTGCATTGCATGAACGGGTTCAATACGATCTCGGCAAGGTCACACACTGAGGTCATCGTAGTCACCATGGACCCTCGTCTTCATATCGCTGCACTCCTTCTCCTGTTCTGCGTCTTCGCCGCCATTGCGTCCTATGCAACACGCCGCTCGATCCGGGTGGACGGTCGCAGCTGGGGTGCCCTGGTGTCTGCGCTGCAACAGATCAACCTGGACGGCCTGCAATCCGTGGCCCGAGACTACCTGGAACCGCGCAAAGGGCAGATCGCAATGGAGCCGGAGGTCATCTGGCAGCTGCTGGGCGGTGAACAGGGCCTGAACAGGATGCGCGCCAATGCGGACCTGCTGCTCGCGATTGCCTCGCATGCTTCGCAATGGAACGGCGAAGAAAGCACCGTCGTTGCCGAGCGCATGCGTCGCGATGCGGTGCGGCTGCGCTCAGCCGTACGCCGGATCCGGATGGGCATGCTGTCGCAGATCGTCACGGGGCGCCACTGGGTTTCGGTTCCCTTCCAGTTGCAGGAGGCGGCTTCCTCGTACTACCTGATGCGGCAGCGCCTGGTGGCCCTGTATGAAACGAGCCATGTGGGCCTGCTGCCCCAGCTACTCGAGGCAGCCTAGCCCAGCCATCGATCCTGATTCATCCATGCAGTCAGCACACACAGGGGTGCAGCTTTCAGGCTGCGCCCTTTCTCTTGCGCCTCATCCTTTAGACTGAGGAAGCATTTCGTCATCACCCAGATCACTCCAGGAGACCACTCTTGCCTCAACGAACTTTCAGCATTCTCAAGCCGGACGCCGTGCGCAAAGGCGATGCCGCTGCCATCCTCGCCGCGATTCAGAAGGCCGGCTTCAAGCTGGTCGCCATCAAGAAGCTGTCGATTTCGAAGCAGCAGGCCGAGGGCTTTTACCACGTCCATGCCCAGCGCCCGTTCTTCGATTCGCTCACCGGCTTTATGTCGTCCGGGCCGATCTTTCCCATGGTGCTGGAAAAAGAAAATGCCATTGCCGACCTCCGTCAACTGATGGGTGCCACCAACCCGGCCAACGCCGAAGAGGGCACCATTCGGAAACAGTTTGCGGCCTCGATCGAAGAAAACGCGATCCACGGCTCCGATGCCGAGGAGACCGCTGCTTTTGAGATTGGCTACTTTTTCGCGGGGTACGAACTGCTCTAAGCGGGAATGATGGCAAAAGAAGCCCCAACCGGCTCCGTTTCATCCAATGCCTGAGTGTCAAAGGAGTGCCGATGGAGAAAGCAACGTTTGGAGCCGGTTGTTTCTGGGGTGTGGAGGTCCGTTTCGGGCAGATTCCTGGAGTGGTGGAAACAGCCGTGGGGTATGAGGGCGGCGCGCTGGCAAACCCCACCTACAAGGATGTGTGCTCGGACCGGACCGGGCATGCCGAGGTGGTCGAGTTGCGCTTTGACCCGGGCCGGGTCAGCTACGAAACCCTGCTGGAGCAGTTCTTCAGCCTGCACGACCCGACCCAGCTGAACCGGCAAGGGCCGGACTGGGGCCGACAGTACCGGAGCGTTATCTTTTTTCACTCGCCGGAGCAGGAGTCCGTGGCCAAGGCTGTGATCGGCCGCCTGGGCGAGCAGCGAGCCTTTGCAAAGCCGATCGTGACGCAGGTAGTGCCGGCGGAAAGCTTCTGGCGAGCGGAAGAGTATCACCAGAAGTACCTGGAAAAGCGCGGCGCGGCTTCCTGCCACATCTAGGCC
>CAXSBW010000016.1:17634-27180 GCA_964235795.1 uncultured Acidobacteriaceae bacterium | reverse complement strand
GTATCACCAGAAGTACCTGGAAAAGCGCGGCGCGGCTTCCTGCCACATCTAGGCCGTTGTCGTATGGATGCAGGTTTAGGGTGTGAGCTTTGGAAGGGCCAGTCGCTGCTGACTCGGCGTATGTACGAAGCCGCACTCACAGCTGTCGGCACCTTCACGAAAATGCCCTAGTCACGCGGACGCACACGCGCCGGGCCTTCGGCCCGGGCGCGCAGTTCCGCCTGCATGAGAGCGAGGCGGCTTTGCAGCAGGTCGCGCTGGGAGACGCTCTTGCTTTTGTCGTGCAGCAAGCCTTGAAGCCGTTGGATGTGAGCTTCCAGCTGGGTATCGGAGTAGAGCTGGATCCGGTGGACATCGCGGCTATGCGGCCCAGCCTGGGAGCTTTCGCTGACCGCGCTTGCCTTGGTGAAGCTGGTCATCGTGTCGCCTTGCAGGATCAGCCGAACATTTTCGGCGACAAGATCCAGGTTGGCACGAATTTCCTCTTCGTTGCGGCAGCCGGGACCCGGCGGGATCAGAATGCGCAGCAGAATCCTGCCATCCGGCTGGAGCTGGGTAAACCACATCAGGACACGCGAGTTCATTTTGCCGACGAAGCGAAAGATGTTGGAGGAGATGAACTCGCCCTGTTCCTTGTCGACGGCCAGCAGGAGGCAGCCGTTCTGACGCAGGAGCGACCGCGTGTGCAGCAGGACGGCGTGATCGGTGCGGATGGCCTTCCAGGGTTCGTCGTTCCAGGCCATGACCAGGTTGTCGCCGACCGGTTCCCGCGCGACGATCCGGCGCTGCCGCTCATCCCCGATCACCTTGCGCGCGATGGGCAAAAACAGCTTGACAAAGGGGATATGCGCGGAGCAGCAGACAAACCCCTGGGGCTGGGCGGCGTACGCATGGAGATGTTCTTCACCTTCCACCACGACAGGGATGGGGAAGAGACCATGGGGTGCCAGGAGGTCAAGGAAGCGGTGTAGGAGGCGCGGCACCAGCGAAGCGTCCGTGACATTGTGACCTGCCGGGGCAAAACGGCCTGCGATGCGGGCCAGGCAGCGGGCTAAAGCGAGCGCGGCGCGATACCAGCGGGAAGACGGCAGACAGGCAGCGATCACCCAGCAGAAAAGAGTGAAAACCTGCAGGGTGATCCACTCTCTATCGATGCTGAGCTTCCGTATCAATGCCATGGCAGAGCGATGCGCGCAGGGACCCCCTCATGCAAGTTCAACCATGGAGCCAGTCTTGTCAATGTAACGTTGGTGACTACTGTACTGGATGGGAACACAGGCCGATCGGGACGCTGTTTGCGGCAGAGCAGGCTGAAAGGATGGTGCGCCCGGCAAGATTCGAACTTGCGACCTTCCGCTTCGGAGGCGGACGCTCTATCCAGCTGAGCTACGGGCGCGCACAGCAACAGACTACTACAGCGGTGTGCCGACTGGGATCGATCACCGCGCTTACTACGATCCGGCAACCGTGGGGCTTGTTTCTTTGCGGTTTTCCAGCAGGGCCATGGCGGACTGGATGAGCTCCTTTGCGCCCTCGATCCCGGCCAGAACGGCCTGCAGATCGAGCGCGGGCCTGGAAGGGTTGCGGTTGGAAACGCAGTACACGCCGTGCTGGCCGATGAGGATCAGGGAGTCGGTCAGCACGTCGAGTGAAACGGCAAGACGGCCGCGCTCGGTGCCCAGCATGAACTCGTATTTTTCGAGCTCGTCGCGTCGCTCTTCAAAGACACTGCGCGCCATCACCACTCCCTTGCCGGGGTATTGGGCACGAGCGGGATGGAGGCCGGCGGCGCTTTCCAGCGCAGAACAGGCTTGCGGGCGGCCCCGGTTTCGTCGAGGCGCGACACGCGGGTCGAGTGCGGGGCGGCCAGGATGACGGCCGGATTTTCTTCGGCCTCGCGCGCGATCTGGCGCATGGCATCGATAAACAGGTCCAGCTCCTCGCGCGATTCGCTTTCCGTCGGCTCGATCATGAGCGCGCCGGGCACAATCAGCGGAAAGCTGGTGGTGTAGGGGTGAAAGCCGTAGTCGATGAGGCGCTTGGCGATGTCGCCGGTCTTGATCCCGTTGCGGGTCTGGCGGCGGTCGGAGAAGACGACCTCGTGCATGGAGGGCGTCTTGTAGGGCAGCTCGTACAGATCCTGAAGTTTAGCGCGGATGTAGTTGGCGTTCAGTACGGCATCCTCGGTGGTCTGGCGCAGGCCGTCGGGGCCGTTTGCAAGGATGTAGGCGA
Organism: uncultured Acidobacteriaceae bacterium; assembly: GCA_964235795.1. Taxonomy (GTDB): domain Bacteria; phylum Acidobacteriota; class Terriglobia; order Terriglobales; family Acidobacteriaceae; genus EB88. The sequence continues at coordinate 24,948 of CAXSBW010000016.1, read as the reverse complement.
GCGCCCGGACGAACATGCCGAAGTTGCCGTAAAACATGCGGACGCGCCCGACCGATTGGGGCCGGTTGAACTCGAGATGGTGAGTGCCATGCGCATCGGTCAGGACCACGGGCGTGGGCAGAAACGGCTCCAGAATCGCCTTGCAGGCGACCGGGCCGGAGCCGGGACCACCGCCCCCGTGCGGGGTCGAGAAGGTTTTGTGGAGGTTCAGGTGCATGACGTCCACGCCGAAGTCGCCGGGGCGCGTCTTGCCGACCAGCGCGTTCATGTTCGCGCCGTCCATGTAGAGCAGCGCGCCCTTGGAGTGCAGGATTTCGGCGATGGCCGCGATCTCGTTTTCGAACACGCCGATGGTGGACGGATTGGTCAGCATCATCGCGGCGGTGTTTTCGTCGACAAGGGCGCGCAGGGCTTCGAGATCGACGCCGCCCTCCGCGTTTGATTTCAGGTTGACGACCTCGTAGCCGCAAACAGCCGCGGTAGCCGGATTGGTGCCGTGGGCCGAGTCGGGGATGATCACGGTGCGGCGGGCGTTGCCGCGGGACTGGTGGTAGGCGCGGACGAGCAGGATGCCGGTGAACTCGCCGTGGGCGCCGGCTGCAGGCTGGAGCGTAATCGCGTCCATGCCGGTGATTTCAAGCAGGCAATGTTCGAGGTCTTTGAGGATCCCGAGCGATCCCTGGGAGAGCGATTCGGGCTGGTAGGGGTGGGCCTCGGCGATGCCCTCGATGCGGGCCACGTACTCATTCACGCGGGGGTTGTACTTCATCGTGCAGGAGCCGAGCGGGTACATGCCGAGGTCGATGGCGTAGTTCCAGGTGGACATGCGCGTGAAGTGGCGGATGATCTCGATCTCGCTGAGTTCCGGCAGCGCCGCGGGCTCGGGCCGGGCGGCTGGGCCGAGCAGGGCCTGGGGGTCCACCTGGGGCACGTCGAGCGGGGGCAGCTTGTACGCGCGCTTGCCGGGGGCCGATTTCTCAAAGCTCAGGGCTTCGTTCTGCGTCTGGTGCGCGGTGACCTTGCGGGGTGTGCCGACAAAGGGCTCGGCTTGCGGTGCGAGTGGCTCGTGCTCTAGTTCGGGAGTGACCGTGCTCATCGTTCCCCTGTTCTGCCGGGTGGCCTGCGCCTGGCTGAAACGCTGAACCCAGTCTATCGCTTTCCCGTTATGGGACGACTTTCGATTCCTTTGTCACTTTCACGGCTGATTTTTTCCGGCATTCGATGACGGGCCTGATACGGTTTAAACCATACGTATCAGGCCATTCGGCTGTTTGCCTTGCTCACTGCCCTGCTGCCGAGTCGCACTTTGCAGACGGCCGTGTTTGGCCGCCGGAAAAGCCGCACTCCCAGCCGGCGGCCCTTCTCCACTTCTCAGGGCAATGCCCTTAATGCGTAGCGGCCAGTGCAGGTTCCGGTTGCAGTGATGTGGCAGCGCGGTCGATGTCGGCGCGGGTGGTCAGTTCTGTCGCGCACCACAGGCCGGCGTGGCCAAGCTCGGGGTAGTGTTTGGCCAGCGGGAAGCCGCCGATGATCTTTTCCTCGAGCAGTCGGGTGTTCAGCTCTTCCGGCGATTCGTCGGTACGGAGGACGAACTCGTGGAAGCGCGGCGTGCGGGCGAAGAGCAGTTCGCCTTCGGCGCCGAGGGTGCGTGCGGCGTAGTCGGCCTTGGACAGGTTGTGCGCGGCGAGCTCGCGGATGCCTTCGCGGCCGTAAACCGTGAGGAAGATCGTCGCCATCAGCGCGACGAGCGCCTGGTTGGTGCAGATGTTGGAGGTGGCTTTTTCGCGGCGAATGTGCTGCTCGCGCGTCGAAAGGGTCAGAACAAAGCCGCGCTGGCCGTTTTTATCCTTTGTTTCGCCGACAAGCCGCCCGGGCATCTGGCGCAGGTACTTTTCCTTGGCCGCGAGCACGCCGCAGTAGGGGCCGCCGTAGGAGAGCGCGACGCCGAAACTTTGTGCCTCGAGAGAAACGATGTCGGCCTCGACCGGCGGGCGAACCGCTCCAAGCGAGACGGCCTCGGCGATGGACACGATGAGCAGCGCGCCTTTCGCGTGGACGATTGCGGCGATGGCCGGAATGTCCTCGACCACGCCGAAGAAGTTGGGCGACTGCACGAGCACGCAGGCGGTTTCAGTGGTGACCGAGGCCTCAAGCGCCTGCAGATCAAGCCGTCCGCCGTTTTCAACTCCGTCGGGCAGGTAGCCGACCTCGGTCTGGCGGGTGCCCTGGTGCTGCGCGTAGGTGCGCATTACTTCGCGGTACTCCGGGTGCACGGTGCGCGCGACCGCGACGTGGTCGCGCCCGGTCACGCGGATCGCCATCATGGCGGCTTCGGCCGCGCCGGTCGAGCCGTCGTACATCGACGCGTTGGCGATCTCCATGCCGGTCAGCTCACAGATCATGGTCTGAAACTCGAAGATCGCCTGGAGCGTGCCCTGCGTGATCTCGGCCTGGTAGGGCGTGTACGAGGTCAGAAACTCGCCGCGCTGGACCAGCGAATCGATGACCACGGGACGGTAATGCCGATACGCGCCGGCACCGAGAAAGCTCGCATAGCCGACAGCATTGTGCGAGGCGGCCTGCTTGAAGTAATCGATGATCTCGGACTCGCCCATCTGGCGGGGAATATCGAGATCGCGCGTGAGACGGAAGGGCTCGGGGATGGTCGAGAAAAGATCGTCGATCGAGCCCGCCCCGATCTCCTGGAGCATGGCGGCGCGTTCTGCGTCGGATTTTGGGAGATAGCGCATCGTTTTTGCCTCAGCGTGAATTGCCGTGCGCGCGTGGATGCACGGACGGCGGCTATCGGGGTCTCAGTGGCCGGTTTCTTCGGAGACGAACTTCTCGTAGTCGGCGGCGGACAGCAGTGTGTCGACCTCAGCCGGGCTGCTGAGGTTCAGGCGCATGATCCAGGTGCCGTGGGCGTCGGTGTTGATCTTTTCGGGGGCGGCACTCAGGTCTTCATTCACCGAGAAAACCTCGCCGGAAACGGGGGCGTACAGGTCGGAGACTGCTTTGACGGACTCAACCGAGCCGAACACCTTGTTCTTCTCGACTTGAGCCCCGATCTTCGGTGTTTCGACAAAAACGATATCGCCGAGCGTGGACTGCGCGTGATCCGTGATGCCGACCGTGCCGACGCCTTCCTGCACGTGGATCCACTCGTGCTCGCGGGTATAACGAAACTCCTGCGGGTAGCTCATGGCCTCTTACTCCTTTACGTCTTTCGCGGCGACCGCGGCGGTTGTTTTCAGGCGCTTGTAGAAAGGAATCGCGGTCGTGCGGGCCTTCACCATCGCACCGCGAATCTCGACCAGGACCTCGCGTGGCGGCGTGACATCGGCATAGTCGGCCGGCAGATAGGCCAGAGCGATGTTCTTTTTGAGGTAGGGCGCGGGCGAGCCGCTGGTGACCTCCCCGACCAAATTGCCTGCTTCGTCAAAGACCCGGTAACCATCGCGCGCAATGCCGCGATCGACCATCTCGAGGCCGACGAGCCGGCGCGTGGGGCCGCCGGATGCCGCGATGTGTCGCAGGGCTTCGGCCCCGGTGAACTCGACGCCCTTGTCGAGCTTTGCATAGCGGCCCAGCCCGGCTTCGTAGACGTTGACGGTGTCTGAAATCTCGTGTCCGTAAAGCGCCATCGCCGACTCAAGCCGCAGGGTATTGCGCGCGCCCAGGCCGCAGGGCAGGATGCCGAACTCCGCGCCGGCCGCCAGGATGTCGTTCCACACGCGCCCACCCGTCGGTTCATCGGACGGGATGTAGATTTCAAAGCCATCCTCGCCGGAGTAGCCGGTGCGCGCGACCAGGACGTTATAAAGCCCGCAGACCTTGCCCCAGCGAAACCAGTAGTTTTTGATCTCGGCCAGCGGCAGGTCGGTCAGTTTCGCGAGCACCGCAGCCGCGCGCGGGCCCTGGATCGCCAATTGCGTGTACAGGTCGGAGTAGTTGGAGACGTGGCACTTGAAGGGCTGCGACTGCGCCCGGATCCACTCGTAGTCTTTCTCACGGGTGCCTGCGTTGATGACAACGAGGTAATCGTTTTCGCCGAGCTTGTGCACGACGATATCGTCGACGAACGTGCCTTGCGGCGTCAGCATCGCGGAGTACTGCGCCTGGCCGATAGCGAGCTTCGAAGCATCGTTCATCGAAAACTGCTGCACGGCATCGAGCGACTGCGGGCCCCGCAGCTGGATGTCGCCCATGTGGCTCACATCAAACAGGCCGACGGCGGTGCGGACGGCCAGGTGTTCGGCCGTGATGCCGGCGTACTCGACCGGCATCTCCCAGCCGCCGAAGTCGACCATTTTTGCGCCGAGGGCGCGATGGGTGGCGTTGAGAGCGGTTTTGCGGAGCGCTGTTGCCGGCACGTGTTCCTCGCGAGCGAGCCGAAAGCAGCTGCCCAAGCCTTAACGGTACCATGCTGGGCGAGCGGCCTAATCGTGCGAAACCTGCCAGCCGTCGTCCGTGTTGATCAGGGTGGCCTTGTCCACCTTGGGGCCTGCAAGATCGGCGGCGATGGTCGGAAACGCGGTCTGCATTTCGGCGGTTTTGGCCCAGTCCGCAACCCCGGCGAGGGTGTAGCGATAGTCCACGTTCGCGAGCTCGGCGTGGTTGTTGTCGCTCGAAGTCGTGAAGTTGTCGATGGTCTGCACATTGCGGTGACCGAAGCAGAAGTTGCCGTAGCCTGGCTGCGTGCTGTCGGGCGTCCAAACGGAGCGCCCTCTCGACGACAGGTCGTAATCGTTGACCTGTTTCGAGCCAAAGATGAAAACTTTCTTCTGAGCGGAGGTACGCGCCAGCAGGCCGGCATCGGTCAGGGCATCATAGCCCGCGGTTCCGTCGCCCTTGTTGGGATCGGCCTCCACGGGAAACTTGACCGGAGAGCTCCAGACGCACTCCGGATGCGCGTTGTAGTAGTTGCCGATCGACGTTTTGAAATTGTCTTTGGACGCGGCTTTCCTGCTCGAACAGCCTGAAGCCGACAGGAGAAGACTGCACACGAGGAGGGGAAGAGTCTGACGCACGATGGTTCTACGCACAGGATGAGTCCTTCAAAACAATGGTGAATCGATGGTTGGATGCTTCCGTGAATGCTTTCGGCGATACCGGCACTGCCGACCCGTGACAGACATGTCTTGCGAAAGGCCAGTGTCACGGGAGGCCGGGCTATACTTGGGCGTCCCTATCGACACACAGGAGCGGAACCGGGTTGGCCGAAGCGACAACGAGTTCAGGTTCGGTGCTGCGGCCGCAGGCCGTGCCGGCAAAGGACGGCGCGACCGGCCGGGCGCGCGCCGTGGTTGTGATTCCCTGCTACAACGAGGCGACGCGGCTGCGCACCGATGCATTCGCCGCCTTTCTTGAAAGCCCGGCCGGCGCCGGGATCGACTTCATCTTTGTGAACGACGGCAGCAGCGACGCCACTCTGTCGGTCCTCGATGCTTTGCGGTCGCGTTTTGCTGACCGCATCCGGGTCTTCGACAAGCAGCCGAATGCAGGCAAGGCGGAGGCCGTTCGCTACGGCATGCTCCAGGCCATCGCGGGGGGCGCTTGCGAGGTGACGGGCTTTTGGGACGCAGACCTGGCGACGCCGCTGGAGCAGATTCCCGACCTGGCGGGGGTGCTGCTGGGCACACCCGGGCTCACGATGGTCTTCGGCGCGCGGGTACGGCTGCTGGGCCGGCAGATTCACAGGCAGCGAGCCCGACACTACCTGGGCCGATGCTTTGCGACGGCTGCTTCGCGCGTGCTCAGGATGCAGATCTACGATACCCAGTGCGGGGCGAAGCTGTTTCGAGTGACGCCGGAGCTGGCCGACGTGCTGGCCAGGCCGTTTCTGTCACGCTGGATCTTCGATGTGGAGTTGCTGGCGCGCTTTCTGGCCCGGCACGGCGGCGACCCCGCGCCGGTGCGCGAGATGATCTACGAGTATCCCCTGCCGGCGTGGTCCGATGTTGCCGGGTCGAAGGTGCATCCGCTCGACTTTTTCAAGGCTTTCAACGAACTGCTGCAGATTCGCCGTCACTACCTGTCGCGGTAAAGCCATCCTCCGGGCGCATGTGCAGCAGTTTGACCGTGACCAGCAGGATCCCGGTGCCGGGCCCCAAAAACGAGAGCACGCCGAGGACGACCCCATGCGTGGCCTTGACGGCCATGGAGTCAAACAGGAACGAGCCCAGCTCGATGGTGCACAGCGAAAGCAGGAGAAGGTGGAAACTGCTGATGCGGCGCCGGAAGGCCTCGGCCCACAGGAAGGAGAGCGCGAGAAAGACAACCACGTAGGCGTGCTTCCACGAGATGGGCGCGAGGCAGGCTGAGAGCAAGGCGAACAGCGCGAGCGTCAAGCGCCGGTCGAGCATGCGCATGCCGGTGCCCACTCGTACCAGCAGCAGGGTCGCAAGGCCCATCAAGGCGAGCGACAGCAGCTTGCCGGCCGTGATGACGACCGGAGGAATAGCCATGCTGACCGGGTTGGGATTGCCGCCGCGCAGCGTGACGTAGAGCAGCTGCACCGAAGACAACAGCGACTTGTTTTCAAGGTCGGGGGTGCCGCCGCCCGACATGGACGGCATGACGTGAAACACGTAATCGGCAAGGGAGGCCGGGGTGTTGACGGTGAGCATCAGCGCGACCAGGAGCACAAGTGAGACCGCATAGGCGCGAAGCCAGCGCCACTCGCGCCACAACAGCAGCGGCACGATCACCAGCAGCGGCGTGAGCTTGATCGCGGTCGCGAGCGCCAGCGCAAAGGCCGAGGCGGCGTACCATCGTCGCTGGTACCAGTCGATCCCGAGCATCCACAGCAGCAGCAGCAGGATGGTGATCTGTCCCCAGATCAGGCACATACCGGTGGCGAACATGGAAAAGATGCCGACCAGAAGGGCGAGCGATCCCAGCGAAAGAACCGGGATGGAGAGTGTCCGCGTCATGACCCACGCGGTCAGCAGCAAGGCCACAAGATTGAGCGCGAGCCAGACCTTGCCGGCCGTGAGCGCGGGCAGGTACGAGAGCGGCAGCACCAGGTCGGCCAGGATGGGCGGGTAGATATACAGCCGGACCTGGTCGAGCCCGATGCTCCCGGCCGCTCGCCCAAGCGGCGTTTGCCGGTCGACGAAGCGCAGACCGAACGGCTCGCCGGTGTCGGCCCCGTCATACATGTCCTTGCTGTGGTGCTGCTGCACGACTTTGCCGGCGGCGTCGTACACGTAGAAGTCGGCCAGGTTGGGCCGGTGCACCTGCCGGGCGGCCAGGCCGAGGCAGACCAGCAGGCTGAACAGCAGGGCGAGCCGAACGCGGCGGAGGTACGAG
>CAXSBW010000016.1:0-17534 GCA_964235795.1 uncultured Acidobacteriaceae bacterium | reverse complement strand
TTGGATTGACTTTCGGATTGATTCAGGGGTGTCCTCATCGGGCTGTGCTCGTGCATACAAGATAGCGCGGCAGCACGCGCCGGCAGCTGTACTTGGCCTGCTCCTCCGGCGTCAGCTGCCTGGCAAGTCCTTGCTGAAGCTCACTTACAGGGGCTGTCAGCACCAGAAACGACGATTCGCGCACGATGCGCGCCTCCCCCCAGGCAGGAAGGCACCGACCGTGAACGGCCGGGGAATCGGGGAAGCCCATGCGGCCATCGGCGATATCGGCAACCAGCTCGGGACCGCCGGGAACAGTGTCCAGCGGAGAGATCTTCTGATCGAGCCAGGGTGTGTCCAGGGCTACAACGTTTTCCCGCACAAACGGGAGCACCCCTGCCCACTTGTAAGGATCAAAGGCCAGTTGGTCATGGAAGCGCAACTCTTCGTTCCAGTCAACGCCGAGCAGAAGGGAGCCGGGCGCCCCTGTCGGGATCGGCATCGCTTCCGCCGCATGCATGGCCAGGGCCGCGGGGCGGATAAATGTTTGCGCCGCCACGAGAGTGAACCCGCAAGCCACGACACCCGCCACGGCCAGCAGGCGCTGCCGGGATAGGGTGGGAAGCGGCGCGGCGGACGCCGCCAGCAAGGCACCGAACCACAAAACAAAGATCAGTCGCGTGCTGAAATCCCAGGAACCGTTGACCTCGTTCGGCAGAATGGAAACGCCGGCAGCCAGAATGATCGTACCGAGAAAGGCAGTGGCGCCAAGATGAGGCCGGCGATGGCGCAGGGCCTGCCATGCCGCTTTGCCGCCGACCCACATGGCTCCGAGGAAAATGGCGTACAGGCAAAGACGGTAGCCGTCGATCCATACATTGAGGGACCGACTGTTGTAGGGCGAGATGCCGGTGAGCAGCAGCGACGTGGTGAAGAACTGACGGTTGAAGCGGATCAGGGACAGCGTGTGTTGAGTTTTGCTGCTGTCCACGGCCAACAGCGGATAGCAGACGGCCAGAAACGTCAGCAAAAGGGCGAAAGGCTGCAGGCGGCGCCGGCTGAACCATTGCGCGACGGAAGTATCGCGGGGGCGCAGGACGGCGGACAACAGCAGGTCGAGTCCGCAAAAGGCAATCAGCAGAAGCATCGGTACCGGATGGGTGACGGCCAGCAATAGCAGCAGCAGCGTAAAGCCGAGCAGGTGGCGCCAGCCTTCCGGACGGGGCAAACGCTGCCAGAAACCCATGCACAGCAGAAAGAGCCCGATGCCGAGGGTGTAGTTGTAAAAACCCATGAGCAGCGACCAGCTGAACAGGACCGGGGCAAACAGGAGCGAGACCCAGCGCCCGGACGGACCCACGCCTTCAGCGGCAAAGCGAAGCCCGACCGCCAGGCAGAGGAGCACCAGGCAGGTATACAGCTTCTCCGCCAGGTCGTAAGGGAAAAGCCGGTACAGCACGAGGAGACTGCCGTACTGGGTGGCATACGGCGGAAACGGGTGGCGAATCCGGTACACGTCATAGATGCCGCGATGGCTGAGCAGTGAATCGAGCACATGGACGTAGTAACGGTGCATCGGGCCGTCCTGGGTCGGGAAAACAGGCAGGGACAGCACCCAGGCGCATAGCGCTCCCAGGATGACGAAAAAGCAAAGGTTCGATAGGCGGGAGGACGAAACGCGAGACTGCGGGTGCATGGCGCTCCTTAAGATGGCGCTGGATTGTGGCGGCGGCGCGGTGGAGAAGGGATGAAAGGTCAGTTTCTCTTGACGGCGATAGAAGCAATGTGTCGCCTGTCACGGAAGCGCTCCATCCAGACCACCAGAAGCCCCGCCATCGTCAGCAGCCCGCTGTAGAACTGGGCGCGAATCACAGGAAAGAGCCGGTATTTCTGAAGTATGCCCCCAAGGGTCTGGGTATCGAAGTTCAGCGTGAAAACAGCGAGAAGCAGCAGAAGCAGCACCACCGAACGCCGGCGCAGGGTTTCATCCAGCATCATCATGAGCGGCACCACCAGAAGGAGGTAGTAGTGAGTCCAGGACAGGGGCGAGAAAACTGTCGCACCGAGAATGGCGAGCACGGCCCCGTAGGGGGGCGCGTTGCTGTTGGCCTGCTCCGTTTGCCGATCAAGCCATCCGCCCAGCACCGTGAACGCCGCCACAAGAAGGGTCGAAAGCCACTTGACGGCGGGAGGAAGCGGGAGGCTGTGCCATAGCTGCTGCTCAGAGGTCGGGTAGTGTCCGGCAAGCAAAAACGCCGCCAGTGACTGGTTGTTCCAGGAAACCAGCAGCATGTTGGAGATTTGAGAAAGATTGTGGAGAAACAGCAGGTTCAAGGACAGCCCCGTGCTGAGAAGACTTACGGCGGCAAAAGCTACAGAGAAAAGAACAAAGGACAGCGCGGCACGGGTTCGCCGGTTGACGAGCCAGTACAGCAACAGAAAAGCGGGCGTGATCTTGATGGCGGCCGCCACCGCGAGCAGGAGCCCTGCCCAGACCGGGACACCGCGCTGAGCCAGCAGCAGCGCGGCGATGGTCAGCAAAACAACAATCATGTGGGTCTGCGTGAGCATAAATGCGTACTTATAAGCTTCCGTCAGGTAAAGCGCGGCGCAGATAGCGGCCATCCACCCCGGATGGAACGTGCGCCGGGCCCAGAAGCGGGCGACCAGCCAGATGGTGCCCACAAGCGAGAAGGCAAGCAGAAACAGAAACACGTCGTTGAACACGGGGAAGCTGAGCGTCGTGCAGAGAGGCCGGATCGAAAACGCCCACAAAGGTATTTGTACGTAGGGATGAAGGATACGGGTCGCGGAAAAGCCGGTGCTCGCGGCCAGTCGATCCCAGACGGGATCGTCAACGCGGTCGAAGTTCACAGGGTCGCGGCTGTAGATATGGTCGGCCTGGTGCGTGGCGAGCAGGCGACAGCCGTAATACGAAGAAGACAGATCAGCGCCGGGCGAGGAAAAGTGACGGACGGCACTGAGCAGAGCGAATAGAAAAAGGACGACAAGAATGGCAATCCGGCTGTTTTGTTTCATCCACCACCGTACTGGATCGAGGAACAGGAGTGTACTGCTGTGAGAGACGCGGTCGCGACCTGCGCCGCCCGGCTTCCGTGCCGGAAACAGCTCGCAGCTTTGGAAGCCACCACAGAGTACTACAAAGATGTTGCGATTTCAGCCGCTTGCGTGTCCTGTTAAGCGACAAAAGCCCGGCTTGCGCCGGGCCTTTGTCGGTAGGGAGAAAGATGCGGCTTACTCGGACGCGGCCAGTTCCTCGGCCTCGCCTTCCTGCCGCATGATCTCGAGCTCGCGCTCTTCGGCCTCGTGCTGCGCCGCGACCTCCTGCTGCACGCGTTCCGCCGCTTCTTCAAGCTCGGGCGACAGCTGGATGTTGCGGTAGTACTCCATGCCCGTGCCGGCCGGGATGAGCCGTCCGACGATGACGTTCTCCTTGAGACCGCGGAGGTTGTCGATGGCGCCGTTGATGGACGCCTCGGTCAGCACGCGCGTGGTCTCCTGGAAGCTCGCGGCCGAGATGAAGCTGTCGGTCGAGAGCGACGCCTTGGTGATGCCCAGCAGCAGCGGTTTGCCGGTGCAAGGGCGACCGCCTTCGATTGCGATGCGGTCGTTTTCGGCGCGGAAGCGGAACCGGTCCACCTGCTGCTCGAGCAGGAAGTTCGAGTCGCCGACCTCGTCGATCTTGACCCAGCGCAGCATCTGCCGGACGATCGTCTCGATGTGTTTATCCGAGATCGTGACGCCCTGCAGGCGATAGACCTCCTGGATTTCATTGACCAGGAACGCCTGCAGCGCGTTCTGACCGAGCACCGCCAGGATGTCGTGCGGGTTCAGCGGACCGTCCATCAAGGGGTCGCCGGCGCGCAGCTTTTCGCCTTCCTGGATGTTGACGTGAACGCCGCGAGGCACGGAATACTCCTTCTCCTCGCCGCTTTCCGCCGTGACGTAGATCTTGCGCTGACCCTTGGCCACTTCGCCGAACCGGACCACGCCCTCGATCTCCGAGATGATGGCCGTTTCGCGCGGTTTGCGGGCCTCGAACAGCTCGACCACGCGCGGCAGACCGCCGGTGATGTCCTTGGTGCGGGTGGTTTCACGCGGAATCTTCGCGAGGATATCGCCCGGGAAGACCTCCTCGCCGTCCTGCACCATCAGGTGAGCGCGGCTCGGCATCAGGTAGCGCTTGTCCTTTTTGCCGTCGGCCTTGATCAGGATGGTCGGCTGGCGCTTTTCATCCGGAGCGTCGGAGACGACCAGCCGTGAAAGCCCGGTCACCTCGTCCACTTCGTCGTTCAGCGTGATGCCTTCCTGCAGGTCCTTGAACTGGACGGTTCCGCCGACCTCGGTCAGGATCGCGAAGGTATAAGGATCCCACTCGGCAAGCGACTGCCCGAGCGCGACCTGCTGGCCTTCCTCGACCTTGAGCTTGGCGCCGTAGACGATCTGGTAGCGCTCCTTTTCACGTCCGCGATCGTCGATGATCGCGACGGAGCCGGAGCGGTTCATCGCGACCGTATCGCCGGACTTCGACTTGACGGAGACGACGTTGATGAAGCGAACCGTGCCGATGTTTTTCGCGTCGAGCTTGGACTGCTCGTTGACCCGCGAGGCCGTGCCGCCGATGTGGAAGGTACGCATGGTGAGCTGCGTGCCCGGCTCGCCGATGGACTGTGCCGCGATGACGCCGACCGCTTCGCCCAGCTCGACCAGCCGCCCGGAGGCGAGGTTGCGCCCGTAGCAAAGGATGCAAACGCCGCGCTTGGACTCGCAGGTGAGCACGGAGCGAATCTTGACCCGCTCGATGCCTGCTGCCTGAATCGCCGAGGCGAGGTCCTCGGTGATCTCCTGGTTGATGTCGACGATCGCGTTGCCTTCGAAATCCTTGATGCGTTCGAGCGAGACGCGGCCGATGATGCGGTCGCGCAACGGCTCGATGATCTCGCCGGATTCGACGATCGGCATGACGTAGATGCCGTCGGACGTGCCGCAATCGAACTCGGACACGATGACGTCCTGCGCCACGTCGACCAGGCGGCGCGTCAGGTAACCCGAGTCGGCGGTTTTGAGCGCCGTGTCGGCCAGACCCTTGCGGGCACCGTGGGTCGAAATGAAGTACTGCAACACTGTCAGGCCTTCACGGAAGTTGGCCGTGATGGGCGTTTCGATGATTTCACCCGACGGTTTCGCCATCAGTCCGCGCATGCCGGAAAGCTGGCGAATCTGCTGCTTGGAACCGCGGGCGCCGGAGTCGGCCATGATGTAGATCGGGTTCATGGCTCCTTCCTTGTCCGCGTTCTTCATGTTGTTGAACATCTCATCGGCGACTTTTTCGGTGACCGACGACCACATCTGGATGACCTTGTTGTTGCGCTCGCCATTGGTGATCGCGCCGTCAAGGTACTGCTGCGTGACCGCGACGACCTGCTGCTCGGCTTCGCGCACAACCGTGTACTTCGACTCGGGGATGACCATGTCGTCGAGGCCGACCGACAGGCCGGAGCGCGTCGCGTACTGGAAGCCCAGGTCCTTGATGCGATCGAGCATCTTGACCGTGGTTTCAAGCCCCAGGTTGAGGTAGCAGTAGTTGACCAGCTGGCCGATGCCTTTCTTCTTCAGCAGGCCGTTGATGTACGGCATGCCGTCGGCGAGGGCATCGTTCAGGATGGCGCGGCCGACCGTGGTCTGGATGAACTGGCGGTCGTACTGCACGGGCTCGGTGTGGGTCAGGTCCTGGTCGTCGTAGGCCGTTGTCATGTCGAGCACGGGGCCTGTGTAGCGCAGGCGAATCGGCGAAAGTGTTTCCACTTCCTTCGCTTCGAGCGCCATCAGCACCTCGTCGGTCCCGGCGAACACCCGGCCCTCGCCCTTCGCACCCTTTTTGGCTTTTGTCAGGTAGTACAGACCCAGGACGAGATCCTGCGTCGGCACCGTGATCGGCTGACCGGAGGCCGGCGACAGGATATTGTGCGAGGCGAGCATCAGCACGCTCGCTTCCACCTGCGCTTCGGGCGACAGCGGGATGTGCACGGCCATCTGGTCGCCGTCGAAGTCCGCGTTGAAGGCGGTGCAGACGAGCGGGTGAATCTTGATCGCCTTGCCTTCGACCAGCACGGGCTCGAATGCCTGGATACCGAGCCGGTGAAGAGTCGGCGCGCGGTTCAGCAGCACCGGATGATCCTTGATGACTTCTTCAAGGATGTCCCAGACCACGGGCTCCTGGAGCTCGACCATTTCCTTGGCCTGCTTGATGGTGGTGCAGTGGCCGGTCTGCTCGAGCCGGTGATAGATAAACGGCTTGAACAGTTCGAGCGCCATCTTTTTAGGCAGGCCGCACTGGTGCAGCTTGAGCTCGGGGCCCACGACGATGACAGAGCGGCCGGAGTAGTCGACGCGCTTGCCCAGCAGGTTCTGGCGGAAGCGGCCCTGCTTGCCCTTGAGCGTGTCGGACAGCGACTTGAGTGGGCGGTTGTTCGCGCCGCGCAGCACGCGACCGCGACGGCCGTTGTCGAACAATGCATCGACGGCCTCCTGCAGCATGCGCTTTTCGTTGCGCACAATCACCTCGGGCGCATGGAGGTCCATGAGCTTTTTGAGGCGGTTGTTGCGGTTGATCACGCGGCGGTACAGGTCGTTCAGATCGGAGGTGGCGAAGCGGCCGCCGTCGAGCGGAACCAGCGGGCGCAGCTCGGGCGGAATAACCGGGATCACGTCGAGAATCATCCACTGCGGCTTGTTGCCCGACTTGCGGAAGGCCTCGACGACCTTGAGGCGCTTCGAGTACTTGAGCCGCTTTTGGAGCGAGGTTTCGGTCTTCATGCGCTCGCGCAGTTCGATCGAAAGCTCCTGGATTTCCACGCGCTTGAGCAGCTCCTTGATGGCCTCGGCACCCATCATGCCCTTGAAACCGCTGGGGCGGTACTGCTGGTCGAGTTCGCGGAACTTGGTCTCGTCCTTGATGATTTCGCGCTCTTTGACCGGCGCATCCCCGGGATCGACCACAACGTAGCTTTCGAAGTAGAGCACTGCTTCGAGGTCGCGCAGCGAGATGTCGAGCAGGTGACCGATACGGGAAGGCAGGCCCTTGAAGAACCAGACGTGCGAGCACGGGCTGGCGAGTTCAATGTGGCCGAGACGCTCGCGACGCACCTTGGACAGCGTGACTTCAACGCCGCACTTGTCGCAGATGACGCCGCGGTGCTTCATGCGCTTGTACTTGCCGCACAGGCACTCCCAGTCGGTGACCGGGCCAAAGATGCGGGCGCAGAACAGGCCGTCGCGCTCCGGCTTGAAGGTGCGGTAATTGATGGTTTCGGGCTTGGTCACCTCGCCATGCGACCAGGAACGAATCTTTTCAGGGGAGGCGAGCTGGATGCGGATCGCGTCGAAATCGGTGATCGGGCCGGAAAGTTCAAATGGGCTGGAACGGTACACGGGTGTTCCTCCTCGGGCGCTCCGAAAGCGCTTTAGGTCCCGGGGCTGGTATGTGTGGGTTGCCGTTCGCCCCCGGGAGCATGGCTCACGGAACAGCAACCCCTTCACTGCAAATCAAATCGCCGGCCTCGAAGCTCCGCGCGGACTTTTACAACCCCACGCGAAGCCCCGGCCGAGAACAGTCCGAAAGACCTAGTCGGCGGCGGCCAGCATCGGCTCCGGCTGCTTCCTGGATCCGTCGAGGTCTTCCTGCTTCATCAGCTCGACATCCAGGCACAAGGCCTGCAGCTCGCGGATCAGCACGTTGAACGACTCCGGCACGCCGGGCTCGATCGCCGCCTCGCCCTTGACGATGGCCTCGTAGATCTTGGTACGGCCAAAAACGTCGTCGGACTTCGCGGTGAGCAGCTCCTGCAGGATGTAGGCGGCGCCATAGGCCTCAAGCGCCCAAACTTCCATCTCGCCGAAACGCTGGCCGCCGAACTGCGCCTTGCCGCCCAGCGGCTGCTGGGTGATCAGCGAGTACGGTCCGATCGAACGGGCGTGGATCTTGTCGTCGACCAGGTGCGACAGCTTGAGCATGTAGATGTAGCCGACGGTGACCGGCTGCTCGAACTGGTCGCCGGTCATGCCGTCGAACAGCGCCGTTTTGCCCGAGCTCGGCAGCCCTGCCGCCTTCAGCAGTGCCTTGATCTCGGTTTCCCGCGCGCCGTCAAACACCGCCGTGCCGAACCAGATGCCGCGCTTCATGCCGAGGCCGACGCGCATCACCTGCTCGTCGTCGAGCTCGAGCAGCTGGCGCAGGGCGGCCGTGCCCGCGAAAGCCTCCTTGAAGACTTCGCGGACCTTGTTCGCCCCTTCATGCTCTTCCTGGTGCTGCTGCACGAGCGCGGCGACTTTTTTGCCCAGCTCGTACGCGGCCCAGCCGAGATGCGTTTCAAGAATCTGTCCGACGTTCATACGCGACGGCACGCCGAGCGGGTTCAGAACGATCTCGACCGGGGTGCCGTCGGGCAGGTACGGCATGTCTTCCTCGGGAAGAATGCGCGCGATCACACCCTTGTTGCCGTGGCGGCCGGCCATCTTGTCCCCGACCGAGAGCTTGCGCTTCATGGCGATGTAGACCTTGACCAGCTTGATGACGCCGGGCGACAGCTCATCGCCCTTTTGCAGCTTGCCGATCTTGTCGTTGGTGATCTTGCGCAGCACATCGATCTGGCGCGAGGTCATCTCCTCGATCTCGTCAATCTGCTCATTCACGCGCGGGTCTTTGTCGTTGTAGCGAATGCGCTTGAGGTTCTTGGTCGAGATCAGCTCGATGGTTTCGCGATCGAGGATCATGCCCTTCGACAAGAGGCGCTTGTTGGTGCGCTCGTCGTGGAGGTCGGCCTGCACCTCCTTGCCGCCCAGGATCATTTCAAGCCGTTTGAGACGCTCGTCGGTGAGAATACGAATTTCGTCGGCGAGGTTTTTCTCAAGCTTCGCGACCTGTTCGGTCTCGATCTGGAGCGCGCGCTCGTCCTTGTCCTGCCCCTTGCGGGAGAAGATACGGACGTCGACGACGGTGCCTTCGATGCCCGGAGGGCAGGTCAGCGAGGCGTCGCGAACGTCGCCGGCCTTTTCGCCGAAGATGGCGCGAAGCAGCTTTTCCTCGGGCGTCAGCTGGGTTTCGCCCTTGGGCGTCACCTTGCCGACCAGGATGTCGTTGTGACGAATCTTGGCCCCGATGCGAATCACTCCCGACTCGTCCAGGTCACGCAGCGCGTGCTCGGAGACGTTGGGGATGTCGCGCGTGATCTCTTCCGGACCCAGCTTGGTGTCGCGCGCCTCGATCTCGAACTCCTCGATATGCACGGAGGTGTAGTAGTCGTCGCGCACGAGCTTTTCCGAGATCAGGATGGCGTCCTCGAAGTTGTACCCGCGCCACGGCATGAACGCGACCAGGACGTTGCGGCCCAGGCCGAGCTCGCCCTGCTCCGTGCAAGGCCCATCCGCGATCACCTGCCCTTTCAGCACACGGTCGCCCTTGCGGACGATCGGCTTCTGGTTGATACAGGTGTTCTGGTTGGAACGCTTGAACTTGATGAGCTGGTAGATGTCGGAGCCGACCTCACGTGAAAGCTGCGTGGGGTGGTGCTCGCCTTCGACACGGATGATGATGCGCTCGGAATCGACCGAGTCCACCACACCATTGCGCCGGGCCGAGATGACCGCGCCCGAGTCGCGCGCCGTCACCCCTTCCATGCCGGTACCGACAAACGGGGCTTCCGCCACCAGCAGGGGCACGGACTGCCGCTGCATATTGGCGCCCATCAGCGCGCGGTTGGCATCGTCGTGCTCCAGGAACGGCACGAGCGAAGCAGCGACGGACACAAGCTGTTTGGGCGAAACGTCCACGTAGTCGATCTCGTCGCGCGACACCAGGACAAAGTTGCCTTGGCGGCGTGCGTTCACAAGCTCGGCCGTGATGCGGAGCTCCTCGTCAAGCTCCACGTTCGCCTGCGCGATGGTGTGGCGATCTTCTTCCCATGCCGACAGGTAAAAGGAGAACGGTTCGTACTCGATCGCGCGCTTGCCGCTGCCGCGCAGCTCCTCGTTTTTGGACAGCGCTTCGGTTTTTTCCAGGTGATCGCCGACGCGAAGGCCGCTTTCACCCGCGTTGGTCACCTGTACATAGTCGAGCAGCTGCGCGTTGCGAACGCGACGGTAGGGGCTCTCGATAAAGCCGTACTCGTTGATCCGCGCAAAGCACGAGAGCGACGAGATGAGGCCGATGTTCGGACCTTCCGGCGTTTCAATCGGGCAGATGCGGCCATAGTGCGTCGGGTGGACGTCGCGCACCTCGAAGCCGGCGCGCTCGCGCGACAAGCCGCCCGGTCCAAGCGCCGACAAGCGCCGCTTGTGGGTGATCTCGGAGAGCGGGTTGGTCTGGTCCATGAACTGCGACAGCTGCGACGAGCCGAAGAACTCGCGGATGGCCGCCATCACCGGCTTCGCGTTGATGAGGTCGTGCGGCATGGCCGTCGACATCTCCTGGTACACGCTCATCTTTTCCTTGATGGCGCGCTCCATGCGCACGAGGCCGATACGGAACTGGTTCTCCATCAGCTCGCCGACCGCGCGCACGCGGCGGTTGCCCAGGTGATCGATATCATCGACCGCGCCGATGTTTTTGCGCAGCTTGAGCAGGTACCGGATCGTCGAGTAGAAGTCGTCCGGCGTCAGCGTCCGGTGATCGAGCGAGGTCGCGTCCTGGTTCTCATATAGCTTGATGTTGAACTTCAAACGGCCCACGCGCGAGAAATCGTACTTGCGCGGATCGAAGAACATGCCTTCAAACAGCGCGGTCGCCGTGTCGAGCGTCGGCGGGTCGCCCGGGCGCAGCTTGCGGTAGATCTCGATCAGCGCTTCTTCGGGCTTGCGGACCGAGTCGCGGCGCAGGGTATTGGTGATGATGTTGCCGACATCGTCCTTTTCGGGAAAGAAAACGTTGACCTCGGTGATGCCGGCCTGCGTGATCTTGTGCAGCTTGTCGGGGGTCATCTCGAGGTTGGCCTCGAGAAACACTTCACCGGTTTCTGTGTCGAGCACGTCGGACGCGATCATCGCGCCGTCCAGGTCCGCCCCTTCGACCTCGATCTCACGCACGCCTGCGGCGCGCAGGTTCTTAAGAATCGACGGTGAAATCTTGCGCCCGGCCGCGACGATCTCCGATCCGTTTGCTTCGACAGCCTTTGCCGGCTTGACGCCGACGAGGTTGGTCGGCTGGCCGACGTCTTCGCCCAGCGTCCAGAAGACCTTGCCGTCCCGCAGGGTCAGCGTGTCGACGGTGTAGAAAGCGCGCAGGATCTGCTCGTCCGTGCGCAAGCCGAGCGCGCGGAGGAAGATGGTTCCCAGGAACTTGCGCTTGCGATCAATGCGAACGTAAAGCGTGTTTTTCTGGTCGTACTCGAACTCGACCCACGAGCCGCGATAGGGGATGATCTTGCCCAGAAAGTAGGTGCGGTTGTTGGCCGTCTCGAAAAAGACACCGGGCGAGCGGTGGAGCTGCGACACGATGACGCGCTCGGTGCCGTTGACGATAAAGGTGCCGTTCTGCGTCATCAGCGGGATGTCGCCGAAGAACACCTCCTGCTCCTTGATGTCGCGCACCGACTTCGCGCCCGTGTCCGGGTCCTTGTCGTAGATCGTGAGGCGCACGGTCACCTTGAGCGGTGCCGAGTAGGTCATGCCGCGCTCTTCGCACTCCGCCTGGTCATACTTCAGCTGCAGGCCGACCGGGTCGCCGCACTTGTTGCAGAAGTCCGGGGTGTTCTTGTTGTAGGTGCCGCACTTGTGGCACAACACGTCGCCCGGGTGGAACGGGTCGGTGATGACCATGTTGCCGCAGTTGCAGCAGGCGGTACGAAGGTGATGTAGACCCTTCAGGTGACCGCACTTACACTCCCAGTTACCGATCGAGAAATCGACGAAGTCCAGCTGCGAGATGTTGCGAAAATCCGTGATCGGAAAGACGGAGGTAAACACCGAGTGCAGACCGTTGTCGTCGCGCTCGCTCGGCAGCTTGTCCATCTGGAGAAACCGCTCATAGGAGCGGCGCTGCACTTCAATCAGGTTAGGGATCTGGATCGGTGTAGGGATCTTGGAAAAGTCGAGTCGGCTGCGAAGGGCGCGGGTCTCGTTCGGCATCGATGGCTCCTCTTGTGGCCCCGGGTACACGAGTGGAGAACAAGCTGCCCGGAACCCCGCAGCCTGCGCATACCTGCTTTTGCCGGGCGACCACTGCTTTCCGCTGCCTCGTTCAACGGAAAACCGCCCTGCCGATCAATTCCCTGCGCTGAAAGGTGCGAGTGCAACCCCTTTTCAGCCTTCGGACTTCCTAACCTGCATTGCGCCCGGGCCTGACCGGCCCCGACGCAAAAGAGCCCGTGCGCTGAACAGCACACAAGCCGCGATCGTGACGGTTGATAAGTTCAAGACGATAGAAAGACTGCTTCCTTCCGCATCCGGCATGGCTGCCTGCTCTCTCCAGGAGTGAAGAGAGACACACAGGAGAGACAGAAAAACCCTCTAACTCGCGACCGTGGCGAGAGAGGGATGCTAGGCAAGACTTTTGAAAGTAAACACCAAGCGGTTGCTCGGAAAGCACAGGCACAGATTGATCCTACTGCACTTCAAGGGCCATGGCAAGCTGAGGAAAAGTCCAGGCATCGAAACCGGGGCTTTTCCTCGCCGCGCCGCTTACTTGACTTCGACCGTGGCCACACCGTCGAACTTCTTGCGGATCGCCTCCGCGTCGTCCTTGCTGATGTTCTCCTTGAGCGGTTTCGGAGCGCCATCGACCAGGTCCTTGGCTTCCTTCAGCCCGAGCGCGGTGACTTCGCGAACGGCCTTGATGGTATTGATCTTGTTGGCACCGGCATCCTTGAGGATGACCGTGAACTCAGTCTGCTCCGGAGCCGCTTCCGCCGCCGCCGCGCCGCCGCCGCCCGCCATCATGACCGGAGCTGCCGCTGCCGCCGACACCCCAAGACGCTCTTCGAGCTTCTTGACCAGGGCTGCCGCGTCCAGCAGCGTAAGCCCAACAATCTGTTCTTCCAACTGCGCGAGATCCGCCATATTCTTCTCCCTTGATTCCCAACCTGAGTTTTTGCCGAGTTGCCCCGGTTCCTGCTTGTCTATCGTGTCAAGAGCTCACTCGAGCCTTGACCGGCTTGCTCCGGCAAACCCGGTTTCCGATGTGCCCAGACCAGCACCCCGATCCTGCCTGCCCGCCTTGCTTCCTGTCCGGAGCAGCCTGCCCCCGGAAAACTGTGCGCCCGACTGCCGGATCGCTCCGCCTGTGCGGACTACTGCCCTTCGACCGGTGCCTCGCCCGAGGCGGCTTCGGTCTGCGACTCCGGGGCAGCGGCAACACTGGCCGCGGCTTCGGGCGCGCTTGTCTCTGCCGCGGGTACCGGCGTCGACTCCGCGGCTTCCGGCGTCGACTCTGTGGAGGACGCTTCCGGCACGGCCTCCGCGACCGGCCCTGCGCCTCCGTCCTGCACCGTGGCCGTGCTCCCTGCCGCAAACCTGTCTTTCTCGACCGCCTGGTTCACCACCACCGCGAGATCGCGGCCAGTCGCGGCCATCACCGTCGCAAGCCGTTGCGCCGGTGCATTGATCAGGAACAGCAGCTTCGCCAGGATTTCTTCCTTGGCCGGCATCGTTGCCAGCGCCTGGACCTCATCGACGGTAATGACCTTGCCGTCAACGATACCCAGCTTCACCGTCCACTCGGCATTCTCCTTGACCCAGGCCGACAGCGCCTTGGCGAGCGCGACAGGGTCGCCGCTGGTATACGCCACCGAGGAAACACCTTTGAGCCCTTGCAGGGCCTCGGCGATGCCGGTGCCCTCGGAGGCGCGGCTGGCAAGCCGGTTCTTGAGCACCCGGTAACGTCCGCCCGCTTCGCGCACCTTCAGCCGTAGGCTGTAATCCTGCGATACCGTCAGCTTTGTAAATGTGCCGACAATGGCGCTGGTCGAGCCCTGAAGCTCGGACGCAAGCGTGTCGATCTTTTGTGCCTTTTTTGCCCTGGTGAGTGCCATGCTTGAAAAACCCCATCGATCTGGCCCAATTGCTGATGATCCGCCCGCGATACGGCGGAGGGCTCCCCTGGGGAGACAGACGCGGCCGGCGCTGTCTCCGGGAGCGAACTATGCCTTGGCGGCGGTGTCGGCCACAGAACCGTCGAGCGGGATCCCGGGACCCATGGTCGACGAAAGCGTGATGCCCTTGACGTACTTGCCCTTGGCCGCTGACGGCTTCGCGCGCATGACGCTGGCGATGACAGTCATGGCATTCTCGATCAGCTTTTCGGGCGGAAACGACATCTTGCCGACCGGGCAGTGTACAAGCGCTGTCTTGTCGGTGCGGAACTCAATTTTGCCGGCCTTGATCTCGCGAATGGCCGCCGTGACATCGTTGGTCACCGTGCCGGTCTTCGGGTTCGGCATCAGGCCGCGCGGACCCAGCACCTTGCCGAGCCGACCGACGGACTTCATCATGTCCGGGGTCGCGATCAACGCGTCGAAGTCGGTCCAGCCTTCCTTTTGAATGCGCTCGACCATCTCTTCGCCGCCGACAAACTCGGCCCCGGCTGCTTCGGCATCACGCAAACGGTCGCCGCTGGTGATGACCGCGACGCGCTTGGTCTTGCCCAGCCCATGCGGCAGCACGACGGTTCCGCGAACCATCTGGTCGGCATGACGCGGGTCCACACCCAGACGAAGCGTCAGGTCTACCGTCTCGTCGAACTTCGCGAACCGGACTTTCTGCAGGAGGGGGACCGCGTCGGTCAGCAGGTAGGGACGAGCTTCCACCTGCGCACGCGCAGCCGACATATTCTTGGTGAGCTTTTGTGACATGGTTTCCTTGTCTTCCACCGCTGCGAGAACAGGCTCGCGCCGTGGTCGGGTGACGCCGCCTCACGGGAAGGCGGTCCCTGGAGTATCGCCGACAATCAGACAGAATGCAAGCGCGGCGTCAAGCCGTGACTTCGATTCCCATGGAACGTGCAGTTCCCTTGATGCTCTTGATCGCCGTTTCGACCGAGGCCGCGTTCAGGTCCGGCATCTTCTGGGTCGCGATTTCGCGAACCTGCGCTTCGCTCACGCTGCCCACCTTGGTCTTGTTCGGCACACCGGAACCCTTGGCGAGCCCGGCTGCCTTTTTCAGCAACACGGCCGCGGGCGGAGTCTTGGTCACAAACGAGAACGTGCGATCGACATACACGGTGATGACGACCGGGATGACCAGGCCTTCCATCTCCTTGTTGGCCGTGCGGGCATTGAACTGCTTACAGAACTCCATGATGTTGACCTGCGCCTGGCCAAGCGCGGGGCCGACCGGCGGGGCCGGCGTCGCCTTGTTGGCGACGATCTGCAGCTTGACGTAGGTTTGTACTTTCTTGGTGGGGGGCATCGTTTTCCGTCCTTATCCTGATGTGAAGATTGCGCCTGCGGGCCTAGCCCTCGACTTTTTCTACCTTGCCGAACTCAAGCTCAACGGGGGTGGACCGCCCGAAGATCGTCACCATCACCTTGACAGTCTGACGGTCCTCATTGACCTCATCCACCAGACCGTTGAAGTTGGCAAACGGCCCTTCGGTGATCCGCACCGACTCGTTTTTGTCGAACTTGATCTTGAGCGAGGGCTTTTCCTTGCTCGCTTCCGACCGGTCGAGCAGCGAAGCGACTTCTTCGGCGCTCATCGATACCGGCTTGTCGCCTGTTCCCAGGAACCCGGTCACGCGCGGGGTGTTCTTGATGGTGTGCCACAGGTCGTTATCGAGGTCCATCTCGATCAACACGTAACCCGGCAGAAAAACCTTTTCCGTCACTTTTTTCTTGCCGTTGACCAGCTCGGTACGCGACTCCAGCGGGATCTCGATCCGACCTATCTTTTCGTGCAATCCGTAGGAATCACGGCGGGTTTCGATCGCTTCCTTGACCTTGCGTTCAAAGCCCGAGTAGGCGTGGATCACGTACCACTTGAAGCGCTCATTGACCGGGGGAGCCGCTTCAGGCGCAACCGCTGTTTCCCCTGTTTCCGCCAGCCCGGGCACTGCTTCCACTGACTCGTCCTGTTGCATGTCCGCCATGAATCCCCTTTGCCGCTCTTGTTTGCCGCTCTTGGCGACCTTTGTTCCGAGCCGAATGGGCCGCCCGGAAGCGGTTAAGACCCGCCGAGTGCGTGGAGCAGAAGCGTCAGCAGGTAGCCGAGCACGGAGTCCACGAGATAGAAAAACGCCGCAAATGCAAAAACAGCCAGAATCACGACCGTGGTCGTGGACTGCACCTCGGCGCGTGACGGCGACGATACCTTGCGCATTTCGTTGCGCACATCGCTCAGAAAAGCCCGCCCGCGAACGATGGCATTTTCTCGGGGAGTATCCGGCGCTTGAAGCGCGACTGCTTTGCTCATTTCCCTATCTCGTTCCCTGTCTCATGCACAGCATCGAGACGCTACGGCTCAGTTCGGTTCCAGCTTGGCGGGGGCGCTCGGATTCGAACCGAGAAGTTCGGTTTTGGAGACCGACAGTTTAACCGTTGAGCTTACGCCCCCATCTTGTTCCGTCGAGCAGGCCGGCAAACTGCCGGCCGCCGCCGAATCTACTTGGTTTCCTTGTGCGGAGTGTGCTTGCGGCAGCGATTGCAGAACTTCTGGAACTCAAGCCGACCGGTGGTCGTCTTTTTGTTCTTGGTTGTCGAGTAATTCCGCTCCTTGCACTCCCCGCAGGCCAACGTTACGATTTCGCGCATGTCTTTATCCTAATCCTTTCTCGCTTTGTAGGCCAACTACCCGCGTGAATGCATCCTCCAGGTCCACTCCCAGGATGTACTCCCACCGTAAAAGAAAAAAGTGAATGCCATCTTCGCGCTTGAGGCGTATCCATAAGCCCAAGTCCTCAGACTCCTCCACTTCCACCAGAATCTTACCGGATTCCGGAACTGCGACGGCGGCAAGTGCCAGTACCTGCTTGCCGTCGTCATGAAGAAGAACGGTAGCTGTTTGCTTTGCCAGCTTCAAGACGATTGAGGAGGCAGATGAAGGTCTACAACTCTTCTGAAGCGCCTTTCACTTTCTTCCGAGCCCGTCTGTAACAGACTGTCGACCAGATCCTCATCGACGCTCAACCGCAAAGGGGTGCCATCAACTTCAAGCCTCACCTCAAATCGTCCATAAAACGTGATAAGCGCTACCTCTGTGACGTGGACGCTGGAAAACTTTTCCCGTGCCAGAGTTTCGAGCAAGCGACCCACGGTTTCCGACTTGGCGACGAGCTCAGGGAGGGACAGCTCCTTTGCTTTTGCGCTACGTGCAAAGGCTTCTTCCGGAATGCCCTGCCGCCCGGCCAGTGTTTTCTGCTCAGGACTCAGCCGGGGAAGCTCTTCCAGCGCCATGTTCTGCGCAAGCAGCCAGTTTTGACTGCTGGAACGGGATCCTTCCACAACGACTTCCATCGAGCCTCCTTTCCCCGGAATCCGAAATACCCGCCCCAGACCTACCCGATGATCTCGGAGATGGTCCCGGCGCCGACGGTCCGGCCGCCCTCGCGG
>CAXSBW010000015.1:14731-42562 GCA_964235795.1 uncultured Acidobacteriaceae bacterium | reverse complement strand
GCGACGCCCAGGCCCCGGCAGCCGTCGACGGTCCACTGCCCGCGCGCCTGAGCGACGTGGAAGGTTCCGTGCGCCTTCTCCGTATCCCTGCCGGGGCAAAGACACCGGGTGTCGGGTCCGGGACGATCGCTGGGGAGACCGCGTTTCACCACGCCACCGTCAACATGCCGGTGCTTGTCGGCATGGAGGTGGAAACCGGCAGCGACGGACGTGCGGAGCTCCAGTTCAACAACGGCAGCGTGGCACGTTTGACGCCCAACAGCGCCCTGGACGTAGTGACGCTCGAAAACAGCGGCGAACAGCTGCGCGCCGTGCGCGGCTTGAGCTACGTGGAAACGCCCGATCGCGAAGCAGGCAGCACGGTGGTGCTGGTCGGCGCGCAGGGGGCACGCCCTTCGGCCGGCAGCCTGGTGCGTTTCAACCTGGACAGCAACCCGTACCAGGTGGCGGTACTGCGCGGTGTGGCGCATTTTGAGTCGGGGGGAGCGGTGTTCGCGGCCGACGCAGGGCAGACCGGGACGGTCGAGCCAGGCTCCGGCAGCGGGGGAGATGTTCGGGTCGACGTCAGGGGCGAGCTGACAAAAGAGTCCTGGGACGAGTGGAATGCCGACCGCGATGCAGCCATGACCCAGCTGGCGGCGGGCGAGACCCATGCGCGAGCCGGTACGGGCGACGAGGACTCGCCGGCCTGGAACGACCTGGACTATTACGGCACCTGGTACGACGTGCCGGGCACGGGCATGGCGTGGGCGCCGGACGGCGTGGACGCGAGTTTCGACCCCTACGGCTCGGGTGCCTGGGGCTACTACACGGGCGTCGGCTACACGTGGATTTCAGCGTATCCATGGGGCTGGCTGCCATACCACTGCGGCAGCTGGCGCTACTTTGAAGGCTTCGGATGGCTGTGGCAGCCGGGCGCGGGCTACCGCAATGCGGGCTGGTACTCGTATACCCATCTCGAACATCGCCCGCCGGGTTACAGCTTTCCCCTGCGACCGTCGGTGCCGCGTCCGCACACGCGGCTCACCGGGGCTCCCATGCCGAAGGCGCAGCCGCTGCTGCCTGTTTCGCGCGGGCCGGGGTTTGGGTTCCGGCAGATGGGCGGGGCCCGTCCGGAGCCCCGGGTGTTTCCGCTCGGCGGCGTGGATGTGGCCGGCAACAGCGGAGCCAAGGCTGCGCCGACCCTGCCGTTGTCGACTCGCTCGCCGCAGTACCGCCAGCCTTATCACGGGCCGACGATCGCCGGCGGGACTGTCCAGTCGGCTCAGCCGCCTGTCCGCCACGGTGGCCCTGTGATTGCCCCGGGTTCCGGCGTGATCGGACCCGCGCCGGGCATCGTTGCGGCTGCACCGGGCATTGTTCGGGCTGCGCCGGGTATCGTGCCGCCGCCGCGCACGGCGGTGTTGCCCGCGCCCACCCACCTTGTCGCGCCGCCGTCCGTGCGTAACAGCCCGCCGCCGCCGCCGCAGATTCACACTGCCCCGCCGGCTGTGGTGGCCGCGCCGCGAGCGCATTAGGGGTGCAGCGCGCGAAATATCCCGGCCATCTCGGACGGGGTCAGCTCTTCGGCGCGCACCGACGGCTTGCACCCCGCGAGCGCGTCCTGCGCCGCTTCCGGGCGGTAGCCGGCCGCGCGTAGATTGTTCCCCAGCGTTTTGCGCTTTTGCGCGAAGCAGCCCTGCAGAAATCTGCGAAACGGCTCCGGCTGCACCCCGAGCTCGTGCCAGCGCGGTGCAAACGCAAGCCGCACCACGGCGGAGTGCACCTGCGGCGACGGTGTGAAGGCCTCGGGCGGCAGTGCGAACAGAAGTTCGGCCTGCGCATGCATCCGGCACAGGACTGAAAGCAGCCCGTAGTCGCTGGTGCCCGGCTCCGCGACGATGCGCTCGGCGACCTCGCGCTGCACCATGATGACCGCGCCGGAGATGGCGGCTTCGTGCGCGAACAGGTGCATCAGGATCGGCGATGTGATGTAGTACGGCAGGTTGCCGACGATCGCCAGGCTGCGGCCCGGCTCCGGTGCGAGCGCGGACAAGTCGATCGCGAGTACGTCCGCTTCGAGCACGCTGACGGACGGTTGCTCGCGGAAGCGGAAACGAAGCGCCGCCGCGAGTGCCGGGTCGAGCTCGACTGCGATCAGGCGGCTTGCCCGTTCCGCCAGGAGGTCGGTGATCGCGGCCTTGCCGGGCCCGATCTCGAGGACGGTTCCCAACCCTGCCGGGCCCAGTGCTTCCGCGATGCGCCGACGGGCGCGCGTGTCGGCAAGAAAGTTTTGCCCGAGTCTGGGTCGCCCCTGTTTCCCCATCGTTCAGCCCTGCGCGCGACAAAAACCGCGCGCGCATCCTTTAGACTAAGCCCTGCGCGTTCGTATCTCGCCGCGCAAGGAGCCTTCTCCCATGCAGATTGTCTTTGCCGCGTCCGAGTGCGTCCCGTTTGTCAAAACCGGCGGCCTGGCCGACGTCATCGGCGCCTTGCCGGCGGAGCTGGCGCGGCAGGGCCATGACGTCACGGTATATCTGCCGCTCTTTCGTCCGGTCGCGGCCCGGCTCACCCGGCGCACCGTGCTGATCCCGAGCCTCACGATTCCGTTCGCGGGCTACAGCCGGTTTGTCTCGGTGGTGGATGGCGGCACGCGCGAAGGGGTGCGTTTCTGTTTGATCGACTGCCCGGAGCTGTTTGACCGTGAAGGGCTGTATGGAAGCGCCGGGGGCGATTATGCCGACAACTGGGAGCGCTTTGCGCTGTTTGCGCGCGCGGTCATCGAGGCGAGCAAGCAGCTGGGTGTGCCGCAGGTGTTTCACGCGCACGACTGGCAGGCGGCGATGCTGCCGGTCTTTCTACGGACGTTGTACGCCGGCGACCCTGCGTTTGCCTCCACCGCGACCGTCTTTACGATCCACAATGCCGGCTACCAGGGCTGGTTCGCGCCGGCGATCACGGAACGTCTTCAGCTGCCCTGGGACGTTTTTCGGATGGATCGCCTGGAGCACTATGACCAGTTCAACTTCCTGAAGGGCGGCGTCGTGTACGCCGATGCGCTGACCACGGTGAGCCGGAAGTATGCCCGGGAGATCCAGACGCCGGAGTTCGGCTACGGGCTGGACGGGGTATTTCGCGGTCGCGCGGCCGACCTTCACGGCATTCTGAACGGGGTCGACTACGGCCAGTGGGACCCGGCGCACGACCGCTTTATCGCCGCGCACTACACGGGGGAAAAGCTTGCCGGGAAAGGTGAGTGCCGGCGCGACCTGCTCCACGCCTTCGATGCCCCGGACCTGCCCGGCACGACGCCGATCCTTGGGATCGTTTCGCGCTTCGCGACCCAGAAGGGGTTTGACCTGCTGGCCGAGATCGCCGAGGAGCTCGCCCGGCGCGAGCTGTTTCTTGTCGCACTCGGCACGGGCGAGCCGTACTACGAAAACCTGTTGCGCTCGCTGGCCGAGCGCTTTCCCCATCGCTTCGCGGTGCGCGTGCTGTACGACGATACGCTGGCCCACAAGATCGAGGCCGGCTCCGACCTGTTCCTGATGCCGTCGCGCTACGAGCCCTGCGGGCTGAACCAGATCTACAGCCTGCGCTACGGCACGGTGCCGGTGGTGCGCGCGACGGGTGGGCTCGATGACACGGTGGACGAGCGGCCTGTGCCGTCGGAGGGTACCGGCTTCAAGTTCCACCCGTATGAAGGCGGCGAGTTTCTCGCTGCTATCGATCGAGGGCTAACGGCGTTTGCCGACCGCGAAAGCTGGCCCCGGCTGATGCGCAACGGCATGCGGCAGGACTACAGCTGGGCCGGCCCGGCGGCCGAGTACGCGGCGCTGTACGAGTCAGTCGCGCAGCGCCGGGCCTGAAGTCGTTCTCGTACGTGCAGAGCAGGCCGCCATGCGTGACGCGCGCTTTTCCGTCAGGATCAACCGCCTTGCACCAAATTCTTGATACCGATACGAGAACGGCTCCAGCCGTTTAGCGATAAAGCTTCATACCGCTCCAGCTGGTTGCATAGGGCTGCAGGCGGTCGTGGCACAGGTAGATGGTTCGCTGCTCCCACGGCATGGTGTACGGGCTGGTCTGCCGTCCGGCCGCGGTGCAGCTCCGGTAAGAATGGAGCAGCTCGGCCATGGGTTCGGGCGAAATCACGATCATCTCTTTCCCTGTGTAGCCATGGGGGCCCCACAGCCAGTAGTTCTGGTGACCGCTGATCGCTGGAGGCAGCCCCAGCGGGCTGCCCAGGATGTTCAGCGCGCTGGCCTGCCCGTAATTGGCTGCGACAATGCCGGTCTGCCGCTGCTCGTCCGGCGGCAGCGCGTGGTAGACGCGGGCCACTTCGTCCGCCAGGGCCTGCCAGCCCAGATGGTCGCCGAAGAACTCCGGGAAGGACGTGCCGGGATGCTGTTCGCTTTCAACCGGCGCCAGATGAATGGCTCGGCGAAACTGGAGAAACTGTGCGGGAGGCAGGATGGGAACGGCCAGGGGCGCCGTGACGACCACAGCCGCGGTCGCGAGCACCGCATACCCGGCGAGCGCAAACGTACGCGCGGGCGAGCCTGCAACGCGACCGGTCCAGAACACCGCCCCTGCCGCGAAAAGCAGCGGGTACACGGGCGCGATGTAGTAGTCCTTGGCATGCAGTGCCAGCATGATGCCGAGAAAAAACAGGTACAGCCAACCGGCCGAGCGCCAGGGGCGCGCGGCGCGGGCCATCAACAACCACAAGAGGCCCGGCAGCCACAGAAACAGGTCAAACGGCGAAAGCATCAGCACCTGCTCGAGCCCTGTCTGCGGCAGCGACAGTACGGTGTCTTTATCGCTGTGCTGCACGTCGCGCAGCCACTCCCAGGTGGGAAAGCCATGTGCCGCCTGCCACCAGAGGTGGGGCAGGGCCAGCAGAACAGTGACCGCAACGGCCAGCAAAAAGCCGCGTGTGCGCAGCAGGCGCCGCGCCGGGGTGGCAAGCCAGGCGAGCAGCAGGGCCACGATGAAAAACACGATCGAGACCTTGTTTTCGATGCCCAGCCCGGCGCTTGCGCCCAGCAGCAGCCACCAGCGCATCGCCTTTCCGTCCTGAAGCAGGTGCAGCATGGCGAGCACCATGCTCATCCAGAAAACCGGCTCCCAGGCATTCATCGAGAGAAAACTTTGGGTGGATAGGAACGCCGGCACAGTGAGCATGAACAACATGGCCAGCGCGGCGGCCCTGCGAGTGCCGCCCAGCGCAATCGCTATAAGGCCGGTCAGCATCACCGTGAGCCCGCCGGCGAGGCCCGGCAGCAGCCGGAAGGCCCACAGGCGGCGGTAGCCGAACAGCAGTTCGGCCGCCCGCGCCTGCACGGCAACCAGCGGCGGCTGGTCGACGTAGCCGAGTGCCGGGCGATGACCGCAGACCAGGTAGTAGAGTTCGTCCCGGTGAATGCCGTACCCGGCGTGCTGCGACAGAACCGTGATCGCGATCTGCACGAGCACCCTGAGCGCCGCGAACAGGAAAAGAAGCGGCAAGAGGCTGGGTTTCGGAGTGGAGCGCCGTGCCGGCCCGGTTGTTAGCGGCGTGGCTCCGGGATGGGCAAGCGTGTTCATCAGGCTTTAGACTACCGGGCTGTGTCCGGCGGTTAGCTCGAAAGAATCGGCAGGAGCGCGTTATTGGCGACAGGGGCTCCGAGCGCGCCTCCATCCTGATGAAAGTGCGCGTGGATCGTTTCGGCGGTTTTACGCGAAACCACGGCCGTGAGCGCTTCGACGCCCGCCCCCTCGACCGCGCGGGCGCTGCCGAAGTGCTGCACCAGGCGGATGCGTGTGCGCGCGCCCACGCCGGCGATCTCGGTCAGCTCGGAGCTGCGGTCGCGGATTTCGCGCCGCTTGCGATGGTACGTGATGGCGAACCGGTGGGACTCGTCGCGGATCTGCTGAACCAGGTGCAGAACGGGCGAGCGCCGCTCCAGCACCACCGGCTCGTCCTCGCTGCCGTAGACGTAGATCAGTTCTTCGCGCTTCGCGATGGAGGCCAGCGGCTGCGTGGTGAGCCCAAGCTCCTGCAAGGCGCTGGCCGCGGCATGCAGCTGGCCCAGTCCGCCGTCCACCAGTACCAGGCTGGGCAGGGGCTTGTTTTCTTCGCTCAGCCGCTTGTAGCGGCGCGTAACGACCTCACGCATGGACGCGAAGTCGTCCACCCCTTCCACCGTTTTGATCTGAAACTTGCGGTAGTCGCTCTTTTTCATGCCGCCCGGCTCCCACACCACCATGCTGGCAACGGTCTCCGCCCCCTGGATGTGTGAAATGTCGAAGCATTCAATGCGAGTCGGGGTTTCGGGCAGCATCAAGGCGTCTTCAAGCGCCTCGGCCACGGCCTGTTGACTGGGCTTGAGCACGCGAAAACGCTGATCGTAACTCTGCTTCGCATTGGTCCCGGCCAGGTCCAGCAGCGAGCGCTTGTCGCCGCGCTGCGGCACCGCGATACATACCTGGCGGCCGCGCTTTGACAAGGCCGAGGCCAGCGCCTCACGGTCGGCGAACTCGACCGGCGTGTAGATAAAGTGCGGCACATACGGCTGGTCGAGATAGAGCTGCTTGAGCAGGGACGCGAAGAACGCGCCCGCCTGAAATTCCTGCTGAGGGAGGTCACGCTTTTCCGGCGCGGATAGTTCTTCTTCGGCCGGGGCAAGATCGGGGATGTCCTCCCAGAAAAACTCGCGACGATCGACGATTTTGCCCGCGCGCACATGGAACAGGTTGACCGCAAGCATGCCGTTTTCATAGTGGTAGCCGAACAGGTCGGCGTCATCGTCCGTGGCGGAGGCGACGCGCTGTTTCTCCTGCAGCTGATCGATGGTGATCAGCAGATCGCGGTACTTCGCCGCCAGCTCGTACAGCTCGGCCTCGGCCGCCGCCTGCATGCGCGCCTCCACCTCCTTGCCCAGCTCTGCCCCTTTGCCGTCCAGAAACATGCGCGCGTCACGCACCTGCTCGCGGTACTGCTCGGGCGTGGTCAGCCCTTCCACGCATGGCGCCAGGCAGCGCTTGATGTAGTACTGCAGGCAGGGCCGTGGATGGTAGCGGCTCAGGTCAACCTTGCACGACGGCAGCATAAAGGTGCGGTGCAGCAGCTCGGCGATGCGGTAGGCCAGGTTGCCGGGAAAGTACGGGCCGTAATAGGCCGCGCCGTCCTTGCGCAGCTTGCGGGTGACGAACACCTTGGGGTGCCGGTCGGCCATCGTCAGCTTGACGTAAGGGTAGGTTTTGTCGTCGCGCAGCAGGATGTTGAAGCGGGGTTTCTTCTGCTTGATGAGGTTGTTTTCAAGCGCGAGGGCTTCCTGTTCGTTCTCGACCAGGATGTAGTCGAGGTCGACAGCCTCACGCATCAGCGAGCCGGTCTTGGCATGGGCCTGCGAGGCTGCGAGCAGGTACGAGCGCACCCGCGAGCGCAGGTTCTTGGCCTTGCCGACGTAGATCACGGTCTCGTCGGCGTCCTTGTACAGGTACACGCCGGGGCCGGTCGGCAGGGTCCTGATTTTTTCCTGCAGGTCCATGGTGGTTACTTCCTATGTTACGCCGCCGGCAACACGGTCCCGCAACGGGTAAAAACTACGCTGCCCGGGCAGGTTGCGGCCTGTCTTGAACCAGCCAAGTCTCACGAAGCAAAACCACTTACCGGCTGGCCTACTTTGGCCATCATCGTGCATCTATCTTCAGCAGATGCGGGCCCTCACCCGCCCAAACGACACCAAACACGATCGATCCAAAAAGGATGACTCATGCCGAAGCTTTTTTCCCAGAACCATCGCAATTCTCACGGGCTCTCGCAGGCACTCGGTTGCTCGGTACTCGCGGTATCGCTGCTGGCGACCGGCTGCAGCACCAAAAAGTATGTGCGTAACCAGACCACGCCGGTCATCAACGGGACTAACCAGCTGGACGACAAGACCGCTGCCAACAATCGGTCGCTGCAGGATCTGGACAAGCGGACCGGCGCCGGCATCAACGGCGCGCAGACCTCGGCCGCGAACGCGCAGCAGGCAGCCGGCACGGCCAACGGTGCCGCGGGCCAGGCGCAGCAAAGCGCGCAGGATGCGGTGCACCGTGCCGATACCCTGGGCAGCGCGGTCGCGAACCTGGACACCTACAAGCAGGTGGGCGATGTATCGGTCACCTTCGGCTTCAACAAGGCCGACCTGACCGGTCAGGACAAGGCGCAGCTCGACGGACTGGGCGCGCAGCTGGGGGCACAACGCTCCTACATCCTTTCCCTCACCGGCGGCACGGATTCGGTCGGCAGTGCATCCTACAACTATGACCTGAGCGACAAGCGGGCACAGGCCGTGGTGCAGTATCTGGCCGCGAAGTACAACGTGCCGGCGCATCGGTTTTACCTGATCGGCCTCGGCAAGGACCAGGCGGTGGCGAGTAACAACACTGCCGGCGGCCGCGCCAAAAATCGCAGGGTCGATGTGCAACTGCTGACCAATCAGCCGGTCACGGCAGATACCCCGCAGCCTTCCGGTGCCCCGGCGACCACCGGCACCGCGCAACCTCAGTAAAGCTCCCTCCCCCAGAGCGAGGCGCAGATGTCTACAAAGGCATCTGCGCGATGTGCGCCCGGCGCACATCGCCGGCTGTAAAGAGACTAAGAAACGGCGCGCCCCCAAGAGCCTGCTCCACGGCCGGCCTGCCGTCGGCTTCCTGCCGTTCCACCAGGCACACGGCTCCCAGGATGTTCAGCCCTGCGTCGCGGGCCACCCCAAGAGCCTCCAACGTGGAAGCGCCGGTGGTGCACACATCGTCAACAATCACCACGGGGGCACCGGGCTCGAAGAAGCCTTCGATGCGTCGGCGCATGCCGTGCGCTTTTTCCCCTTTGCGCACCAGGAAGCCATGGATGAGTCGCCCGTGCGTCCCGACGCGCGCGGCACTGGCGATGGACACCGCACTGACCACAGGGTCGGCACCCATGGTGAGGCCGCCCACCGCCTGCGGGTGCAGACCGTGCGCGTCAAGAAGATCAAGCAGGGCCAGTCCGGTGAGCCGTGCGCCTTCGGCGTGCAGCGTCGTGATGCGACAGTCGATGTAGTAGTCGCTCGTCGCGCCCGACGAAAGCGTGAACGAGCCGAGCTTGAACGAGATGCGCGCCAGCAGGTGCAGCAGTTGCTCTTGATGGGTCAATGAATGGGTCGATGGATGAGTCAATGAATGAGTCAATGAATGAGTCAAGGAGTCGATCTCCGGGTCAAGGCTAGTGGTTCAGCCGGTCCAGGTGGCGGAACCCGCCGGTCTGGATCAGGATCCCGGCGAACAGGGTGAAGTTGTAGGCCGAGTGCACCACTGTGCCGGCCGCAAGCGAGTCGAGCCGTAGCCGGACGATACAGAGCACCAGCGAAACCAGGCCGATAAGCAGCACCGGTGCCCAGGCATGCGATACCTGCTGACCGTGCAGCAGGGCAAACGGCAGGCTCGTGAGCAGCACGGAGACCGGCACACCGACCCACGCGGCCACCCCCGGCGCGAGGTCGCCCTTCAGCGCGAGCCATCGAAAGGCATTGACAAACGCCGGCAGCAGAAACCCGCGAAAGACCATTTCCTCAAACAGCGGCGCGCCCGTCACGCCAAAGACAAACATCATCCAGGCACCGGCAGGGGAGTGCATCATGTCGGCCATGATGGGCGGATCCTTGGGCATGGGCAGGTGGGTGCCGAGCAGCCCGATGCCGAGTCCGCACCCGAGGCCCAGGACCATGAGCCGGCCCAGATAGCGCACGGCGACGCGTCCGCGCCAGTGCAGGCCCACGCCGAACGGGCACTGCCAGACCGCCCGGAACAGCGGCACCGCCGCCAGTACGACCAGGGCATAGCTGACGGCTTCGGTCGGGACCAGCCAGCGAGGATCGTTCTGGACCAGTTCAGCCACATCGCGGAACGACCGGTGACCGTACAGATGGAACTGCTGCATCGCGAACAGGGATGCAAACTGCCCACCGAGGACCAGCACAGCCACAAGCGCGATCAACAGCAGGGCATGGCCGAGATGCGGCCCGACCGCGATAATGCCCGGCGTGGGTTCGTCCTGCCGGTCCTCAAGTCGAGTGACCGGCAGCTCCGGCGTGCTCAATGCACCAACTCCTTTTTGCGCGACTTCGTGGCCGGGGCCGGCACCGGCGGCGCTTCCGTGTGCGCCGCGACGTAGCGCTTCAGGAACTCGCCCGTGTGCGACTCCGCGATGGAGGCGACCTGCGCCGGCGTGCCTTCGGCGACGATGCGGCCACCGCCTTCGCCGCCTTCCGGACCCATGTCGAGGATCCAGTCCGCGTTGCGGATCACATCCAGATTGTGCTCGATGATCAGCACGGTGTTGCCCAGGTCGGTCAGCTTGTGCAGCACCTCCAGCAGCTTGTGTACATCGTCAAAGTGCAGGCCGGTCGTGGGCTCGTCGAGCAGGTACAGCGTCTTGCCGGTCTGCCGTTTCGACAGCTCGCGCGCCAGCTTCATGCGCTGGGCTTCGCCGCCCGACAGCGTGGTTGCGGCCTGCCCCAGGTGGATGTAGCCCAGCCCCACATCGACGAGCGTTTGCAGCTTGTTGCGAACCTGGGGAATGTCGGCGAGGACCGGCAGCGCGTCGGCGATCGAGAGCTCCAGCACGTCGGCAATGGAGTGGCCGTTGAACCGGACCGCCAATGTTTCCTGGTTGTAGCGCCGGCCGTTGCAGATGTCGCACAGCACATACACGTCGGGCAAAAAGTTCATTTCGACCCGCTTTTGCCCATCGCCCTGGCAGGCCTCGCAACGGCCGCCCGAAACATTGAACGAGAAGCGCCCCGGCTTGTAGCCGCGCTCGCGCGACTCCGGCAGCATCGCGAACAGGTCGCGGATCGCGGCAAACACACCCGTGTAGGTCGCCGGGTTGGACCGCGGGGTGCGCCCGATCGGCGACTGATCGATGCGCACGGCTTTGTCGATCTGCTCAAAGCCCTTGATACGTGTGTGTTTGCCCGGCTCTTCGCGCGATCCGTACAGCTCTTTCGCCAGCGCGCGGTAAAGCGTGTCGTTGATCAGAGTGCTTTTGCCCGAGCCTGAAACCCCGGTGATGACCGACATAACGCCGAGCGGGATTTTGGCTGTCACGTTGAGGAGGTTGTGCTCGCGCGCGCCCTCGACCGTGATCCATTTGCCCGTGAGCGGGCGCGGCGCTTCGCGATGCAGAATGTCGGTCTCGCCCGACAGATAGCGGCCGGTGAGTGAGTCCGGCGCAGCCATGATCTCTTCCGGGGTGCCTTCGGCAATGACGTAGCCGCCCAGTTTGCCCGCACCGGGGCCCAGGTCCAGCACATAGTCGGCATGGCGAATCGTATCTTCGTCGTGCTCCACCACCAGCACTGTGTTGCCCAGGTTGCGCAGGGCCTCAAGCGCCGCGATCAGGCGCATATTGTCGCGCTGGTGCAGGCCGATCGAGGGCTCGTCAAGCACGTACAAGACTCCGCGCAGCCGCGAGCCGATCTGGGTCGCCAGCCGGATGCGCTGGCCCTCTCCCCCGGACAGCGTGGCCGCGCTGCGATCGAGCGACAGATAGGAGAGTCCGACCGCGTTCAGGAACTCGAGCCGTTCCACGACCTCGCGGCGCAGGCGCTCCGCAATCATGGCGTCGCGCGGGGAAAACGAGAGCGAGCGCGCGGCTTCAAGCGCGCGGTTCAGCGGCATCTCGGTGTATTCGGCGATCGACAGCTCGCCGACCCGCACCGCCAGCGACTCCGGCCGCAACCGCCGGCCCTTGCAGGCGGGGCAGGGGGAGGCCGACATATAGCCCATCATCCACTCGCGATAATTTTCTGACCGCGACTCCTTGAGCGAGTCGCGCAGCCACGCGAGAATGCCGTGAAAACCCGTGCGCGGGCCTTCGGCTTTTTCGGGTCCGTGCAGCAGAATATCCTGCTGGTTCTTGCGCAGCTGCTCCCATGGCTGCTTCAGGTCGATCTTGTACCGGGTCGCGGCCAGTTCAATCAGCTTGATCAGGTACTGCGAGGACGAGCCCGGCCCCAGCGCCCCGTCCAGCAGCGGCTTGCTCCAGTCCGCGATGACCTTGGCCGGGTCGAAGTCGTAGATGGAGCCCAGGCCATTGCACGAGACGCAGGCGCCATAGGTGCTGTTGAACGAAAACGAGCGAGGTTCGAGCTTGGGTACGTCAAGCCCGCAGTTGGGGCACGACATCGACGACGAGTAGAGCTGCTCTGCCGAGGCATCGTCCCCTGTGCCGTGCACCTGTATCAGCACCAGGCCGTTCGCCATCTGCAGCGCTTTCGCGATCGAGCCTTCGAGCCGCTTGCGGTCCAGGTCGGGCTTGAGCACCAGGCGATCGACGGCCGCCTCGATCGTGTGATTTTTGCGCCGCTCCAGCGTCACCGGTTCCGCCAGATCGCGCATCACGCCGTCGATGCGCGCGCGAAAACCCTGCCCGTCCAGGGAGTCGAGCAGGTCTCTGAACTCGCCCTTGCGGCCGCGCACCACCGGCGCAAACACGGTGATGCGCTCGCCGGGCGCGAGCCCCAGGACCCGGTCCGTGATCTGTTCAAGCGTTTGGCGCGAGATCGCGAGGCCGCAGTGAGGGCAGTGCGGCACGCCGACCGAGGCATACAGCAGGCGCAGGTAGTCGTAGATCTCCGTGATGGTGCCGACAGTGGATCGCGGGCTGCGATTCGTCGTTTTCTGCTCGATGGAGATCGCCGGGCTCAGGCCCTCGATCGAGTCCACGTCGGGCCGCTCGAGCTGGTCGAGAAACTGGCGGGCGTAGGGAGACAGTGTTTCCACGTACCGTCGCTGCCCTTCGGCGTAGATCGTGTCAAACGCGAGCGAACTCTTGCCCGAGCCGGAAAGCCCCGTCACCACCGTCAGGGTGTTGCGTGGAATGCGGACGTTGATGTCGCGTAGGTTGTGCTGCCGCGCTCCGCGGACAGAGATATGCGTGATGGCCATCGGGTCTCAGGTATCGGATGCCGCAAAGAGGAAAAGGCCGCAACCGGCTTGCATGGGCTTGAAGTGCAGATACATGTGACTTCGGAGATACCCAAATGCAAATTTCATCGAAGCCGTCGGCGTTTGGACGTGAACTCTTTGAGAGAATCGCCGATAGAGAAAGCGTAAGCGCGAATGCCCGAAAGCGCTACTCCAGACTGACTCTCGGGCATCTCAACACTTCAGGAGACCAAACGTACCATGCAGGACATGATGAACTTGCTGATGCTGCTTTGCGCCGTCGCCGCCTCGCTCGCTTTTGGAATGCTTTCAGCCCTGGCGCTCTGTCGCGGTGCGTTCGCCGCGTTTCGATTCCACGCGGTCTCAGTCGCGAATGGCAAGCTCAGCAAGGCAACGGCGGGTTACTGACCGGTCAGGGCTCTCAGCTTCGCCGAGGCTTCGGATATTCCTCCTCGAAAACAGTGCGAACGGCACTGAAGCGGCCTCCGTTGTACTTGCCGGGTCCAGCTGAGCGCCCCAGGGCCAGCAGGGCAACCGGCTCGTAGCTCAAGGGCAGCTTGAGTACCCCGCGCAATTTGTCCGGATCGAAGCCTTCCATCGGAGCCGTATCATAGCCGAGCGACTCGGCCGCCCACATCATCGTTGCAAAGGCCAGCATGACCTGGCGGTTGAGCCACGCCGACAGGTTTGGGTGCTCGCGCAGGTACAGCGGCACATGGCTCCGCATCTGATCCAGAAAGCTCTCCGGCATGCCGCCGTCCCGGCCCAGGCGCAGCATCTCCTCCAGATCGCCCTTGCGCCACCCATCGGCGTCGCCGCAGGCCACGATCACGACCGGCGCTTCTTCCACCTTGCCCTGGTTGAAACAGGCTGCGCGCAGTCGTCGCCGGCCCTCGGCGCTGCGCACCACGATCAATCGCCAGGGCTGCAGATTGTAGCTGCTGGGGGCCTGCAGGCCGGCTGTCAGGATGGCATCGAGGTCCTCGTCGGCCACGGGCCCGGGCTCAAAGGATGCAGTGGCGCGCCGCTCCGCCACAAGCTCCAGAAAAGAGCTGTTCCGTCCGTCAAGAGATGTTCCAGGGGATGTTCCATGGGATGTTCCAGGGGGTGTTCCAGGCGATGTTTCAGATGAGGACGAGCTCATAGGCTATGGTATCGCGCTCACGGGCTGTTCCACGGCAAAGGTCTGGCCGGCCGAGGTCGTCTCGTACACCCAAAGTCCGTGAAAGTCGGCGCGTAGCTCCGGGTGCTGGTGGAGCAGGGTTGCCATCAGCGTGAGCGCGTCCTTGCGCGCGGCGACGGGGTCGGCCACGGTCGCGACCCGGGTATCGACCCTCAGGTCCAGAGCGCCCAGGGTGCCGTCGGTGCTCAGCCTGGTGACAGCAAAGGTCTGCCCGTCCGCCGGCACTTCCATGGGCTTTTGCCCCGGCAGTCCCGCCGGTTCCATGGCCGCGGTTTCGCGACTCAGCTTCAGCAGATTGTTGCTGGTGTACAGGTCGGCCGGTCGCGCCAGGTAGTTCGCTGTGTCCTCGTACAGAAACGCACTCAGGGCATCGCCCCTGGCTTTCAGGGCCCGACCCTGCTCCCAG
The DNA here is from genome assembly GCA_964235795.1 of uncultured Acidobacteriaceae bacterium. GTDB lineage: Bacteria > Acidobacteriota > Terriglobia > Terriglobales > Acidobacteriaceae > EB88. The sequence continues at coordinate 28,034 of CAXSBW010000015.1, read as the reverse complement.
AACCAGGTGCCGGGGTGCCCGGCCACCGTGAGCGGCCGCGCGAAGAAACCGGCAAGCGCCCAATGAGCCGCTGTGCCTGCGGCTGCCGTGTTCTGCAACACCAGCGCGAACTGTTGGGGCTGTTTGACGCCCGTGACATGGAGCAGCGCCAGGCCATACTGCCCGCGCGGCAGCTGGCTCAATGTGACAGTCACCAGCAACGGCGAACCGGGCACACCGCAGAAAAACTGCACATCGTCTTCTGAAGCCGGAAGATCGTTCGCGTCCAGGGCGTACAGGTTTTGAACTGTCAGCGTCGCACCCGATAGAGCGGGTGCCAGGCCGGCGACCGTGCTTTCAATCTCTCCGAAATTGGCCGCGACCGAGGCCACGGTGGAGGCTTTCAGGCCGGTCGTATCGCCGCGCAGCACCGCGCCGCCGAGCGTATGGGCTGCGTCGAACAGGGCGGAGCGCTGATCACCCGGCAGTGTGGCCCCGACCGAGCAGCTGACCGCGCGAGCGCTGGTCCCCATGCAGCCAGCCGTGAGCACCCACAAAAGGAGCCTGATCGGGGTAAAAGGACCGGCCCATCGCCGATGTCGAACCATTATGTGCACCCTCGCCGCTACCAGACAGGCGTTATTGGTAGTCTAGTACACATGCGAGCAGCCTCCCGGATCGGCAGAAAGGGTGCCATGAAGCACCGGTTCAAACCCGTTTTTACCCGTGCGGGGCTTGGGCTGCTCTTTCTCGCCGGTGTGCCTGCGGCTCGCGCGCAGGCCCCCGCGGCTGCTTCCATGCTCGACCAGGCCCCCGCTCCGGCGACCATCGACTTCAGCGCCGACCGGCTTACGATTCATGCGGCCAACAGCAGTCTTCGCGCCATCCTCAACCAGCTCGGCAGTGCGACGGGTGTGCGTGTGCAGGGGCTGACCAATGACGAGCGCATTTTCGGGGTTTATGGCCCGGGGACGCCGCAGGACGTACTGTCGGCGCTGCTCGATGACTCGGGCTACAACGTCCTGATCTCCGGACGCAAGCCCGACGGTTCGCCTCGCGAGGTGGTGCTCAGCGCCCGCAGCGTGGATGCGTCCGCCGGTGCCGCTGCCAATAACCGTACCCAGGCGGCCGAAGAAGACGATGAGGGGGATGAAAACAATACCTCTCCGCCGCAGCCGGCTTTCTTTGCCCCGCCGCAGCAGCAGCCGGCACAAGGAGCGCCCGCGGCTGCCGCGCCGCAGATCAGGACGCCGCAGCAGATGTTTGAAGAGCTGCAGCGTATGCACCAGGCTGCCGCACAAGCCGCGCCTCAGTAGCCAAGGCCTAGCGCAGCGGCTCGAGCACGGGCCAATCATCCTCCCAGCTTATCGTTTCTACCCAAAGGTCCATGGCACCGTTTTGAGCCCGGTGCAGCGCGTGAAAGGCAATCAGCGCCTGTCGGCCATCGGCGCTTTGCCACACGCTGCCGCCTCCCGGCGCGAGCCAGTGGTCGTCACTGGTCAACAGCACCGTGCCGCCACCCTTGAGCAAGCGGTGTCCTTGTTCGTCGACAAACGGCCCATGGACGCTGCGCGAGCGTCCGACCACCTGCTGATACGTGTCGCGTTCAATGGGCATGAGACAGCAGTAGCCCACCGATGCAAACAGGTAGTACCAGCCGTTATGCCGTATCAGCGAAGCTCCCTCCACCGATCCATTGCGAGCAGCCGGTTGCGCCGCCAGGTGGAATCGCCGGCCGCCCGGCAGCAGGCGGCCGCTGCGCGGGTCGAGCTCCTGCTGAAAAATGCCACGCCAATACGAGCCGTAGTTGAGCCAGACGCGCGTTCTGCCCCCGTCCAGCGGTTCGACCGTCACGTTTGCATCGATGGCGTTGAAGTCGTCGCCGGGTTTCGAGGTCATCACGGGACCCTGGTCGACCCAATGGTAGCGAGGGCTGCGCGCGTCAAGTGTCGCGTTGGTGGCGAGCCCGAGGGCGGAGTGCTGCGAACCCAGGACGGAAACCGCGTAATACAGGTGGTACTCGCCGTTGAAAAAGGAGATGTCCGGGGCCCACAGGTCCGCGGCTTCCGGGTAGCCATCGCGCACCCATGCCGGCAAAGCATCGAAAACATAGCCGCAGCCGTGCCATTCCAGGAGATTGCGCGAGCAGCGTTGCTCAAGGAAGTGCTCACTCTGTAGAAACGGGATGTCGGTGCCGTAGATGCGGTACGTACCGTCCTCGCCGCGTACCAGGCTCGGGTCGTGCACCGGAACCATGTTGCCGCGCAGGGGGTCGGTCGCCGGCAGCGGCTTGAAGTGTCGCGAGCGCTCCACCGGCTTTTCGCCGTCGAATGATCCAGTGGAAAAACCCAGCAGAAGCAGAACAGTCGCCGCCTTTCGCAACGGTCACTCCGCCTTCCAGCGGTACATATCCACCTGTGGAAGCCCGAAGTGCGCCAGCACGCGAAAGGCGAACTGCCGCGCCATCTCGGTCGAGTCCACGGGCCGGTTGTAGAAGGCGGGCATCACTGGAAAGATCACAGCGCCGGCGTCCGCGGCAAGCGTCATGTTGCGCAGATGGACCTTATTGAACGGTGTTTCGCGCACACACAGGATCAACGTTCTTCGCTCTTTCAGGCAGACGTCGGCAGCGCGGCCGACGAGCGTCTGCGCGAGGCCGTTGGCGATGCCGGCGAGGGTACCCATGCTGCAGGGCAGCACGATCATGCCGGAGGAGGGATAGCTGCCGCTCGCGATATTCGCGCCGATATCGCTTTCGACCAGCTGCTCGATCTTGCGGGAAGGGGCGCCCAGCAGCTTGTCCACCAGCTCGCGCCGCCCGCTCAGGCCCAGTTCTTCGGCCAGGACGCGCAGAGCACTTTCACTGGCCACCAGGCTGACTTTCTCGACGCGGTCGTCCGCTTCAAGCGCCAGCAGCAGCTGCTGCGCGAACACCGAACCGCTGGCGCCGGTGACGCCGACCGTGACGTTCATGACGATGCCGGCTCGCGCAGCACCCGTGCGAAAATCGCGTCCACATTGCCGAGTTGCCGTTGCAGGTCGAAGGTTTTTTCGAGCTTCTCCGGCGAAAGCCGATCGGTGATTGCCGGATCGTTCGCCACCAGTTCTCGGAAGAGAAGGTCGTCCTTCCAGGCGCGCATGGCGTGATTCTGCACCAGCCGGTAGGCGTCCTCGCGCGACATGCCGGACTCGGCAAGATCGAGCAGCAGCTGACCCGAGAAAATCAGCCCGCCCGTGCTTGCCAGGTTGCGCTCCATCCGCTTTGGGTACACCAGGAGGTTCTCAATCAGCGCGGTCGTTTTCGCGAGCAGGTAGTCGGCCAGGATAGTCGAGTCGGGCAGGATGACGCGCTCGACCGACGAATGCGAAATGTCGCGCTCGTGCCACAGAGCGATGTTTTCGTACGCGGCCTGTGCGTTGGCGCGCACCACACGGGCCAGGCCGGAAATCTGCTCCGACGCGATCGGGTTGCGCTTGTGCGGCATCGCGGACGAGCCCTTTTGCTTTTCCGAAAAGAACTCCTCGGCCTCACGCACCTCGCTTCGCTGCAGATGACGCACCTCGGTCGCGATCTTGTCGAGCGTGCTTGCAATGATGGCAAGCGTCGAAATGTAGTGAGCGTGGCGGTCGCGCTGCAGCACCTGTGTCGCGATGGGCGCGGGCGCGAGGCCGAGCTTCGCGCAGATCGCCTCTTCGTGCTCCGGCTTGAGATGGCCGAAGGTGCCGACCGCGCCGGACAGCTTGCCGACCCGCATCCCTTCCGCCGCCGCGTCGAAGCGCAGGAGGTTGCGCTCGGTTTCCGCGTACCAATTCAGCAGCTTCAGCCCAAAGGTTGTGGGCTCGGCATGGACGCCGTGTGTGCGCCCGATGATCGGTGTGTGCTGGAACTCAAGCGCGCGCTTTTGAAGCACCGCCGCGAGCGCGACAAGATCTTCACGCAGAATGGCGGAAGCGGCCATGACCTGGAGCGACTGCGCGGTGTCGACCACATCGTTCGAGGTCAGCCCGTAGTGGAGCCAGCGCGACTCCGGCCCGATCTTTTCGGCAACCGCGGTTGTAAACGCGATCACGTCATGCTTCACTTCGGCCTCGATCGCTTCGATCCGCGCCAGATCGAAGCCGCCTCGCTCGCGAATGGCCTTGGCGGCCTCGACCGGCACGACACCGGCGTCGGCCAGCGCTTCGCTTGCCGCGGTTTCGACCGCGAGCCAACAGGTGTATTTATTCTCGTCGGTCCAGATCCGACCCATTGCCGGGCGGGTATAACGTCGAACCAAAGCGGGTCTTCCTTTCGAGCCGGAGGCTCGCCCTTCATTGTAGCGATTCACTTCCCGGTCTCCGTTCATGCCAGGCGCGCATCCAATCCCGGTGAATCGAAGGGAGCGAAAGCATGGAAGAAGTGGTGACAGTGGCGGAGTTCACGGAACCTTTGGAGGCTGAGATGGCGCGGGGCCGCCTGCAATCGGCGGGCATCGAGGTGTTTCTGTCCGGTGAAAACGCGCGCATTCTGGAGCCCGGGCTGGGGCCCCTGCACATGCAGGTGGCGGCCCGCGACGAGGCCGATGCGCGGGCGATCCTGGCGGATGAAGGCAACGAGCTGGCCGAGGCCGGCGAAGGGGTCGTGATCCACCCGAACGAGTTGCCGTAAACAGGCGAAAGGCGCGCTCCGGCTACTCCGGCAGGCCGAAGCGCGCGCTCATCTCCTCATGCAGAAAGCCCTCGCCGGGCCGGTACGGCTGCACCCACTCGCCATCGATCACAAACTGGGGAATCGCGCGCTTGCCCACATGGCGCACGACCTCGTCGGCAGCTCCCGGTGTACGCTCAATGTCGATCTCGGTGTAGGCGATTTTGTGTTTGTCGAGAAAGCGTTTGGCTTCGCGGCAGTCGCGGCACCAACCGGCGGAGTACAGAAGCAGGTCCATACGTCAGATTCTAAACTGAGCCGGATGGCCCGGGGGGACGCAGCCTGCGCTCGCGAAAAAACGCGCGCAGGATTTCTCCGCACTCCTCCGCCAGCACCTCACCTCGAATAGCCAGCTGATGATTCAACCGGGCGTGGTTGAGCACTGACATGACGGACCCTGCGGCGCCGGCTTTCGGGTCAAGCGCGCCGAAGACAAGCCGCTCCAGACGCGCATGGATCATCGCCCCGGCACACATCGCGCAGGGCTCAAGCGTGCAGACCAGTGTGCAGCCCGGCAGCCGGTAGTTGCCCAGGGCCGCGCCGCCCAGCCGCATCGCGACGATCTCCGCGTGCGCCGTCGGGTCATGGTCGCGCAACACCCGGTTTTGACCCACCGCCAACAGGCGATCGCGATAAAAGAGTGCCGCACCGACCGGCACCTCGCCCCCTGCACCCGCGGCGCGGGCTTCGGCGAGAGCGACACGCATCCATTGCTCATCGTGAGGGGGCATTTCAGGCAGTGGACACAACCTCGAGCATGGGCGCTTGCTCCTCGATCCAGCGGCGAAAGACCCCGATCAGCTCTTCCACCTCGGCCCCCTCCCCTTCAAATCGCACCGCGTCGAGCGTGCATCGCAGCCAGCAACCGTCCAGCGCGCAGACGGCCAGGCGCCGGGGAGCGGCACCGGCCGCGGCGGTGCCGCGCAGGTCGATCCGCAGCCGCCAGCCAGCGTGTTTTTCACGCGTGACCGGATCGAGCGACATGCCCGCCTGGTGCTCCCACCTGCCATTGCACTGCTGTCCGTACCACGTCCCCAGCCACTCCAAGTCGTCTGCTGCCACGGCCTCTATGAGCCTTTGTTGCCGGCGGGCTGCTGTTGCGTCATGCAGTGCAGCGCGCCGAGACCCCAGATAAAGTCGCCGCAGTGGATGCCCTGCACGGTATGGGCGGGAAACAGCTCCGCAAGCGTGTTGAGGGCAACGCGGTCGTTGGGGTCGTTGCATGTTGGCACGAGGACAAGCCCGTTCGCAATGTAAAAGTTGGCGTAACTGGCCGGCAGTCGCTGCCCTTCAAAGACCACCGGGGCCGGACAGGGCAGCGTAATGACATCGAACGGCTTGCCCTGGAGATTGCGGGCCGTGCGCAGACGGTCAAGGTTTTCTTCAAGCGGCTCGTGGTTTTCGTCGTCCCGGTTCGGCTCCACCACCGTCACAATCGTATTTTCGCCGACGAACCGCGTGATGTCGTCGACGTGCCCGTGCGTGTCGTCACCGGCGATGCCGCGATTGAGCCAGACCACCTGTTCGATGCCGAGATAGTCGCGGAACACCTGCTCCAGCTGCTCGCGGCCCAGTTGCGGGTTGCGCGCCTGCACCCCGCTCAGCAGGCATTCTTCGGTGGTCAGCAGCACGCCGGCGCCGTTGGTGTCGATCGAACCGCCCTCCAGCACCACCCGTTCGCCGTCGACTGCCGGCTGCCACTCAGGCAGCTCCAACAGCTCGGCCACCTGGCCCGGCAGCGCGTCGTCAAGCTGCCAGTTTGGGTACTTGGCCCAGGCGTTGAAGCGCCAGTTCGTGATGCCGAGTTCGCCGGATTCATCCTTGACGAAAATAGGCCCGGAGTCGCGGGTCCAGATTCGGTCTGTGGGCCAGGAGTGAAAAACTACCCGGTTCATCTGCACACCGGAGCGCACGAGCATGCCGCGCGCCCGTTTTTCAGCGCCGTAGCCATTCACCAGGATGTGCACCTGCTCCACCCGCGCAAGCGCGCGTACGATCTCGCAGTAGACCCAGGGAATCGGCTGGAAGCGCCCCGGCCAGTCGTTCGGATTGTGCGGCCAGGCAATCCACGTTGCCTGGTGCGGGGCCCACTCCGCCGGCATCCGAAAACCGCCGGCGCGCGGGGTTGCCGGCTTCAGTTCACGGGTCACTTCACCTCACCCGGCGTCGTTGCGTCCAGAAAGCGATGCACGATGGAGCCGTAGGCATCGATGCGCCGGTCGCGCAGAAAAGGCCAGTTGCGGCGCTGGTCTTCCATCGCCCGGAGATCGACTTCGGCTGTGAGTATCTCCTCGCTGTCATGGGAGGCTTTTGCAATCACGCGTCCAAACGGGTCGGCAATAAACGAGCCGCCCCAGAACTCGAGCCCCGGCCCTTCGGCGCGGTTGCCGCGGATGTCGCCGCGCTCCATGCCGACGCGATTGGGCGCGGCGACATACACGCCATTCGCGATGGCATGGCCGCGCTGGATCGTCTGCCAGGCGTCGTACTGAGCTGCCCCGTGCTCGGCTTTTTCATGCGGATGCCAGCCGATCGCGGTCGGGTAAAACAGCACGTTCGCGCCCTGCAACGCGGTGATGCGCGCGCCTTCCGGGTACCACTGGTCCCAGCAGACGAGCGTTCCGACACGGCCGACAGACGTGTCGAAGGCGCGGAATCCCAGGTCGCCCGGCGTGAAGTAGAACTTCTCGTAGTAGAGCGGGTCGTCCGGGATGTGCATCTTGCGGTACAGGCTGGTGATCGCGCCGTCGGTGCCGATCGTCGCGGCGGTGTTGTGGTAAAGGCCCGGCGCGCGCCGCTCAAAGAGCGAAGCGATGACGGTGACTTTTTCCTCGCGCGCCACCGCGCCCAGCCGGGCGGTGCTTGGGCCGGGGATCGACTCGGCCAGGTCAAACAGTGCCGTGTCTTCGCGCTGGCAAAAGTACTGCGCCCGGAACAGCTCCGGCAAACATACGATCTGCGCACCCTCGCGCGCGGCACGGCGAACCCAGCCGGCCGCTCGCTCCAGGTTTTCATCAGGGTCCGGGGTGCAGTGCATCTGCACTAGGCCGATACGGAAGTTGAGGCTTGAAGGCATGCTGCATACTCCTCGGGAACAACAAAGCGCGAGCCGCGGCCCGCGCTTCAGCCGGGCGCGGCTCGCTATTCGAAGATCAGGATGGCGGCGGCCAGCGTGGTCGTCCACAGCCCGCGCTTGTCGCCGACCGCCGACTGCGTGACGTTGGCCGTGCGCACGATCTTGTTGGAGATCTTGTAAATCTCCTTCTTCTCGTCCCAGCTCTTGTCCGGGTCAAACTCCACGTCCAGCGTGGTCGCGAGCATTTCGGCCGCCAGCTCCTCCGCGTACTCGCCGGCCTGCTCTTCGGTTTCGCCGAACGAGTGGTGCTCGCTCAGGTAGCCGTAAGTGTTACGGTCGGTCGGGATCGCGACGCCGATCGACGAGGTGACGAGCCGGTGGGGCTCGCGCGTCGAATTTTCCGCGATCACGGCAAAAACCACCTCGCCGTGCGACAGGTAGGTCAACCCTTCCTTACGACTGATCAGCTTCGCGTTCGGCGGAAAGATCGACGAAACCCTGACCAGGTTCTGCGAAGCCACGCCTGCGTCGCGCAGCGCCATCTCAAACGACGTCAGCCGCTCCTTGTGCCGTCCCACGCCTTTTGTAAAAAACAAACGCTTGGGAACCATGCTTTTACCCAATTTCGAATCCTCCAGATCATGCCGGGAACAGGTGGTGCGAAGAAAAAACTAACACAGCCACCGGCATGTTTTATGAATAGATGCCGAGAGCAGCCCGTGGACGCGGAATACTCGGCCGGGCAGGGTCATGGTGCTCAGGATGCAAGCACCGGTTGGGAGCCCGTTCGGCGATACTGGGGCATGCCGGCGACACACTCTCCCGGGCATCGAAACCGCAGCATCCTGCGCGACGGGCTCCGACCGAACGAGCTGAGAGACGAAGCCTTTCGACGGGTGGTGCTGTCCATTCCTCCAGGCAGGGTCAGCACCTACGGCAAGGTGGCTGCGGCAGCAGGTTACCCCTTGTACCACCGCTCCGTGGCGCGCCTGCTGCGGACCGAGCCCGAGGACCGCTTACCCTGGCATCGTGTGCTGGGGGCGGGAGGCCTGATCAAGCTGCGCTTTGAAGCCGGGGTGGAGCAGCGACTTCGCCTTGAGATGGAGGGGGTACGCTTCAGCGGCAACCGGGTGGACATGGAGCGGTATGAGCAGGATCTCGGTTGCGGAGCCGGCTTTTGAAACGCCTGGCCCGGCGTTGTTCCGTTTGCGTCGTGCCCCGGTCTTCGCCGGCTGCGTTGGGCGGCATCCAACCGGCTTGAAGGAGTTCCCAAACATGGCAGGAAGCATCACGCTCGACCAGGCACGGCAGGTGATCGCCGCCGCTGAAAAGAAGTCATCCGAAATCGGCCAGCCCATGAACGTGGCGGTCGTGGACGCAGGCGGCAACCTCCAGGCATTTGCCCGCATGGAAAATGCGTGGCTGGGCTCGATCGACATCGCGATCAACAAGGCGTTTACCGCGCGGGCCTTTGATCTGCCGACGATCGACCTGGCCGGCAACGCGCAGCCGGGGCAGCAGTTTTACGGCATTCATGCCTCCAACGGCGGCCGCATCATGATCTTTGCCGGCGGTATCCCGCTGAAAGCGGGCGGGCAGGTGATTGGAGCGATCGGGGTCAGCGGCGGCAGCAAGGAGCAGGACCAGTCCGTTGCCGAGGCCGGCGCGGCGCTGTTTGCCTAACGCTCGCGCAACGCGATCAGCAGCTTTGCCGTCGTGACCGCCTGGCCGGCATGCCTTTGGGTATGGTCGGCCAGGTGCACCAGCAAGCCTCCGAGCGTCGTCGACAGTTGCTTGCTGCCGACTGAGCGTACTTGCTCGAGTTGGTCGAGCGGTATCGCACGGACCCGGTTTTCAGCCTCGCGCACTGCGCTCGCAAACTCCGCCAGCAGGGCTTCCCGGGTCATGCCGGGTTCAAGCTCCACGTATAAAGCGGCTCTCTGGATGACATCGAGCCCACGGCCCTCCGCATACGTCAGCAGACGGTCGAGGGAGTGTGCGATGTGCCGGACGTGAAAGGCAAACGGCGTCAGTCCGAACGAGCTCGCGTGGATCTCCGCGTCCGAGAGTTGCGGAGCCCAGTGCAGCACGTTTTCCCGCGCCAGCTCCAATGCATGCAGCACTGCGCGCGGCAAGGCCGGCACCCCGGTGAGGGTCCCGCGAAGCCATGGTTCGGGTTGGGATTGCATTTCGGGCGGCATCGGTCCAGTTTACAAACCGTGCGCCGCGCGGAACGCATGCACCACCTCGGCCACATCGCGGTGCTCGCCGTCGACCGCCTCGTTCATGGCGCGCATGTCGTCGGCGGTGATGCGTCCGGCCAGATCGGCAAGCGCCGGGCGCAACTGCGGCCAGTGCTCGAGCGCGGCCTCTCGCACCAGCGGTACGGCCTGGTACGGGGGGAAGTAGTGCCTGTCGTCCGCCAGCACGCGCAGGTGTCGCGCGGCAATCGGCCCATCGGTCGAGTTGCCGGCGATGATATCCACCTGGTGCGCCCCCAGCGCACGGTACAGCAGGCCCAGGTCCATGGTGCGCGGCGCATCTTTAAAACGCAGGCCGTAGGCCTGTTCCAGCCCGTGCAGGCCATCGGGCCGCTCCTCAAACTCGTAGCCCACGCCCAGCCGCCAGTCCGGCGTACTCGCGGCGATCTGCGACAACGCGCGCGCCGGTGTCTGGTCCGGCCGCACGATCATGGCGAAGGTGTTCTCAAAGCCGAGCGGTTCCGTGGCAACGATGCCGTAACGCTGCCGGTACAGCCGGCGCACCACCTCGAGCGAGGCAGCCTGGTTCTCCGACGGGTCGGTCCGGCGCACCGGCGGCTGCTTGAGGATCGCGGTCAGCGCGGTGCCGGTGTACTCAACATAAGCGTCGATGCGCCCGGACAGCATGGCCTGCTGCGCGATATAGGAGCCCGCAAGATAGAAGCGCCTCTCGACGCGCAGCCCGGTACGCGCCTCGATATGCTGCGCCAGCAGCTCGCCCAGCACGACCTGTTCGGTGAAGTTTTTGGCACCGATCACGGGGCGGTCCGGCCGTGGCGGCGCGCAGGCGGTGAGCAGGAGACACGCGGCGAGAAGCAGACGGATCACCGGTCGCGCCCCGGCACTTTGAACCGGCTCTCGGCCCAGCCAAGCAGGGTGTCGGCCGCCAGCGCGAGCAATGCCGCCGGAATCGCCCCGGCCAGCACCAGCCGGTTGTCGACCGACGCCACCCCGCGAAAGATAAACTCTCCCAGCCCGCCCGCGCCAACCGCCGCAGCGATCGTAGCGATGCCCACGGCTGTGACGGTGGCGGTGCGCAGACCGGCAAGGATCACCGACGCGGCCAGCGGCAGCTCGACCTTGACCAGCCGCTGCCACCCTGTCATGCCGAGCGCGTGGGCAACATCGATCACCGCCGGCTCGACCCCGCGAATGCCGACGTAGGTGTTGCGCAGAATCGGCAGCAACGCGTAACCCGACAGCGCAACGATGGCGATGCGCGATGCGCGCTCCCCCAGCCACGGCAGCGGCAGCAGAAAGCCGAACAGCGCAAGCGACGGAATGGTCTGGATGATGTTGGCAACCGTCAGCACCGGCTTTGCCAGCCGCCCGTAGCGTGTCAGCAAAATGCCGAGCGGGATGCCGAGCCCGGCCGCGAAGAACAGGGCCGCACCCGTGAGCCACAGGTGCTCAAGCGTGAGCGTCGCGATCTCGCTCCAGTGCTGCTGCAGGAAGTTCGCCGCGAGCAGAGGCGCGAGCACCGCACCGGGCCAAGCCATCAGGAGGCTGCGATCCGGCGCTCGCCGCGATGGAAGGCGCACACATACTCGGCGACCGCGTGTTGTGCGGAGCCGAGAAACGCGGCCGGCGCGAGATCGGCCTCGATGCGGCCGTCACACACCAGCACGATGCGGTCGGCCAGGTACATCGCCTCGTCCAGATCGTGCGTGACCAGCAGCACTGTTTTCGGCGCACCCCGGTCGCGCAAACGCTGCAACAGGCCCCGCAGCATGTCCTGCATCTCGGCCCGTGTGAGCGGGTCCAGCGCGCCGAACGGCTCGTCCATCAGCAGGATCGGCGGATCGGCGGCCAGTGCCCGCGCGAGGCCGACCCGCTGGCGCTGCCCGCCGGAAAGCTGGTGCGGAAAGCGCCCGGCAAAGCGCGCGGGGTCGAGCCCGACGGACGTCAGCAGGAGGCGCACCTGTTCCGGACGCTCGCGGCGCGGTGCCCCGGCGAGCTCCGGCACCATGGTGACGTTGCGCGCGATCGACAGGTGAGGGAACAGCCCGGTCTCCTGGATGACATAGCCGATGCCGCGCCGCAGCTCGACCTCGCTGCCGCCCGCGACATCGCGGCCATGCACCCGGACCATGCCGGATGAGGGCCGCGCCAGCCGGTTGACCATGCGCAGCAGCGTGGTTTTACCGGAGCCCGAGCGCCCCAGCAGTGCCGTCACGCTTCCGGCCCCGAGCGCGAGGCTCACATCGGTGAGCAGCGCGCGCCCGTCCGCGGTCTGAAGGTGAACGCCCGAAAACTCGATGGCTGCTGACGCGTTCACCGTTTGCGCGCTCAGCCTTGTTGGGGGTCCGCGCCGGTCTCGGCTGCGTCCGCCGCAGCTTCGCTCCCGGCCGGTGCCACGCTGCCCGATGGAGCTGAACCCTTCACGCGCACGACCGTGATTTTAGAAAACCCTTCCTTGAACGAGGGAGGACGGAGTCGCTCGGCCATCTTTTGCATGACGTCTTCCGAGACCACGCGCTCGCGACGGCTATTGCGCTCCGCGCAGACCTCGTACGGCACATCGAAAAACACCGCGTGGACATCGTAGCCGAAGCTCTTGGCCATCTTGATCCACTGACGGCGCTCATGCGGGCTCAGGTTCGTCGCGTCCACGTAGTTCCACGGCATCTTGGCGATCAGCCGCGCGCGCAGCAGCGAGCGCAGCGTTGAAAACACCAGTCCCTGGTAGCGCTGCTCCGTGATGTCGTCGAACAGGATGGTGCGCAGCATATCGCTCGACAACGGCTGCACCGCGCGCCGCTTGAACCAGGTGGTCTTGCCGGAACCCGGCAGCCCGATCGTCAGCACCACAAAGCCGCGAGGCGCACGCGGGCTTGCGGCCTGCGCGGCCGGGGGCGGCGTCGAGGGCGACTCCGGCTGGGTTTCGTGGACCAGCTTCCCGGCGGGTTCGCCCGCGTGATCCGCCTCGTCCGCATAAGGGGGCTGCACCTCGTCGAACCGGGAAGAAGGTGCGGGCTCCAGGTCCGCGTCAAAGCCGGACTCCGGCCCGAAATCCGGCTCGAAATCCGGTGCAGCGACCGGCTCCGGTTCCACAAAGCTGCCGGTCGGTTCAGCGAACACCGGCTCGCCCCGGGTCTGGGCCGGGACCTGCACCGGCTCCGGGTACGAAGGCCGTAACGGGGCCAGCTGCCCCTGAGGAATTTCCTGTCCGATCTTTCCTGTGGACTCCGAGTCGTTCGGGCCACGTTTTCCGCGTCGTCTCATGATTGTCTCGCGCCACCACTCGCGCATGCCTTGGATGGTACATCCCCCGCCGGGGTGCTGCAATCCTGGTGCAAT
>CAXSBW010000015.1:0-14631 GCA_964235795.1 uncultured Acidobacteriaceae bacterium | reverse complement strand
GCCCCTGCCGCGCATCTCAATGCGAGAACAGAAAGCCGGGCGCGCACTCGCCGGGAGCCTCGCGGCGATGCTAGCATCAGGTTTGCGGTTTTTTGAGGGGCGGCAGTTCAAACGCAAGGGAGCGCACAGCATGGCAGTCAAGGTAGGGATCAACGGTTTTGGGCGGATCGGCCGCAACGTGCTGCGCACAGCCCTGGGCAACCCTGACATCGAGTTCGTCGCCATCAACGACCTGACCAGCCCGGTCACCCTGGCGCACCTGCTCAAGTACGATTCGATTCTCGGCAACATTCCCAACGACATTCAGGCGACCGAAGGCGCGATCACGATCGACGGCAAAACCATCAAGGTCTTCGCCGAGCGCGAGCCGCAAAAGCTGGACTGGGATTCGACCGGCGCGCAGATCATCGTCGAGTCCACGGGTCACTTTACCGATGCGACCAAGGCCTGCAAACACCTCGGCGGCTCGGCGAAAAAGGTCATCATCTCCGCCCCGGCCAGCAATGAAGACATCACGGTTGTTCTCGGCGTCAATCACGACAAGTACGAGCCCGCGAAACACCATGTCATCTCGAATGCCTCCTGCACCACGAACGGTCTCGCACCGGTCGTCAAGGTCATGCACGAGAGCTTCGGGGTCGTGTCGGGCATCATGACGACCGTCCACAGCTATACGAACGACCAGGTGCTGCTCGATTTCCCGCACAAGGACCTGCGCCGGGCCCGCGCCGCGGCGCTCTCGATCATTCCGAGCTCAACCGGTGCCGCCAAGGCGCTCAAGCTGGTCATTCCGGAGATGGCCGGCCGGCTCGACGGCTTTTCCGTCCGCGTGCCCACCCCGACGGTTTCCATGGTGGACCTGACGTTTATCGCCGAAAGGGAAGTATCGGTGCAGGCGGTCAACGCGGCGTTCAAGGCCGCGGCCGAAGGCCCCCTCAAGAGCATCCTGGGCTACACGACCGAGCCGCTGGTCTCGATCGATTTCCGTGGCGACTCCCGCTCTTCGATCGTCGATGCCGAGCTGACCAAGGTGGTGGGGCAGTCTGTCAAAGTGCTGAGCTGGTACGACAATGAGTGGGGCTACTCCTGCCGTGTGCGCGACCTGATTCAGTTCATCGCGTCCAAGGGTTTGTAGCGTATCGAGCGAGGCCGTACCGGGCCTCGTACCCCGTTCCCCGTTGTACGCAGTCACGGAGCAAAAGACCAGCCATGCCCAAGCTTTCCATACGCGATCTCGACCTGAGGAACAAGCACGTGCTGATGCGGGTCGACTTCAACGTTCCCCTGACGGAGGACGGCTCCGAGATCACCGACGACACACGGATCCGCGAAACCCTGCCGACCATCCGCCACGCGCTCGAAGGCAAGGCAAAGCTTATCCTGGCGTCGCACCTGGGCCGCCCCAAGGGCAAGCCCACGCCCAAGTACAGCCTGCGCCCCGTGGTCGACCGGCTGCGGGTGCTGCTCGATCATGCCATGGGGCCTGGAGTCAACGTGGCGTTCGCGCCCGACTGCGTGGGCGAGGTCGCCGAAGAGCTCGCGCGACAGCTTGAGTCCGGGCAGGTGCTGCTGCTTGAAAACCTGCGCTTCCATCCGGAGGAAGAAGCGAACGACTCCGCGTTCGCGAAGAAGCTCGCGTCCTTGTGCGAGGTTTATGTCAATGATGCTTTCGGCACCGCTCACCGGGCGCATGCTTCGACCGAGGGCATTACGCATCATGTAGCGCGGGCGGCAGCCGGGCTGCTGATGGAGAAAGAGCTCAACTACCTGGGCAAGGCGCTGGGGATGGCGGGCGAGCCCCCGGCCAAACCGTTTGTCGCCATCCTCGGCGGCGCCAAGGTTTCAGACAAGATCGGCGTGATTGAAAACCTGCTGGGCAAGGTAGACGCGCTGCTGGTCGGCGGCGGCATGGCCTATACGTTTCTGAAAGCGAAAGGGCAGGCGACGGGCAAGTCGCTGGTCGAGCTCGACAAGGTAGCGTTGGCCGGCGAGCTGTTGCAGCGCGCCGAAGAGCGTGGGGTCAGATTCCTGCTGCCGACAGACCACGTGCTGGCCGACCGCTTCGCGCCGGATGCGGCAACGCGGATTTTCTCAGGCACCGGCGACTTTCCAGCGGAGTGGATGGCGCTCGATATCGGGCCCGCGACGGTGAGCGCGTTTTCCGCCGAGATCGCGAATGCCGCCACGGTCGTGTGGAACGGGCCGATGGGGGTGTTTGAGCTGCCGCCTTTCGCGCATGGAACCACGGCGATCGCGAAGGCTGTCGCTGCAAACGAGGCCGCGGTCACAGTGGTCGGCGGCGGCGACTCGGTGTCGGCCCTGCGGCAGGCCGGCGTGGCCGAGGGCATCGATCACATCTCGACCGGGGGCGGCGCATCGCTTGAGTTCCTGGAAGGCAAAAAGCTGCCCGGCGTTGAAGCATTGACTGAGGCTTAGAACCCGGCGCGCAAATGCACACCGGCAGATGTGAAGCAGGAGACAGGGAGATCGTTAACACGCGCAAGCCTCTGATCGCAGCCAACTGGAAGATGTTCAAGACTCCAGCGGATGCCTGCGCCTATGCCGATCGGTTCCTGCCGCTCGTGACCGGGCACACTCGCGATGAGATCGCCATCTGCCCGACGTTTCTCTGCCTGGAAGCATTTGCCGCGCGGGTGAAGGATTCTTCAGTTCTGGTGGGCGCGCAGGACATGCATTCAGAGAAGGACGGGGCCTACACGGGCGAGATATCGGGACCCATGCTGCGCTCCGTCGGCGTTTCACACGTCATACTCGGCCACTCCGAGCGCCGGCACTACAACCACGAAACCGATTGGGATGTGAATCGCAAGCTCCACGCCGCGCTCCGCTTCGGCATGACGCCGATTGTGTGTATCGGCGAGGTACAAGAGGAGCGCGAAGAAGGACGCACCAACGACGTACTGCTGCGACAGCTCAAGATCGGTCTTGAGGGATTGAAGCCCGACGTCGCGCAACCGATCGTGATCGCGTACGAACCGATCTGGGCCATCGGCTCCGGGCAGTCGGCCTCGCCTGAAATCGCGAACGAAACTCACGGTTTTATCCGCGACGCGGTGCAGCAGCGGCTTGGAAGCGCCATTGCAAGCGGCATGCGCATCCTGTATGGCGGCAGCGTGAAGCCTGAAAACACCGCGCAGCTGATGCGCGAGCCGGAGATCGACGGCGCGCTGGTCGGCGGCGGCAGCCTCGATCCGGAGTCCTTCGCCAGGATCGTGAACTATGAGATTGCGCCCGCTACCTGACCCAGACCCGCGGGGCGCCGCCTGCTACCTGCTGTGCGTGGAAGATGCCGAGCGTGTTGTTACTCCACACCGGCGCCCCGGTTTTGCCCAACACGATGACGCCACCTTCGCCGCCCTTCAAAGCCGGCAGTTCTGTGTGGATCATCCGGTCGGCAGCCTGCTGCAGGCCGCTGCCCTCCTGCACAAGCGTGCACACCTGCCGCGCCAGCGTCAGGCGGATAAAGTACTCGCCGACACCTGTGCCTGACACAGCGCACGCACGATCCGACGCATAGGTGCCGGCACCGATCAGGGGTGAGTCGCCGACGCGCCCGGGCAGCTTGCCCTGCATGCCGCCGGTGGAGGTGGCCGCGGCCAGGTGCCCTCGCTCATCGCGAGCCACGGCACCCACCGTGCCGTAGTGGTGCGCGAGCGAGTGCGTTGCCGTGACAGCTGTCGTGTGCACAGCATGGGCCGGCTCAGGCGGTACCCCTTGAGGACGCGGAGGCACCGGGCGGCCGCTCGCGCGCATGACCCCGGCAAATTCCTGCCAGCGCATCTCCGTGAAAAAGAACGCGGACGGCTGTTGTTCGAGGTGTTGCGCGCGAGAAAACGCGTCCGCGCCCGGCCCCACCATCAGGACATAGGGTGTGTGCTCCATGACGGCGCGGGCCAGTGCCACGGGATGCCTGGTGAAATGCACCCCGGCAACGCCGCCGGCCGCGAGTGTTGAGCCATCCATCAGCGAAGCATCCATCTCGTTGGTGCCGTCCGCGGCAAACGCAGCGCCTCGTCCGGCGTTGAACAAGGGGTCATCCTCCAGCACTTCCACGGCTGCTTCCACCGCGTCGGGTGCTTTGCCGTGCGCGGCCAGCACGGCCTGGCCGGCGGCAAGAGCCCTGGACAGGGAAGCATGGTAAGCCGCGGCGGTCGCCGGGTCCATGTGCTGCCACTCGGCCTCGCCCGCACCGCCGTGGATCGCAATCGCCCACGGCTGAGCGCCGGCAGCGGACGCGGATAGCAACCAAGCGGAAAACAGCAGGATGCGCATGAGGGGTATCGTAACGCTTCCCGTTTGTACGCGACAGCCGGCTAGCGGCTGGGCACAGGCGGCCCGGGTGCGAACAGGTGGCCCATCTTTTCGCGCTTTACATTCAGGTAGCGCTCAAAGCTGTCTTCAACCGGCACCACGGCCGGCACGCGCTCGACCACCTGGATGCCTGCACGCTCGAGCGCCGCGACCTTCTCGGGGTTGTTGGTCAGCAGGCGCACCGCCGAGATGTTGAGCTGCTGCAGCATTGCGGCCTGCAGCTCGAACTCGCGGCAGTCCGGCCTGAAGCCGAGCTCGACATTGGCTTCCACCGTGTCGCGGCCACGCTCCTGCAGCTCATAGGCTTGCAGCTTCGCCATCAGTCCGATGCCGCGACCTTCCTGCTGGTCGTAAAGGATGATGCCGGAGCCGAGCTCCGCGATGGATCGCAGCGCGAGCTCCAGCTGCAGGCGGCAGTCGCATCGAAGCGAGTGAAACACATCGCCCGTCAGGCACTGCGAGTGGATCCGAACCAGCGGCGGCGCGGCATGGATATCACCCATCACCAGCGCGATCGCTTCTTCATGCTCGGAGATCCGCGGCTGCTGCCTTTCATCGCAGGGCCTGTGTCCGGTCAGCTCGCCGGTAAAGCCGAGAATGCGGAAATCGCCCCAGCGCGTGGGCAGGGCAGTATCGGCGACCTTGCTGACACGGGTGAGCGGCATGCCGTCATTATACGAGTGCGGCCTCTTCGCCCAGGCAGCGCCGGGAGTAGAGTAGTGGTGTGCCGGACCCGAAGCTCGCCGCGATGGACCCGAAGCTGATCCTGATCACGCTGCTGATCCGGCTTGGTGTGGCAGCCGCGGTTTCCAGTGCCCTGGGTCGCTCGCGTGCCTTTCAGCGACTTCTGTTTGCCGAGGATCGCACCCTGGCCCAGCAGGGACGGCTCCTTCTTTTTATCTGTGTTCCGCTTGCGCTCGGCGTGTGGATCCGCACGATCGTGCCCAATTTCTATGCAGCCGATATCGCGTTTGAAACGACAATTCTGCTCGGCGTGCTGCTCGGGCCCTTGTCGGCGGCCCTGGGCGCGATCCTGCTTTCCATCCCGGCGCTGCTTCACCAGGAATACCTGACGCTGCCGTTCTACCTGCTGGTGGCGCTGCTCGCAGGCACGGTCGTGCGCCTGGTGGAGGCCGAGGAGATCTGGTCGTTTTCGCCGTTTGTGGATCTCAGTCTCTACCGCTGGGCCCGGCGCAACCTGCGCCAGCCGCGGTTCGACCGGCAGATTTTGCTGTTGCTGCTTATCTTTTCACTCGAGATCGCGCGGGAATGGCTGGCCCACGAAGCCCCGCGCGGGCTGTTTGCACTCCACACCTCGAGCTGGCCCCTGCGGCTATGCCTGTGGGTCGCAGCCGCCATGGTCGTCGGCATCCCGCTCAAGATCTGGAATGCGACGCGCATCGAGATCAAGCTTGAAGAGCAAAAGCGCCTGCTGCTGGAGGCAAGGCTCGATGCGCTGCAGCGGCAGATCAATCCGCACTTCCTGTTCAATACACTCAACTCCATCGCGACGCTGATCCGCGTACGGCCCGAGCAGGCGCGCGAGCTGATCGTCAAGCTGGCGAGCATTCTGCGCGCGCTGCTTCGCGAACACGACTCCTATGTACCGTTTCGCGACGAGCTCAGTTTCACCGACGATTACCTGGGTATTGAAGTCGTGCGGTTCGGGGCTGAAAAGCTGCGCGTGGTCAAGGAGATCGATCCCGGTACGCTGGAGCTGCCGGTGCCCAGCATGCTGCTGCAGCCCCTGGTTGAAAACAGCATCAAGCACGGGCTCGAGCCGCGCATCGCGGGCGGCACCATCACGCTCCGCTCCCGGCTTGAGCAAGGCTCACTCATTATCGAAGTCGAGGACGACGGTGTCGGCATCGCGCCGGAGCGGGCTTTACCCACCGGGGTGCCTCGACAAAACGGCAACGGCATCGGCATGCGCAACGTGCGCGAGCGCCTGGAGGTGTTGTACGGCAACGCGGCAGGGTTTGAGATCACGAGCCGCCCGGGGCGCGGCACGCTCGTCACCGTGCACATGCCGGGCGGCCTGCGAAGCACTCCCTAGGCAGTCCCTAGGCAGTCCCTGCGATGACCTGCCGGTAAAACGCCTCGTAACGGGGAATGATGCGCGTGGTGCAGAAGCGCTCCCGTGCATCGCGTCGCGCTTCGGTCGCCATCGCCTGGAGTGCTGCATCGTCAGTCAGCAGCGACAACGCCGCGTCGGCCATGCCTGCCACGTCGCCGACCGGCAGCAGTCGTCCGTTCACGCCGTCCTCGATCAGCTCCGGTACGCCGCCCTGCCGTGTGGCAATGGTCGGCACCCGGCAGGCTGCCGCTTCCAGCGCGGCCAGTCCGAAGGCTTCCAGCGTACTCGGCATCAGCATGAGGTCGGCAAGCGGCAGCAGGCGGTGCACCTCGTCCTGCTTGCCCAGAAAGTGCACCCGGCTTTGCAGCCCCAGTGTGTGCACCCGGTACTCGGCGTTCGAGCGCTCCGGGCCGTCGCCGACCAGCAGCAGATGAGCGGGCATTCGGGCGGCCACGCGCGCAAAGATTTCGATCACATCGTCGACGCGCTTGACCGGCCGGAAGTTGGAAAGGTGCATCAGGATGCGGTCGCCGGGTGGAGCGAAACGTGCGCGGCCCGCGGCGCGTTCGTCTTCCGGCAAGGGGGTGTACAGGTCGCAGTTGACGAAGTTCGGTACCACTTCGATGGGCCGCGTGACCTGGAACTCCTGCACGGTCTTTTCTCGCAGGTAGGACGAGATCGCGGTCACGCCGTCGGAGTTTTCGATAGCAAACCGTGTCACCGGCAGGTACGACCGGTCCTGGCCGACCAGCGTAATGTCGGTGCCGTGCAGGGTGGTGACAAAGGGCAGACTCCGGCCGCGCGAAGCGAGCATCTGTCGTGCCAGCAACGCGCTGACGGAGTGGGGGATGGCATAGTGAACATGCAGCAGGTCCAGGTCGTAGTACTCGCCGACTTCGCTCATGCGCGTGGCCAGCGCGAGATCGTAGGGCGGGTACTCGAAGAGCGGATAGGTGGGCACCGCGACCTCGTGGTAAAGAATGCCGCGCTCGCGCCCCGACAGCCGAAAGGGCTGCTGGTAGGTGATGAAGTGAACTTCGTGTCCGCGCGCGCCCAGCTCAATGCCGAGCTCGGTCGCGACGACGCCCGAGCCGCCGTAGGTCGGGTAGCAGGTGATACCGATCTTCAATCCTTTGTCTCCGCGCGGCGAGGGTCGCCCGTTGCTTTGGACGCGCTCCCGCTCCGGAACGGTCCATTTCCATCTAGCCTTTGTTGGCGCTACAAATCCGCAAAGGTCACCAGGCGATGCGGGGCTCCCGCGCCGGTCCAGCGCGGAACGACCTCCAGCAACGCTCGGTACTCCCGTTCCCGTTCCCCGCGCAGCCGGGTGCGCTGCCGGTTGAGCGTTGCATCGTGGAAGCCGGGATGGCAGACCAGTTCGTAGCAGGCGTCCGGTTTGCCGTGTTGTGCAAGCGCTGCCAGCAGCCGTTCCAGCGAGGCGGTATCGAGAACCCCCGTCGCAAGCACCCCCAGCGCACCGGCGGTGGTTCGCATGCCGGCTCGAATCACTTCGCGGTGAAACTCACGACGGAAAACGGCCAGCGCAGCGAACTCCCAGCGGCGGAGCCGGGCAACGCCGGCGGTAGCCCTGCGGCTCCAGGCCGGCTCAAACGGGTTGCGGACCGCCTGGATGCCGCACTGGAGCGCGGCCCGCAGCAAGGGGCGAAGAACCCCCGGCAGCATGTGCGTGTGCTTGTGTGTATCTATATGAGACAGCCGCAAGCCCCGGCTTTGCAAAGACCGGATCTGTGCCACGGCCTCGTTCTCGATCTCTCGATCGCGGATACGGCCCGCGAGGAGAGCGGGCCCAAAGCGTCCCAGTGAGGGTCGAAACGCCCCGTTGCGGGTCAGCGTCGGCTCCCCGCTGGATTGCGGGTCCGGCCTCCAGGAACAAACGCCGTCCACCAGCACCAGGTGGCAGCCCAGATCGAGCGTTCGCGGAAGCGCCGCCCCGGTGTTCTCCATGGATTCGCCGGCCGCCATCGCCGTGGCGGAGCCGAGCGCGCCAGTACCATGCAGCTCGACGATAGCGCGGTCGATTCCCTCCGTGTATCCAAGGTCGTCGGCATTCACAATCAGGCGAGACATGGGGCGAGTCTATCAATCACGGCCCGGCGATCGCGGTGGACTGCTATGATGGCCGGGTACGAACCGGGGGCAACCAGGGGCCGGGCGGTTAGCTCAGTTGGTTAGAGCGCCTGCCTTACAAGCAGGATGTCGGGGGTTCAAGTCCCTCACCGCCCACCAAAGCTGCGTTTTTCAGTCACCTTCGGTCTGCCGCAGGATCCACGGCTTCCTCGCTGCATTTGCTTCGACACACACGCGTCAAAAAGGTGTTTGATAGAGAAATGTCTGACACGCCCGAGGACCCATGCGACAAACCCTTGGCCTGAACTTCGTTATTCTTGGATTCTTTGTTTTTCTGTTTTCCTCGATACAAAGGCGGCGCCCTTCCATGCGCCTGCGTTTATGGATCGGGGCCTGGGTCTGTGCTGTCATTCATTTCGGCATCAGCCTGTGGCAACCCGCCTCGGCATGGTCCGCCGGCATGGTCCAGGTCGTCGGCAATGGAGGGTTGTTGCTGTGCGGCCTTTGCTTCCTCCTGTCGTTCTCCGGGTCGTCGTCTCCCTCGTTCTTTGAAGGCAGAACGTGTCGCCGCAGAACGATCTGGATGCTGGCCGGAGTCTCCGTGCCGCTGCTGCTTCTCAGCGCGGCTGTTACGTTTAAAGCTGATCGCACCTCGCTCTTCTTCGCGCTCGATCTCCTTCTGCAGGGTCTTGGCCTGCTTTTTCTGTGGAGCTTCCGCAAAGAGCGAAAAACAATCACCATTCCGGGTACGATACTCATCCTTGTGTGCTGTCAGTGGAGCTCGTTTGAGCTGGTGAGCCGGCATGACCGAAGCCTTCTCCTGATCATCCTGATGGAGATCTTTGCCCTGTATGCACTGTTGTACGCGCATGAGTTTCCACGCCGCTCGGCCGGTGTGCTGACCTCCGTCGTCGGGCTGCTGGGGTGGGCTGCCATCTTTCCGCTCCAGATGCTGGTGCCGCGCTGGTGGCCTGAGCTGACCATTCAGACCGAAATCTGGAATCTGCCCAAGGTTGTCGTCGCTTTCGGCATGCTGGTGACCCTGTTTGAGAACGAGCTGACCCTGACCGAGAGGGATCGGGAGCAGTACCGGAGCCTGTTTGACAGCAATCCCTTGCCCATGTGGATCTTTGACAAGGATTCCACGCAGCTGCTGGAAGCCAATGCCACCGCTGTGGGTGAGTTCGGATGGAACCGCGAGGATCTGCCCGAACTGACCATCAATGACCTGCTTTCCGAGCAGGAACATTCGCCCGTAAGCCTGGTGGAGCTGAACTGGCGACTTGCCGGCGACCCGTCCGGAGCACCGGCGGTGGAAGCCGCTGAGAGTACCGCCTGGGCAGGCAGTATGCGCTTTCAAACCAAGTCGCGGCACGAAGTGATCGTGGAGGTGACACTGCAAAGAGTGAACTTCGCGGGCCGCGAAGCGCGACTGCTGGTTGCCAAGGATGTAACCGAACAGGCAGCCGTGCACGAACAGCTCATTCACCTGGCCAATCATGACCCGCTGACGGGCTTGCCGAACCGTCTGCTGCTGCAGGACCGAATGCGCAGCGCCCTGGCCAAAGCCACGCGACACGGCAGCCGAACCGCCATGCTGTGTGTTGACCTGGACCGGTTCAAGCAGATCAACGATACCTACGGCCATGCCGCGGGTGACAGCTGCCTGCGCGAGATCGCGCATCGCTTTCGTCATCGTTTGCGCTCGGTCGACACAGCGGCCCGGACCGGTGGGGAAGAGTTCATGATCATTCTGGACGACATCGGCACCTTGCGTGACGCGGAACGGGTGGCCGGCGATCTGCTGTTTGCCCTGAGCGCACCGCATATGGTCGACGGGGCCAAGATCCAGCTCAGCGCCAGTATCGGCATCGCGCTCTTTCCCGATGACGGCGACGATACAGCCCAGCTTTG
This sequence comes from uncultured Acidobacteriaceae bacterium, assembly GCA_964235795.1. Lineage (GTDB taxonomy): Bacteria > Acidobacteriota > Terriglobia > Terriglobales > Acidobacteriaceae > EB88. Next base: position 4,220 of record CAXSBW010000015.1, on the reverse strand, counting down.
GAGCATGGCGGACACGGCCATGTACCGCGCGAAACAAAGCGGCGGCAACTGCCATATTGTCTATTCACACGTCTTTTAGCGCCTGCCGGCCTCGCGAAAAGCTGACCCGAAAAGCGGAAATGGGTACTTTAGTGCCCCTTTCCGTGGCGTCCTTTTGATTGACCGCACCCTCCATCTTGGCTACACTCAGGTGGAACTGAAGGGTCCTGCGGCTGTGAGGCGAGGATGGCATCGATCACAGGATTGTGTGTAAATCGTCTGCCTGAGGATGATTTGGGGTTGAAGTTTCTGCCGAAACTGCCGATAGAAGAGTGGATGAAAGCAGGCTATGGTTTGGCCCGCCTGAGGCGGTGGATCGAAAGGCGGAATGCTCTGCGGTTCTTTTATGCGTTACTTGTTTTTGGTGTCAGGTTCAGTGTGACCCACCGGCTTCGCCAACGATTCCAGGTGCAAAGAGTCCAACCGCTGCAACATGGCGATCTCGATCGTTGCGGTACGGATACACGATCCATTCTGTACAAAGAGGCATGCCCAGCTGCTTTGAACCTGTTCGATAAGGCTTCTGATTCCCGTTCCCGGCTCCGATGGACACGCCTGCTGCGCGTGCCGGCACGCAACATTTCCTTCCAAGGAGCTTGTTAAAGATGGAAAGCCCCACCGTACAACCTGACCGGCAGGGCACGGCCGGTCCGCTGCTCGCCCCCGAGCAGGCGATCATCACGCCCAGTGACATACGCAAGATCCTGATCAAGCGCAAGTGGCTCATCCTGGCCGGTATTGTTGTGGGACTCGCTTTTGCAGCCGTATACATTCTGACAACCATCCCTCAGTACGAAGCCCTCTCGTTGATCGACATCAATGAAGGGAAACAAAGCAACATCGGCATCTCGGATCTGGTGCAGGAGGAGCAGGGCGGTGTCGAGGGCAGCCTCATCCGGACGGCAACCGAGATTGCCATCATGCAGAGTGACACGGTCTCGCTCGATGTGATCCAGACTCTGAATCTGTACCACAGAGAGCCCTTTACTCAGGTCTTTGTGCGCAATCCTTATACCGGAAAGCTGACTCCGAGCCAGCGTATCAACCTGCTTGCCTTGTTCAAAGGCTCGACGAAGATCGCGACAAAACCGGGAACCGAGCTGGTTGAAGTGCATTTCCGCAATCAGGACCCGGCTGTGGCCGCCGCTGTCGCGAATGCGATTGTGGACCGTTACATGGACCGCAGTCTGCGCGTCCGCTACGAGGGAACGACCCGGATTTCTGACTGGCTGGCGAAACAGCTCGACAACTTGAAGAACCAGGTCACGCAGTCGCAGGATCAGCTGGCGAACTACCAAAAACAGAATGGATTGATCGGCGTTGACCCGAATGGTAACGGAGAAGACCTGACCATTGAGAATCTCCGCATCGCCAACCAGCAGCTGTCGGAGGCTCAGGCAGACCGGGTTGTCAAGGAAGCCCGCTACCGGATGGCCATGACCGGCAATCCTGAGTTGCTGTTGTCTGTGGCACCGTCCGCGACCCTTTCTCAGCTCCAGCAACAGGAAGCTGCGCTGACCGTGCAGCAGGCTCAATTGCAGTCGAAGTTTGGGCCGCAATGGCCTCGTGTCAAGGAAGTCCAGTCTTCTCTTGATCAGGTGCGCCGCGACATCGCGGCAGAGATCAAAAACATGCAGCGCCGCTTCGAGGTGGAGTACAACACCGCGGTGAGCACCGAAAACCTGATGCGCGCACGACTGGATGCGGCCAAGCAGCAGACGTTTCAGCAGAATCGCAGCTCGGCGGAGTACCAGATTCTCCGTCACGGAGCCGACTCGGCATCGGACCTCTATGACGCACTTCAAACGCGCTTGAAAGAGGCAGGGATCACTGCCGGTCTGAACGCGAATCAGATCGATATTGTCGATCGCGCCACGATGCCTGCCCGTCCCGTCTTCCCGGTCAAGCGCAACGACGCCGGCATTGGTCTGGGCGCGGGTCTGGTACTGGGCCTGGTACTGGCCTTGTTCGCGGAAACCATCGATGACACCATCCGTACCTCTGACGATGCAGAGTCGGTCACCGGCTTGCCGGCGCTGGCAGTGATTCCCCACTTCGAGCCGGCTCAGAAGAAGGTGGTTTCGGCTCCGGGAACCGCGGCAGCCGAAGCCGAACGGGAACGCATGTCGCGGGTATCGCCTGACCTGATCTCCTACACGGAGCCCCAGTCTTACGTTTCCGAAGGATTCCGGACACTCCGGTCTTCCATCCTTCTATCGGCTGTGGACCGGGAACCCAAACTGCTTCTGCTGACTAGCTCCTTTGCGACAGAAGGCAAGAGTACCTGTGCAGCCAATCTCGCCATCTCTTTCGCGCGACGCTCGGCCCGGGTGCTCCTGGTGGACACAGACCTGCGCAAAGGCACGCTGCATATGAAATTCCGCACCTCGAACCGCTTCGGACTGTCCACACTGCTGGTCCGCGAGGGAGAGGCCAATGCCTACGAGACACCCTTGCCGGATCTGCCGAATCTTACTCTGGTCACACGCGGCCCGGTCACGGTGAACCCCGGTGAAGCGCTTGCCTCCCGATCCATGGAAGAGCTGCTTCAGCGCTGGCGCTCGGAGTATGACCATATCATCCTGGACACATCGCCGGTGCTGGCTGTTGCCGATACGCTCAGCCTCGCGCCCCAGGTCGATGCCAGCTTTATCCTGGTTCGCTCCGGTGTCACGAGGAAAAAGGCACTGCTCCGGGTGCGGGAGCAGATGCGTCGGGTTAACGCCCGTGTTCAGGGCATTATCGTGAACGATGTGGACCTCCGGCTTGAGAACTACTACACCTACTCAAAACGCTACAACTACAGCTACAGCTCCAATTATGGCGCGGGTTACGGCGGAGGCATGGATGCTGAACAGTAAACATTTCCAGGCTTTTGTTCTTGGACTCGTGCTTTTGCTTACTCCGGGCGTCCAGGCCTGGTCGCAAACTCCGGCAGCCGCTTTGCCGGCTCAAACGGGCCAGGTTTCTCCTGACCCGGCTGACGTGCCGCCTTCCATTCTGATCGGGCCGGGCGACATGCTCAACGTGGTTGTATTTGAAACGCCGGAGTTGAGCGCCGCAGTTCGCGTGAATCAGGACGGCGACGCGAATCTACCTGTACTGGGTCCGGTTCATCTGGCCGGTCTTAATTCTCAGGAAGCCTCGACAGCGCTGGAAGACGCTTTCCGGACACGCGGTTTACTACTCAATCCGCATGTCACCGTCTCGGAGACGGAGTTTGCTTCTCAGGGCGCGACCGTGCTGGGCGAGGTCCGGTCGCCGGGAGTCTATCCGACACTCGGTTCGCGCCGCCTGCTCGATATGATCTCTCTTGCCGGCGGAGTCTCAACGACCGCAGGCAGGCTGGTCTCTGTCGTTCACAGGGGAGATTCTCAGCACCCGGTGCAGATTGCCTTGCAGCCTACCCCCGCGTCACTGCACGCGCAACAAAATCCGGTGATTGTGCCTGGCGATACTGTGGTCGTCGCCAAGGCCGGCGTGATCTACATCATCGGCGACGTTCTTCGCCCGGGAGGTATTCTTGTCGACAACAATGAACGGCTTTCCGTCATCGAGGCCTTGTCCCTGGCCGGAGGCATGAACAAAACAGCAGCCCTGTCCCAGACAAAACTGGTTCGTAAGCTGCCGGCCGGACGGGAAGAGGTTGATCTCGATCTGAAACATATCCTTTACGGAAAGCAGGCCGACGTGCTTGTTTCAGATGGCGACATACTTTTTGTTCCTTCCAGCGTCGGGAAGACCTTTCTCTACCGCGGCGTCGAGGCAGCATTTGGACTGGCCACAAGCTATGCATTGTTTGTTCATTAAGGCAGGCATAGAAAGAATATGATACATTCCGCCACTCTCGAGCAGGTTTCACCCCAAGGCAGGGTTCTGCTGCGGAATCCGAGGTCGCGCCGCCTAGGCTCTCTTTTTATTCCTCTACGGCGACTCTACCTCTTTGTCTTTCCGGGGATTCTGTTTTCCGGAGCTCTGTTCTGCTGGGCAACTGGCACAGATACATCCGTTATCACCGGTGCCTTGCTGCTGTCGTGCGTCACTGCATATATCCTGTTTGACCTGCTGGGTCGTCGCGCCCCTCTCCGGGTATCCACTGTGCTGGCCGGAACACTGGGCATTGCATATGGTGTCGGCACTGCGAATACCTGGTTTACATTGCCGCGGGGCGGGGAAGACCT
>CAXSBW010000014.1:19021-46329 GCA_964235795.1 uncultured Acidobacteriaceae bacterium | reverse complement strand
GCGGGGTCATTTCAGATCAGGAAAGTGCAGAGCAGATGAGAGCTGTGATCCTTGCAGGAGGGCGGGGCAGTCGCCTCGGAGAGGAGACCTCCGTAAGACCGAAGCCAATGGTCGAGATCGGCGGGCGACCTATCCTCTGGCATATTATGAAGACTTATTCCCATTACGGAATTAACGACTTTATTATCTGCCTGGGCTACAAGGGTTACATGATCAAGGAGTATTTCGCCAACTACTTCCTGCACTCCTCCGACGTCACCATCGACCTGCAAAAGAATGAAGTGACTTCGCATGCGAGCACCTGCGAGCCCTGGCGCGTCACGCTCGTGGACACAGGTGAAAGCTCAATGACCGGTGGCCGGCTGCGGCGTGTGCTGCATCACGTGGCCAACGACGATGCTTTCTGCTTCACCTATGGTGACGGGCTTGCCGACGTGAACATCGGCGAGTTGATTGCTTATCACCGCAGGGAAGGTAAGCTTGCCACCGTGACGGCGGCTCAGCCCGTCGGCCGTTACGGTGCGCTTGAGCTGGACCGTGAGCAAAGGGTGACCAGCTTTTCCGAAAAGCCTCGCGGGGATGGCGGTTGGATCAATGGCGGGTACTTCGTTCTTTCTCCCCAGATCGGCCGCTACCTGGTCGATGACGCCAGCGTGTGGGAAAGCGAACCGCTCGAGAAACTGGCGGCTGACGGTGAATTGGTGGCCTACAAGCATGGGGGTTTCTGGCGCGCCATGGATACGCTCTTCGATAAGCAGTTGCTGCAGGACCTGTGGCAGGAACGGCAAGCTCCATGGAAGGTGTGGTGAGCGGGTTCTGGCGGGGTCGTCGCGTACTGCTGACCGGGCATACAGGTTTCAAAGGGTCGTGGCTTGCGCTTTGGCTGCTGCGCATGGGTGCCGAGGTGACGGGGATTGCGCTCGAGCCGCCGACCGAGCCGAGCCTGTTCCGAGTCGCCAACGTGGATGCGGGCATGCGATCCATCCACGGCAACGTATGCGATTCGCTTGCTGTCGGGGCCGCCTTTCGTGATGCACGGCCTGAGGTCGTCGTGCATATGGCTGCGCAATCGCTGGTACGCGCGTCGTATGCCGCACCTGTCGACACCTACATGACCAATGTGATCGGCACCGCGCGCATCCTGGACGAGGTGCGCCGATCGCCCTCCGTGCGAGCGGTCGTTGTGGTTACCTCTGACAAGTGCTACGAGAATCGCGAGTGGCCCTGGCCTTACAGAGAAACCGATACCCTCGGCGGGTTTGATCCTTACAGCAACAGCAAGGCCTGCGCCGAACTGGTCACGTCCTCGTTCCGATCGTCCTTCTTCCACCCTGAGCGCATGGCCCAGCATGGCGTGGCCATCGCCTCGGCGCGAGCAGGCAACGTCATCGGCGGCGGCGACTGGGCTTCGGACCGCCTGGTGCCCGATGCGGTGCGCGCCCTGCAATCAGGCGCTTCGCTGGAAGTGCGCAACCCAGATGCCATCCGCCCCTGGCAGCACGTGCTCGAGCCCCTGCGCGGCTACCTCCTGCTGGCGCAGGCACTGTTTCAGGACGGCAGCCGTTACGCCGGCTCGTGGAACTTCGGACCACTCACCGACGCCATGCAGCCGGTGCACGCCGTGCTCGAGTCACTTTCCCGTCACTGGCCCGCGGCCTCCTGGCACATCGCCGAAGGCGCGCAGCCGCACGAGGCAGGGGTCTTGTGCCTGGACTGCGCCAAGGCCCGCGCCGAGCTTGGCTGGACAGCAGCCCTTTCCTTTGAGGAATCCGTCGCCGACACCGCGGAGTGGTACACGCGCTTCTACGGGGGCGAGAATGCGCGCACGCTGTGCGAGGCACAGCTTGACCGTTACCAGGTCCTGGGCGCGCTTTCTTCTGAACTGCGCTGACCCGTCTCTCGGTTCCACGCCAGCAGCGGTGATGCCTGCTCACTCGTGGGAAAGTTGATCCTTTCCTGCTCCACAACAAGCGGCCGCCGCTGCAACTGCGTATGGATCGCGCCCACATACTCGCCTAGAATTCCCATAAAGATCAGCACGACGCAGAAGATAAAAAAGTTGCCGATCAACAGGGGCGCCATGCCGACTGAAAAACTCTTCCAGAAGAAAAGCTTGTAGCCGGTGTAAAGCAATCCGAACGCGAACGAGATTACACTGCCCGCAAAGCCCAGAAATACCATCAATCGCAGCGGAACCTTCGAGTGGTTGATGATGCCCAGCATTGCAATGTCATACAGCGTGTAGAAGTTGTTCTTGGTGATGCCTCGCTTGCGCACCGGCTGGTCATAAAACAGCTTCTTGTGCGGCAGCCCGATCTCGGCGATCATCCCGCGAAAGTACGGGTAAGGATCTGCCTGTGCCTTGACGATCTCCACCACGCGCCGACTGTACAGCCCAAAGCCTGTGAAGTTTTCAAACGTTTCTATGGAAGACAGCCGGCTGACCAGGCGGTAGTAGCGTTTCCTAAGCCAGAACATTCGCGAGCTTTCCTCGCTCGAGCGCTTGATGCCCAGCACCATCTCGGCGCCCTCACTCCACCCTTCGAGGAGCAGCGGGATCAGCTCCGGCGGATCCTGCAGGTCGGCTACGATGCCGATCATCGCATCGCCCTGAGCCTGGAACAGCCCATGGATCGGGGAACGGATGTGGCCGAAGTTCCGCGCATTCACAATCACCCGCACCCGCGGATCCAGTGACGCCAGCCTGCGCAGCTTCGCCACTGTTCCATCGGTCGACGCATTGTCGATAAAGATGTGCTCGTACCGGTACCGCGGCAATGTCTCCATGACTGCGCGTACACGCGCATGGAGCTCATCCACGTTCCCTTCCTCGTTATAACAGGGGGTAATGATGCTGATCAGCTTCAACAAAGGGGTATCTTTCAGATCTGTTGTTCGAGCGGAGTCACGATCATGTTGGACAGGAACTCTTCGCGGTCAAGAAATGGCCACAGGTCCTCAAGCGGCCGCGACACAAACGAGCCGTCTGCCCTTTGCACCGACGACAGCCGGGGGGCCCGTGTTTCATCCGGGATCACCTCCACGTCGCAAAGCACAGGCCCGGGAAGCGCAAGCACCTCGCGCACCGCCGCTCGCAGAGTGCCCTGGTCTGCGATCCTGCGGAAGGGTAGGCCAAAAGCCTCAGCCAGCTTGCCCAGGTCAGGCACTGTCAGACCGGTGTCTGCATCGCAACCCAGGCTCGCCTTGCCGAAGTAGTTGGTCTGCGACGCACGAATCGATGCATAGCCGTTGTTGTTCAGCACGAAGAACTTGATCGGCAACCCGAGCCTCCGCACCGTTTCCAGCTCCTGGATGTTGAACTGGAACCCGCCATCGCCATCCACACAGATCGTCCGCCCGCGCCCGCGCGCGAGTGAAACCGCGATCGAGCTCGGCAGCCCAAAGCCCATGGAACCCAGCCCGGCCGTATGAAAAATTCTCTGCCCATTCCGCGTCGGGCACGCCAGCAGAAAGATTTCGATGCCTGCCCCCGACGATCCGGACACCAGCCCATCGGTCGGTTTCGACTCTTCACCGATCACCTCTGCCAGGTGATAGATGCTCACCTTGCCCCCGGGCCGCCGGTGCTCCTCGGTCACGACCGGATACTTCGTCTTCCATGCCGCGCACCGGGCATTCCACGCTCCGCGGTCCCGCGGCACAATCGCGTCCTTCTGCCGCAGCAGCTCCCGGAGAAAGTCACCGGCGTCGGCACAGATCGGCTGCTGCAGGTGTCCATCCAGCTTCCGCAGCTCGGCCGCATCGATGTCCACCGCCGCCTTGTAGGCTTCGCGGGCCAGGTTCTCCGGCGCATAGCCGGTGATCGCAAAATCCAGCCGGACTCCCAGGGCCAGCAGCAGGTCGCAGTTCTGCAATGTAAAGTTGGCGCCACGCGCCGCCACCGACCCGGGTCGCCCCACAAACAATGGTTCATCGCTCGGCACCAGGTCCGCCGCGCACCAGGTCGCTGCCATCGGTACCGGCAGCAGTGCGCGCAACTCGGCAAACTCCGCATCCGCACCCGCGAGCCGGATGCCGTTGCCGGCAAACAGCAGCGGGCGCTCCGACCGGTTCAGTGCAGCGATCCACCTGCGCACTTCTTCTTCCAGTTGCGAGCCCGGGTCCGGCTGCTCCGGCCGGTAGCTTTCAAGTGTCTCCCAGCCCCCCAGCGGCGAGGCCTGCACGTCGAGCGGTATGTCCAGCCACACTGGTCCAGGCCGGCCCGTCGCGGCAAGATGAAAGGCCTTTTCCAGGTGAAAGCGGATCGTAGCGGGATCTGTCACCGTCACCGCGTACTTGGTGATGGGGCGCACGATCGAAACGATATCCACCTCTTGCACGCCAAGCTGCCGCATTCCCAGCGGCCGGCCTTCTCCGTCAAACATGCGGTCCGGACGCTTGACCTGGCCGGAAAGAAACAGTGTCGGGGTTGAGTCCAGCCACGCCCCGGCCACCCCGGTCACCGCGTTGGTGCCCCCGGGCCCGGTGGTCACCAGCGCCACACCCACATTGCCGCTCGCCTTTGCGTAGGCCTCGGCACAGATCGCACTTGCCTGCTCATGGGCATTGCACACAGGCTCGATCGACTCCGAGCGCGACAGCGACTCGTTCAGGTGCATGGCTCCCCCGCCTGTCACCAAAAACACGTGCCGGATTCCCTTGCCGGCAATGAAATCAAAAACAAGATCAGAAAGCTTCGGCATCTTCTTCTCGCGGCCGCCCTACCCGGCGGCCTGCTCCTCTTGCGCCGCAAGCACGGCTTCAATCATCTCCCGCACCGCTCCATGGCCCCCGCGGGCCTCGGTCACCAGCGTGGCGCGTGCGCGCACAAGCGGCTGCGCGTCGGCAGGCGCGGCCGAGCAGCCGGCCAGCTCCATCGCCGGCAGATCGTTCACGTCATCGCCCATAAACAAAATCTCGTCGAGCGCCAATCCGGCCTCGGAGGCAAAAGCTCGCAACGCGGCTGCCTTGTCCCGCGCGCCCTTGGTGTACCGCTCAATGCCCAGCTTGGCAGCAAAGCGGTCCACCAGCGCACTGTCCTCGCCTGAGATCAACGTTACCAGGAGGTCCGCACGCCGTGCGCGCGCCACGCCCATGATGTCGGCAAAGCAGAAGCGCTTCCACTCCTGCCCATCCGGGCCCCAGAAGACGCCTCCATCGGTGAGCGTTCCATCCACATCCAGAGCCAGGGCGCGCAGCTGCTTCATACCGCCAGCAAACGCGAGTCCACGCGGCGCAGCTTTTTCATCACCGGAATCTCACGCTCAAAAACACGCTTCTCGCCGTCGCCCATCGAGCGCTCCACCAGGCGAATATCGCGAACCAGCCGTTGAATCCCGTTCGGCTCGAGCGATGCCGCCTGGTCGCTTCCCCACATGGCCCGGTCAAGCGTGATGTGCCGCTCGATCGCGCAGGCGCCCAGTACGGCGGCCGCCACACTTGAGCTCAACCCGGTCTCGTGCCCCGAGTAGCCGATCGGCAAGTTATAACGATGCCGCATCGCCGGGATCGCCTTCAGGTTCAGTTCCTCGTAGTGCGCCGGGTAGGTCGAGCAGCTATGCATGATGAGCAGATCCTGCCGGCCCAGCACCGCAACAGCATGGTCGATCTGCTCATAGGTGCTCATGCCGGTGGAAAGCAGGATCGGCTTGCCGACAGCGCGCGTATGCCGCAGCAGGTTGTCGTCGGTCAGCGATGCCGATGCGATCTTGAAGCACGGCACATCGAACTGGGCGATTAGATCGACCGCGTTCTCATCCCAGCAGGAGGCAAACCACGGTATTTTCACGGCACGGCAGTAGCTGTCCAGCTCGGCGTACTCCGCTTCTTCAAACTCCAGCCCAAACTTCAAGGCGCCGTTTGTCTCGCCGAAGGGGCTTTCGCGCGGCCGGTCCAGCTCTTCCTGGGAGTACACCACCTCGATGGTCCGCTTCTGGAACTTCACTGCGTCGCAGCCGGCCGCTACGGCCACGCTGATCAGCCGCTTCGCGATATCCAGGTCGCCGTTGTGATTGATCCCGATCTCCGCGATCACGTAAGTCGGAGCGTCTCCTCCGACCCATTTGCCGCCGACTTTGATCGCATGCGCATCCATCATGCCTGACAACCTCCAGCTGCACTCTTCCAAAGACGAAAGGTCTGAAATTCAGTCACCTTGTCCGTTTGGTTCCCAAGCCTACCCGATACGGAGTCGCTTTGCAAAGACATCCCCTGGCGTTAAACGACCGAGAAAGTTTTTTTCGAAATACGATCCATCTTGCTCCCGCTATCGCCGGGCGCGGCATCCTGCTGACCGGCGGGACAGGTTTCTTCGGCACCTGGCTTGTTGAGTGCCTGCTCGACCTCAATCGCCGCGCCGATCTCGGCCTCACGCTTTGGGTTGTTTCGCGCGCACCGCTACTGTTCCGTCAACGCTCACCGCACCTGGCAGCCGACCCCGCCTTGCGGCTTCTTGAGGGCGACATCCGCAGCTTCACCCTTCCGCCCGGCACCATCAGCTTTGTCATCCACGCTGCCGCGGACAGTGTTCGCTCGCCCCAGGGGGACTCAGACGAGGTTTCCGCAAGTATCGTGCAAGGCACCGCGCACACACTCCAGATCGCGCGCCGGGCCCGCGCTGAGCGCTTCCTCTTCGTCAGCTCCGGCGCCGTTTACGGACCGCAGTTCCACGCGACCACTCACATCTCTGAAGATCATTCTTTTGCCCCCGACGGGAGCCCCTACACGGCGGGCAAGCGAGCCGCGGAAGAACTCTGCGCTGCCCAAAAAGACCTGCACTGCGTCATCGCAAGACCTTTTGCTTTTCTCGGTCCGCACCTTCCGCTCGACGCACACTTTGCGGCCGGGAACTTTCTGGGCGATGCCCTCGAGGGCCGCCCCATCACCATTCGCGGCGACGGCACACCCTTGCGCTCCTACCTGTATGCCGGCGACCTTGCCGTCTGGCTCTGCACCCTGCTGCTGCGCGGCGCACACGCTCGCGCCTACAATGTCGGCTCGGAGCACGCGATCTCAATCCGCGCGCTCGCTGAGCGCACCGTCGCCGCCGTCCATCCGGGCCTCCCGGTACATGTGCTCGGCACACCACCCCCGCCCGGCACACCACCTGCATGCTACGTCCCGTCCACGCAGCGCGCAAAGGTGGAGCTCGGCCTCACAACGGAGGTCGAGCTCGATGAGGCCATCCGCCGGACCGCCGCCTGGCACCGCGCACACACGCTAAAATAGCCCCGTGCAAGCGGAGCCGCCACCTGCGATGACACCCACACTCACGCCTCCGGGCTGGCTCGCCCGCGCCACGGCGCACATCCCCAACCGTCAGCTGCTCCGGTACGTGGTCGTCGGCGCCTGCAATACGCTCTTCGGCTACCTGGCCTACGTCACCCTGACTGCGATCTGCAGCCGCATCACCAGCTTTTATCCCTATGTCTTCGGGGCCCTGCTCTCTAATCTTTTCAACATCACGGCGTCTTTTCTCGCGTACAAGTGGTTTGTTTTCAAAACCAAGGGCAACTACCTGCGGGAGTGGCTCCGTGCCATGGCGGTCTATACCACCTCCATCACCGTCACCACCATCTCGCTGCCCTTGCTGGTCGGCCTTTTGCGGCGCACCACCGCTTATCCACGCGCAGCGCCCTACCTTGCGGGTGCCATCATCTGCGCTACTTCGGTCACTTTCAGCTTCTTCGGGCACAGGCACTTCTCCTTCCGCCCCCGGCAGGCGCCCGTTCCTTAACCGGTGCTAGCGGCCGGTCGCAGCCGCCGCGCGCGCCCGCGACCGGCGCACGATCACCAAGCGCAACGGTGCCAACAGCTGTGGGCTCAGCCGCTCCAGCCACCACCACAACCGCGCATAGAGCGGAAACACAATGATCCGCGTGCCCCGGGCAGCCTCCTTCAGAATGCGGGCCGCCGCATACTCGGCCGGCATCGGCTTCATCAGCCCGGACACATGCTCGGGCAGAATGCTTGTCGCAATGTTGCCCGGGCACGCCACTGAAACCTGCACACCCAGGTCCCGCGCTTCCTCCGCCAGCCCGCGTGTAAACGTCACCACGCCCGCCTTCGATGCCGAGTACGGGCCCAGCATCGGTGTCAGCGCCAGCCCCGTCAGCGACCCTATGTTCAGAATGTTTCCGCTCCCCTGCGCCGCCATCACGCGCAGGGCCGCCAGCGACCCGTCGATCACGCCCAGCAGGTTCACGCGAATCACCTTTTGCCAGTCCTCAAAGGCGATCTCCAAGGGCTCGCCGTCTCGCGAGATTCCGGCATTGTTCACCAGGAGGTCGAGGCTGCCGAACCGCTCCCGCACCTGCGCCAGCAGACGCTCCAACGCCCCAGCCCGGCAGATATCGAGCTCCACCTGTTCGACGCCCTGCACCTCGGCCGCAAAGCGCAGGTCCACCCCGACCACCGCGCGCGCCCCCGCCTGCACCAGCACCCGCGCAAAGGCCGCTCCCAGCCCCGCGCCAGCACCGGTCACCACCGCCACCTTGCCGCGAAACGCCGCGCTCACTGCCCCCCGCGCCCGTCCTGCGCAAATTGCTTGATCGTCGCCACCATGTATGCCAGCATCTCCTCTGTCAGGCCCGGGTAAACCCCAATCCAGAAACTGTTGTGCAGAATCCGCTCCGTCGCGGCGAGCTCGCCCACGACCCGGAACGGCCTGCCCTCATACGCCGGCTGCTTTGTCAGATCCCCTCCGAACAACAGCCGCGTTCCAATCTTTCGCTCCTCTAAAAAGCGCAGCAGGCTTGCGCGACGCCCGTCCTCGCGCAACGTGAGCGGAAAGCCGAACCAGCTCGGCACAGAGTTCGCGGTCGCTTCCGGCAGCACAAACTCTTCTTCCAGCTGCCCGAGCGCCTCGCGAAGAAACGTGAAATTGCGCTGCCGCGCCGAAATGAACCCAGGCAGCTTCCGCAGTTGCGACACCCCGACCGCTGCCTGCATGTCTGTCAATTTCAAGTTGTAGCCAATGTGCGAGTACGTGTACTTGTGGTCGTAGCCATAGGGCAGCCCGCCCAGCTGCCAGTCGTAGCGCTTGCCGCACGTGTTGTCCTTGCCCGGCTCACACCAGCAATCGCGACCCCAGTCGCGAAACGACTCAGCCAGCGTCTTCAGCAGCGGCGTGTTCGTCAGCACGGCACCGCCCTCGCCCATCGTCATATGGTGCGCGGGGTAAAAGCTCACGGTCGCCAGGTCGCCGAAGGTGCCCACACCCTGCCCGTCATAGGCTGCGCCCACCGCGTCGCAACAGTCTTCGATCAGCCACAGCCCATGCTGCCGGGCCCATTCAGCGACTTCGCGCACCGCAAAAGGATTGCCCAGCGTATGAGCGACCATCACCGCCCGCGTCTTCGGGCTCAGCGCGGCATCCAGCTGCGTGATATCCAACTGGTAGGTGGGCAGCAAGACATCCACAAACACCGGCACACACCCGTACTGGATCGCCGGGTTCACCGTGGTCGGAAAACCGGCCGCTACCGTGATCACCTCATCGCCCGGCCGAATCTGCCGCTCGCCCAGCCGCGGACTGGTCAGCGCCGAAAACGCAACGAGGTTTGCCGAAGAGCCGGAGTTGACCAGCAGGCACGACCGCACGCCAAAAAAGCGCGCGAACTGCTTCTCAAACTGCTCAGCATAGCGACCCGTCGTCAACCATCCATCGAGCGAGGCATCCACTAGGTGGCGCAGGTCTTCGGCATCGAGCACCTTGCCTGCCACGGGGACCGGCGTCACTCCCGGAAAGAAAGGCTTCGGCGCGAACTCCTGTTCAAAGAACGCACGGGTAAGGTCGAGGATCTGGTTGCGCAAGTCGGCGGATTTGTTAGACATGGTGGGCGGATTTAAGTGTAATCTGCCAGTGACGGATGGATGTTCGAAGGATGGCACGGGCCCTCGGACCGGGGGGCGCGGCCAGGCATGCAGCAGAACTTCATGTGGCAGGATGTTCGCTCGATCCTCCTCGCGCTGCCGCTCTTTGCGCCTTTCCTGCTCGCACCCGGCTACGCCGCCGGCTTTCTGCTCAATGTCTTTAACTTTCGCAAACAGCGCTTCGGTACGCGCCTCGCGCTTTCACTCACGCTCTCCTTCTGCATCACGCCCATCTCCAGTAACCTGCTCGGACGCCTGCTCCCCACCGCTCGCTGCGCATGGCTGCTGCTCGCGCTCTCACTCGCCGCGGCGATCGCCTGCCTTCTTTATGAGCGCTTTCGCTGCCTGCCGGCGGCACGCCTTCGCCCTGGCCTCCCTGGCGGCCTCGCTTTCGTCGCAGCCGCTCTTTGGATCCTGATCTGCCTCTGCTCTTTTCCTGACCTCCAGGTCGGCCACCGTTTGTGGAGCAGCGTGATGATCTACGACGACGCAGTGCGCGATGCCTTTATCGACGCCACGGTCCGCACCGGCGTCCCCCCACACAATCCCCTCTGCTTTTTCGGCGCGCCTATCACGGTGCGCTACTACTACTACTGGAGCACGGTCTGCGCCCTTCCCGCCTCGCTCGCCCACCTGCCTGCGCAAGCCGTGTTCGCGGCTTCCGCCGTCTGGACCGGCTTTGCCCTCGCCGCCATGGTCGGCCTGTTTCTCCGCTTCTTCCTCGACGTGCAAAGCGGGCGCTCGGCCTCCATCGGCGTCGCGCTACTTGCCGTTACCGGACTCGACCTCATCCCTACCCTTCTCAGCTGGTTCACCCAGGGCTTTGTACGCGCCAATATGGAGTGGTGGGACGGCACTGAAATACCCTCCTGGCTCGACTCCCTGCTATGGACCCCGCACCATGTCGCCAGCCTGCTCTGCTGCCTGACCGTTCTGCTGCTGCTCGCCCCCTGGACTTTCAGCGATTCACCCCCCTCACTCCCCGCTCGCCGGCGCATTGTGCATATCGGGCTCGCCACGCTCGCCCTGGCGAGCGCCCTCGGCCTTTCTGTTTACATCTTCTTCCCCTTCGCTCTTTTTCTTTTCGCCTGGTGCGTCCGCCTGCTCTTCCGCCGGCGTTGGCAGGCTGCAGCGCCCCTGCTCGCCGTCGCGCCGCTCGCGCTTCTCCTTTCACTCCCTTTGCTCGGCGACCTCAGCCAACCCGCCGCCCACCACACCAGCAAACAATCCGGCAAAGCGGCACCACCCATCACCACCGGCCTGCGCACTTCGGGCTGGGTCAAGGGCCATGTGCATGGCGCACACCTTTGGCGCATGCCGCTTCTTCTGGCTGATCTCGCCACCACCTACCTGATCGAGTTCGGCTTCCTCCTCCTGGTCACCGCCATGCTCGCGCCCACCGTTTGGCGTCGGCGGCACCGCCTTCGTGAGCCGCAAATCGCCCTCGGCTACCTGCTCGGTGTGGCTCTTTTCGTCCTCACCTTTTTGCGCTCCGAGGCGATCAACTCCAATGATCTCGGCATGCGCGTCGGTCTCGTGGTCGAGTGGATCCTGCTCCTTGCTGCGATTCCCGTTCTCGACCGGCTGCTCACCCGCCGCGACTCTTTCTCATTCCTCTGGCAGGTCCTGCTCGGCACAAGTCTCCTGCTCGGCGTCGGCGGCACTGTTTACGAGCTTGCGCTGCTCCGCTTCGCCGAACCCGTTTGCACTCTTTCCCACCGTCGCCTGCTACCGATTCAGTCCCTGCCTGTTTCCAATGACGGCTTCACCAACTACCAGCTGCGCAGCGTCGCTGAGAGCCTCCGTCCGAACTTCACGCCCGGTCAGGTCGTCGCCTTCAATCCCTTCAATCCCGACCGACTTCAGCTGCTCCTCAACATCCACACTCAGGTTGCCGCTTCCTTTCCGGACGACTGCGGCACTTCCTTCGGCGGCTCGCAGACCGCCTGCGATCACAGCCTTGCCGTGCTGCGTGAAATATATGGCATCCGCGGAAACGCCACTCCGGTTGACCAGCTTTGGACGGCCTGCCGCTCCATCGCCGCCGACGTGCTTCTAGTTCAACCCTCTGACCCCGTCTGGAGGCAGCCCACAAGCTGGGTCTGGCAGCGCTCGCCCGTCATCGCCAACCCCTCCTTGCGCGCGATCCGATGCAGCCAATTCAAGGCCGGCTCCTAAGCTAAACTCGGTTGAACCACAAGCAAGCGAATCAGATTCCCCGAAAAGGGTTCATGGTGCAATACACAGCAAAAGACCTCCTCGAGTGCACACTGGCACTCTTTCTTTTTCTCCCGCTCACTTTCGTCCCGGGCTACGTTGCCGCCTACGCGCTTAATCTCGCAGGCTTCCGCGCGTTTTCTCGCGCTGAGCGTCTTCCCTGGAGCGTTGTGCTCAGCTTCGGCACCTCCACGCTTCCTTTCGTTTTCGTTTCTTCCGTCCTCAGCCTGCGCGCCGCCGCCCTTTGTTTCTACCTGCTGGCCGCTGTCGGCCTCGCCATCCTCACGCTTCCGCCGCGCCTCGGCGGCCTGCCTTTCCGCATCCAGCTGCCCCAGGACCGCGCCACCCGCTTCACGCTCCTGCTATGCGCATTCTGGTGCATCGCACTGCCGCTACAGCTCGTCGATATTCAGTGGGGACACCAGCTTTTTGCCTCCATCACCGTTCGCGACCACTGCTATCGCACTGCTTTCATCGAGTCTGTTCTGCGCACCGGCGTACCCCCAACCAACCCTCTCTACTACACCGGCCACCCCGCACTTATGCGCAACTACTACTTTCTCTATGTCTTTTGCGCCGTGGTCTCGCAGGCAACAGGCATCGCCGCCAGATACACGCTCATCGCCAGCTGCGCCTGGTCGGCGCTCGGCATGTTTTCAGCCGCCGCTCTCTTCTGCAAATACTTTCTTCCGCCGCTTGCCGAGCTCCGCCGTACTGTCCTGCTGTCGACTTTTCTCTTCGCTGTCACCGGGCTTGACATCCTGGTCGTCATCTGGCTTCACTTCACACCCATCCACCGCTTCGACGCCGACATGGAATGGTGGGACCCAGACCACTACCCTTCCTGGCTTGATTCCTTTCTCTACGTACCTCACCATGTCGCCAGTCTTGTCTGCTGCCTTGCCGCGCTGCTGCTGCTCTGGGTCACGCGCGCCGGCTCCGCCCGAAGGTGGACCACCGTGCTCGTCGCTGCCACCTGCTTCGCCAGTGCCTTTGGTCTTTCCATTTACGTCGCCTTCGCCTTTGCACTCTCGGTCGCTATGTGGGCGCTTTCCCTGGTCAACCGCAGGCAGCGCACGCTACTCACCAACATGGTGCTTGCCGCAGCCGTTTCAGGCGCCTTGATTGCCCCCGTCGTGCGTCAGCTGAGGAGCGAAACAGCAGCCACCGGCACCGGCACGGCCTTTCCCCTCAAGCTGCAGCTGCGCCAGCTCTACGGCCTGAACGAGTGGTACAGCTCCCTCGCTTCTGCATGGTCACCAGCCCAGTCCTTTCCGAAAATCTTCCGCACCCTGCTCTGGGCCTTGCTTGCGCTCCCAATCACCGGGCTCGAGCTCGGCCTCTTCGGTTTTTGCGGCGTCGTTATCCTGCTCCGCCGCCGCAGGGGCTGGTTCGAAACACACGAAGGCCTCCGCGCCCTGATTATCCTCACCGGAGCCAGCCTCTTTTCCACCATCGCCATCCGCTCCTCCGTCACCACCATCAACGATTACGGCATGCGCACCGCCATGCTCCCACTCTTTCTCCTGCTTGTGCTCACCGCCGGTCTGCTTGCCTCCACTCTGCGCCTTGCACCACCGCGCCGCACCCGCGTCTTCCATCTCACGCTTGGCGTGTTCCTCGCGCTCGGCGTCTTCGGCACCGTCTACCAGGCTATCGGCGTCCGTATCTTTCTTCCTCTCTACCAGGCTGGACGCCTACGCGATCACCGCACGAACGCAGCTTTCCCGGGCATGAGCCAGGAGGTCTACCAGCTTCGCACCTCCTACGCGGCGCTCGATCGCATCGTTCCACCCAACGCCGTCGTGCAATATAACCCTGCCTCCATCGGCAGCTACTTTCTCTACCTCAACATGCTTTATGTCGACCACCAGGTCGTCTCTGCCGAGCCAGGCTGCGGCAAATCCTTCGGCGGCGATGCACGCGCCTGCCCGGGCATTGAAAAAGATCTCGCCATCCTTTACGCAGGCGCCGACGCCACCATCGCACAAGCCATCTGTCACAACCGCGGTATCCAGTACCTTCTTGTCACGGACCAGGACCCGGCCTGGCAAGACAGCATGAGCTGGGTTTGGGAGTGGCCCGTCATCGTACGCCAGCCACGGCTCGCGATTCTCGCTTGCCCGTAGCTGCATCGTGATCCCGCTCTTGTAGACTGCTGCCATGCCCGCAGGCTTCCATCCCTGGCAAGCCACACTCCTGGTTCTGTTTGCATGGCAGGCAGCCGGCGCACAGCAGCCCGCACTCACGCCGCTCTTCAGCAACCGGGGGACGCCCCCTTTCTCCTTCGTGTTCGGCGGCAAGTCCTCACGCAGCCTGCTTCACAAGTGGCAAACCACCAGCTCCACCGTCGTCGGCAACACGTCCATCCTGCATACCCTTGACTACACCGACCCGAAAACCCGGCTCGTCGTTTCCGTCGAGCTGCGCGAGTTTCCAGGTTTCCCCGGTGCCGCCGACTGGGTGGTTCGCTTTCGCAATGACGCCGTCGTAGATACGCCGGTGCTTGAAGACCTGCAGCCACTAGACCTGAAGCTGCACACCCTCGGCGAGGCCACTGTCCACTACGCCAGAGGCAGCAACGGCGACGCCGACGATTTCCGCCCAGAAGAACAGCGCATCGACAAACGTCACGGCCTGGAGCTCGCCTCCTCTGGAGGAGACTCATCGAGCGGCAGCGCTCTGCCCATGTTCAACCTCGAGGCCGGCACCGGCGGCTACGTCTTTGCCGTCGGCTGGACAGGCAACTGGCGGGCCATATTCGAGGTCAAGCACCACGCCCTGGCTGTCCGCGCAGGCATGCAACATACACACCTGGTGCTCCACCCCGGCGAAGAGATTCGTACACCTCGCATCGTCGTCCTGCCCTGGGCATCAGGCGACTGGCACGATGCGCAGAACCGCTGGCGAGCGCTTGTGCTCGCCCAATACTCTCCGCAATCCTTCGGGCAGCCCCCCGCGCATCCGATGTGGGGCCCAGTGCTCGCCGGCAGCTGGGGCGCGGAATCCGCGGACCACAAGCTCGCCTACATCCACTGGCTCGCGCAAAACCGGATTTCCATTGATCTCTACGGCATCGACGCGGGCTGGTACGGCGACGCCGATGGCTCTGAAGACAACGCACCGCATGCCTGGTGGAAGTCGCGCGGCGACTGGCTGCCCAACCCCGCCCACTATCCCCAGGGTCTGGCGCCTCTCGGGGAAGCCCTGCATAAGGCCGGCATCGGATTTTCCCTTTGGCTGGAGCCCGAAACAGCCATGCCGCAAACTGCCTGGCTCCTCGCCCACCCCGCCTGGTTCCTGGCCGACGACCACGCCTCGCCTCCCGGCGCGCACCTGCTCAATCTAGGCAACGACGACGCCCGTGACGCCGCCGTCGCCCTTGTATCCAACCTGGTGACCCAGGCTCAACTCACCTGGTACCGGCAAGACTCCAACCTGCGCCCCGCATCCTTCTGGAGCCTCGCCGACACCCCCGATCGCATTGGCATGACCGAGATCCGGCACATTGAAGGCTTGTACACCTTCCTCGATACACTGCTCGCACAACACCCGGGCCTGCGCATCGACAACTGTGCCAGTGGCGGCCGCCGCCTTGATGTCGAAATGATGTCGCGATCCTTTGCCGTTTGGCGCACCGACTACGGCTGGAAAGACCCCAAGGTCGTCGCCGAACAAACCATGGCTCTCGCACCCTGGGTGCCGCAAACCATGGCGTTTGAAAGCCTCGGCGCCTCGGAACCCTGGAACCGCTCCGGCCCTTACTCCACCCCTTCCAACCTTTACCGCTTTCGCGCAGGCTACAGCACCGGCTTCGGTGTCAACCCAGGCGCGCCCGGGGTTGAGAACGGGGCGTGGATCAGCTGGATCCAGAAGGCGCTGGGTGAGTACCGCGAGCTCCAGCCATACTTCTACGGCGACTTTTACGCGCTCACTCCCTACCGCCAGCAACCCGCCGACTGGACCATCGCGCAGTGGCACCGGCCAGGCTCCCAGGATGGCGTGGTCATCGCCCTGCGACACGCGGGCAGCACACAAGGAAGTGCGCCCCTCGCGCTTCATTCCATCGAGCCGCAATCCTTCTACACAGTCCAGCTACGAACCACTTTGGACAACCAACATTCACAAACCATGACCGGCCTCGCGCTGACTCGCCTCACACTCTCACTGCCTGACGCTCCGTCTTCCATGCTTGTCTTGTATCGGCGCATCGCAGCCGCACCAGGCTACTGAAGTCACTGCTCCTGTTCGAACCACTTCGCAGCCCCAGAGGACCCCGCATCCACATGAACAGCGACTCTCGTCTCCTTGACCAAAAGACAGACCGAAGGACCGGCCCAAAGATCGCGCCCCCAGTGCCTGCGCCTGAGAACAAGCTCTACTTCCCAGCCCTCGATGGCATCCGCGCTCTCGCCGTTCTCATGGTCTTTTTTCAACATTACGAAGCCGCTCTGTTTCCCCGGCTCGCGTGGGGCTGGGCAGGCGTCGACATTTTTTTCGTCCTTTCCGGCTTTCTCATTACGGGCATCCTCTACGACACCAGGTCCAGCACTACACGCCTGCGCGACTTCTTCGTGCGCCGCATGCTCAGGATCTTTCCGCTCTACTACGGCGTACTCCTCACCGCCGCCGCGCTCAACCCTGTCTTCCATTGGCTCTGGAGTCCCTCATGGATCCTGTGGTTCACCTACCTAGGCAACTACGCCAGGTTCATTTATCTCGGCAGCCCGCTTATGGACCTGCTCGCGATCGAGCACCTTCGCTCGCTCGCCATGCAACCCGTCTTCATCCTCTTCACCGGCCACTTTTGGAGCATTTGCGTCGAAGAACAGTTTTACCTTTTCTGGCCGCTCGTCGTGTATGCCGTCGCTAGACGCAGCACCCTGCGCAATATCTGCCTCGTTGTGATTGTCCTTGACCTCGTAGCCCGCATCCTCTGCATCCGGTTGCTCTCCCCCGCGCTCCTGCAGGCCGACTTTCTCACCCGCTTCACCCCGCTCCGCCTTGATGCCCTGTTGCTCGGCGCGCTGGCCGCCCTGCTTGTCCGCGGCCCACATGCCAAACGTGTGCAGGCTCTCGGCGCGCCAGGGGTTCTGGTCTTCACCGTCGGCTTCGCTTTCTGGCAAATCTTCTACGTCCTCTGCGCCAGCACGCATCGCTTCTATCAGCCGGATATGACTAGCCCTACCCTCACCACCTACGGCTTTACCCTGATCGACATCTTCGCCGCCCTTGTTGTTCTCGCTGTGCTTCGCCCAGTAGGCCCCTTGTACAAATTCTTCAACCTGCCGCCGCTGCGCAGGCTCGGCCGAATCAGCTATGGTTTCTACATCTTCCATGACCTGCTTCATGACGTGTATCGCGCCATCGCCCGCCACATCATCACCGCACCCGTACCGTGGCAGCATATTACTGCCCTCATCGGCCTGATGCTAACGATCCTCATCGCAGAACTAAGCTATCGCTTCTACGAGCAGCCTTTTCTCCGCCTGAAGCGATTTTTCACACCATCTGCCATAACCTTGAAAGATGCTGCTCCTTGAATCCGTTACTAGCCGCGTCCTAAGTTCATAGGAATCCCGAGTTCTGTCTTCTTGGGCAAGCGCAACGCCCTTACAGGATATGACGGCTGTTTCGTATCGCATTAAAATCGGCTATAAAGCACCTGAACCCATCGCACGGTCTCCATGATCAGTGCGCGTCACAGCAGCCAGAATAGAGTACATCGAGTTCATTGAAGCGGGTGAGGTTGCGACGAAAGCCCTTGAGCCGGCGGAAGAGCTGCTCGATCTCGCTGCGCCGATGCTTGAACCCAAAATCACAGCTTCTGGTGGCGGACCTACGCCAGCGCGGCATGGATTGATAAGGTTTTCAAGAAGGTTGCGAAGGCTGGCTCGCGGGCGAGCTGGCGGTGTGGACGCTAACCGGATCCACCGGATGAGCAGCAGCGAGTGGCGGGGCTCATCCTGATTGACCGTATGACATAGCGTTACGAGCACCATCGCGATCCGCAGTAGGCCTTGCCGATACAAGTGCAGAGCTGGCCGGCAATGATGTTGATGCGCGAGGCGGGTAGCATTCCGGCTGTCGCGCCAGTGCGCGCACCTCAACAGCTTAAGGTCTGTCCCACAGTTACAATCACCACCTCCACAGCAGCTTCAGCCTGAAAGCTCAACCTACCGCGCAGGCATCAACCGGAACGACCTGTCGATGCTCACCAGCTAGAGAGGTACACTTACATTTACATTTACGGCAGCAGCAGAGTATACCGACGGGGAAGAATTATCAAACATGCTTATGTAGTAGGCTTCAGAGGCACTTTGTCGCGGGAGCGAGAATTGCCGAGTATTAGCACGGAGGACAAGGTCAGAGTCGCTGCCTGCTCCGAAATTGTGATCGCGGGACCGCACCTCAAATCCGCCTCCCACAGGAGCTTCGGTACCTGTATCAATCTCGATAGAGTCGCTGCTTAGACCAGTCACGGCAAGCCCTCCTAAGTTGAGCGTAATCGAACGACTTTCACTTGCGGCTTGTGGAACTTCAAAATCCGCAGGTATCGCTGAGTCGACGATAATACCCGACATCATATGCCAGTCTTCGGCAAAACTCACATGAAGCCGCATATGTTGAGGTTCTGAGCCAAATAGTTCTACTTTCACCTCGTTTACAAGCCCCCTGCTTTGCAAATTGCTTGTTGCTGAACTGAAATTGAATAGGTCACCCGGCCATACATTTGCTTCATCGCTGCAGATTATGTCCTTTGTATAGGTGCCTGACACTATGGGTGCTTGATCTTGCAGGCACGATACGATTGACCGTGCTGCATTGAGACAATCCACGCTGGTGCTTGCAACAGGCGCCCTGATAACGCCAAGATAGCTAAAGCTGCCGAGTGCGTTCTCATCACCCGCACCGCTTGCAACGCAAGCGGTGGCTATCTGTCGCGCTCTATACATAACCCTCACGATCGCTTTGGCAGGCGGCACGTAGCCAGGATAATAAACAAGCTCGCCAGAGCTGGTAATATGGCAGACGGCACCGCTGGTGATCAGGCCGATCGACTGCTCTGAGAAGCCGCCGTCTCCCGGATTCATGATCGACACTTCGAGAGGAGCAGACTGTTCATACTGAATACTTTTGAGGCTACACCTCATATTTATGTTGTTATATATGCCCAATACGCAGTGGGCAGGGGCTGAGGATATCACACCTGAGAACAGAGATATGGTTGACGTCGAACTTCCGCTTGTCGCGTCCTCTACTTCTAAGCTCAGCTTGGCACCGGCACAGATAATATCGCCACCATAGGCCATAGGACTACCACTTGAGACATACGCGAATGATTGTGATACCCGCTGCAATTCCATGGAACTCACTCTTATGCGAAATGTATACGAATGACTAGGATCCAGCGATAGAGCTGTACCACACAGAGTTCCATTTGCAATAGGCTGAACATTTACAATATCCTTTGCAGTACTAATCTGAAACGCAGTGAAACAGCTCTCGGCAGCCACTGAGCTTGTATAAAGACCGAGGATCTGTCCTGTACTTCCAGGTGCCACTTTAATACCATCTGCTACGATGGATATACACCCACCTAGCTCCAGAGCTGTTCTAGAGCAAATCACGCTTTCGGCATCTTTACCGGTGCCACCGCTACAGATTATCCCGGAGCTTGTTATAGATATGTGAGATGCGGTGTCATCGACTACCCATTTGCGCAGATCGACAGCACTACCTTGGAACGCATCGCGGAAGGATGCCTTTTGTCTGGCGTTTTCTTCAAACATAGATTGAGACAAAATGAATGAAGAAGTAGAGCCATCCGCTTCGTATATCTCGTGAACGTAGCTCGCCGGCTCACTCTGGCCAACAGTTATTATGTTTTTTGCGTACAACGGATACTTGTCGGCCGCTAGAGGTTCCACTACTACTCCAGGCTCCAACAAAGATGCGTTGTGAATAGAGTGACCGTAAGGCGTGATGAAAAATTGATTCCCACTTAGTCTGTATGTGCTGAGCGTAGCGGCTGCAAGCGCATCGGCGGCCGTAATCCAACTGCTACCCGCATGTACGGTGAAGCGCCCGCATCCAGCACTCTGCCCTGACACTACTATCTTCGATTCCGGACCCACACATGCGTTCAATAGTGTACTCCACGCCATTTGACCTGAAATATCAAACAGCCTGGCTCCAAATTGACACGGCGCGCTACTCAGAGCGGCGTCAGGTGTGTACGCCGTTACACGTAGTCCTTCCACGATATCGGCGATGCCACTTCCTAAGCTTCTTGGGATGGGACTGTCGAAGATCTTACCCTCAAATAAGTAGTTTCCAAGAGCATCCATCATGCAAACGCTTGCCCCAACTTTAGGTACATCGTTCGAATCTTCAACGACAACCGTACACTGCATTTTGCTGGGCTTGTTCAAGTGGCGAATCAGGGTCGCACCGTCCGAGTACAAGACGTCAGACGAATAATCGCGATAACCTGCTCCATCGTTATTGTCTATCATGATGCGAATCATAATGTGCTCCGACTCCTATTTTGTTACCGCAGGTGCAGGCACAAAGCTGTGATAGCACAATACCTGCTCGCCATCATACGGATCCACGATAGGTAGGGCGCGGTACCTCGCACTTAGCTTTACAATCGTAAGATCAGAGCCAAGTGAATCGCTCGATTCTATCGAGTTATGGTTCGACTGAAGGCGGGGATAGTACAAAAAGGATTTCTCTCCCTGGACGCCATACCTTATAAATAATCCCGACCACTCCTGCAAGAAGCTGCCTCCCTCCCGACTGGCGAAACCGACTACATGTTGCACCTTCATGGATGTCGTCGGTGCACCAGCAATCAACGGCAACGCTAATTGCAGTGCCCCATCTCCTGCAACTTTTACGACTTGTGCAACGTTGAACGATACTCGCCTGATGTAATCTACATCTTTAACGCTGTTGGATTTTACATAGGCTCCACTTAGGCCGGCGCCTACAAAGCCGGTCTGCGTAGCGTAGTCATCATCTACGACAATGTAGTCGCCTGCCAGTATTTCTGCTGACGAGTCTGCTAGGTGAAGACTACTAGCGCCTGAGTTGGGCATCAAGGCAATAGCGGGATTTGCGATTGCTCCCGCTCCAGCCAGAACTGGTGATACTGTCGAAGCTAGCACATTTAGGTGCTGCGATCCTGAAGCAAGAGCCATGGATAACTTGCTGCGTGATGTAAAGTTGAAGGCAACTGTTGCAGCCAGGCTTTGGCGGACCTGCAATCTAGCAGTAGCCGGCGCGCCGGCCCTGATCTCGGCCACGAGGCTTTCGGACACGCTACTGAAGGAATCAATCCATCCTAAGTCAATCCATGGCTGTAAGGGTTTATCTATGTCATAGTCGAAAGAGTGTATGGGATCAAAGATAGTAGGAGTCTTGGTCACCCTGTTTACGGGTGCTACGTAAGCATGTGTGCGCTGATGAATAAACGGCAGCGCAGGGCCGCTGACAGAATTGATATCAATCATAGCTGAAACCTAATCCTCGAAGGAGAAAACGGTCACTCTTGCAATGCGTTTGAGTTGATTCCGCATTGTCTCCAGAGATCCAAATGATGGTTTGGTCCAGAATATTCGAGTTGACTTGGTCGTGGTTGGCGTTGTAGTGAAGTCCATTTTCGGAGTGCACTCAGGCTTGAGTATGCTGATCAAATCATAATCTAATTCAGCCATAGAGCGCCCACGATCCAGACCTGCGTAATCTTGACTACCATTCGTACAGTAGTGAATTTCGCAAACAACGCCAATCAGAAAAGGAATAGTAAGGGTTGCGAGGTCGGTCCACCGAAGGACGTATACGTTTTCATAGAGATTGGCGGTGTAGCTCTCAGCCTCTTCTACTAGAATCGCAGGACGCTCATTCCCGCGTAAACTTACAACTCGTGCCGGGTTGAGTAGAGCCAGACGATTTCGCAGGGCGATGTAAAAAGTGTCCTTTGCGTTTTGCATGTCCTTAGCTCTCCGTCGTAATCTCAAGCGGATTACTTTCTCTAAGCAGCAGCCTATACAGCACCGGCTCACCCAAAGCCAGAGAACACGCCCAGCTCTCAATCGTAAGGTTAAGGCCGCCTATTGTCATACCAGCTATAGCCTGGAATAGATTGAATGCTGAGCCGATTTGTAAAGCATCGACCTGCAGGCTCACAGCCGAAGCTGAAACCAGCAGCTCGTATTTGGCCGCCTGGCCCTCTTGCATCGTGGGCCTGGTACGCCTGAAAGCGACAGGAGCCAGAGTGAGCAACTGATACTTAGGAGTGCTTATACCCAGTTGTCCAGCATCGGATTGATCTGAAACTGTACCCGGCAGGAGTACAACTGCGCTAGAGGCTCCTGTGACTCGCATCAGAGCGTCGACAATCATCCGAACACCGGCATTTTTCTTTCTAACGCTCAGATCACTCATTTCTACCCTAGTCTGTTAGCGACCCAGGGCCGCAACAAAGTTTTCACATTAGTGTCTACCAGTTGATCCGAAAAATATTGCACTTGTAACATGTCGATGCGGCTTGATTTTACATTCATTCCGGAAGTACTCTGGGCATTTTTCACGATCAAAGCACAAGCGCTCTTAACAGCATCGGGAATCGTTTCAAGGCCGGCCGTATAACACACCTCTACTTCGTTAAAGGGAGGTCCAAACAAGCTCGACGGCAAGGTTATGGTACCATCCACAGCTATATCTAATTGCATGGGGTTTATGTCAATCCATGCACCAGGAATCGAAAATGCATTCCAGATTTCTCCTACCTGCTGCAAGGAATCACCCCGCCGCGAATGGCCATATCTGGCTCGCACCTTAATGATAGGCAATGCATTTGGTGCTTGAGCAACCAGTGGCAAATAACTTAAGCGCAGGCACTGCGCTTCCGTGGTGAATCGAATCCGCTCAGTGTACTGGCTAACAGCAAGACTGGCGCGCCTGCAGTATGATTCCATTAGAGCAGATGCTACTGTAATCCAGTCGTCGGTCATATCCGGAGCCAGGCCGAAGCTCTCGTACTCAGTAGGCTGCAAATATCCCATACCACCCCTCCTCTCGCTGACGCAGAGGGCTGCACAATGTGCAGCCCTCTGCAAGCTGATTCGACTATTAGCGGTCGACCAGCACCTGGGTGTGTGCGTAGCCCGCACCCTTCACGACCACGCCGCCAAACTTAGCCACGACATGTTGCGTCGCCAGTGAACCCGGCAATCCCAGCTGGAAAATGCGGGCATTTGGGTCACCGAGCCAGTGATACTCAATCATGTCCTCCGTCACGATGTACGCCGGCAACACAGCTGAGCCTGAACCAGGGGTTCCTGAGTAACTCAAGGTCCAGTCAGGGATCAGTGGCAGCTCGCCGGCTTGTGTTGAGAGTGTCTTCACAGTCAGACCGGCTGTCACCTCCCTCGTACTCAACACGACATTGAACTCTGCCTTCATCTCGCGATCCAGCAGGTCCAGCAGCACCGGGTTTGCATAGATGGCCGTCGGTCGCACCTCGAAGCTCGAATTTGCAACCATCTGAGCAATCGTCGTTTTCAGCCCATCGGTAATCGATGCACTCGTGCCAATCGTGATGCTGTTACCGCCGGCAGCAATCTGCGCAGCCGCCCCGTAGTACTGCGCGGTCGTAGGTGCCGTCAACGATGTATCAGAGCCATTCCAAAGTGCTACATCGTGAGATCGCAGTACGCCGTCGACCGTGTCCAGCAAGTCTTTTGCCTGTAAGTAAGCGAACTGCTTCTGCTGGATGCCCAATTCCACATCAAACAGGTTGTACGACAGCTGCGCCACAATCGCTTTCAAGGGAACCGAACGTTCCACCCTCGTCGGCATCACGACCGGTGCGGCGATATTCCGTGGGTCCACAAAGCCCGCTGCACCGGGCGAAGGAATGGTGGTCTCCTCAAAGAATCGCGATGGGTGACCCGTCGCCGGCACTTGTCGAATTCGTTGACCAAAAGCACCGCGCCGGCGCACGATATCCGTGATCTCGCTCTGATACATCGGGACTTCCACAGCTCCCGGTCCAATGTAGTCAGCCGCCGAATGGATCTCCAGAAAATTCGCTTTCATTCTTCTCTCCTGCCCACCAAAGGGCGTTATCCTGCGCCATGGCCGAAGCCACAAGAAGCCGTCACTCGGCATGGGTATAGAACGGTTAAAGCGTGAGCGATCCCGCACGCCACATCTGCGACTTCACGGCAATCCTTTGTTCCACGCTCATGCCCGCCAGCGCGGCATCCAGTGACTGCACATCCACCGCGTCGCCCGAATCAATGCCCTGCTTGGCCAAAAGCTGCACCGTTGCCGCAGGCAGCGTCTTGCGCCCGGAGTGTGTCGGGGCTTCCGCTGTCTCTCGACCCATGCCGGCTTCCAGGCGTTGCAGGGCTTGCACCGCTTCGGCCAGCTTTCGCTCCAGTTCCGCCTCTTTCCGCGAGCTGCCCCCGTCGGGCAAGTGGCTTTCAATCGCCGCCGTTATCTTGCTCACCTCGCCGGCCTGCTGCTCGCCGCACTGTTCCAGCCGTGCTGCCGCCTTCTCCAACGCACTCGCGACTTCGGCCAACCGCTCAGCCGTCGCACTCAGGTGGTTCCACTGGTCCATCTCTAGCTCCATAGCGCTCCATACCCTTTCTGTCCCAAACGCAACGCCTCCCGTACTCCGTTCGGCAAGCCGTCTCGCCGCCCCGTCTCCCATCCCGCTGCCATCCCGGCCGACCTGCACCGGTTTTTCAGCAGCCGAAAAGACGTGCCTCGATAGGCCGCCTTGTCCCGCAGCAGCACCGCCGCCCCGGTAAACATCGCCCGCGTCACCGTCCATACATCGGCCAGCATGTCTTCTATCTGCGCATCTGCCAGCTCATAACTCATGCCCATGCTGTCCGGTTCGCTCGTCTCTACCTGGCGCACCACCTCCGGAAAATCCCGCCCATACACGTAGCCGCATACCCGCAGCTCGCGGCCCACCACATTGGCCTCCGTGATCAAGCCGCATTTCCTGCGCACATCATGACCGTCATAGCCCGGGGTAAATCCCACAGCCATCCCCAGCAGCGAAGGCAACGCCTCGTTCGCGGCCTTGCTCGTCAGCACTACCCGGTGTCCCTTCGCGCCCGAGGGTGGCCGGGTACTCGGTTCGTCCACCGTTGTCAGCACGCCCTCAAAAGGCATCCTGTTCGGGTGGCCCGCCACCACCGGCATCTCCATTGCCATTGCTTCCAATCGCATCCTGTCTCCTTGGTTGCCCCGCACCCGTTCCGTCTCCTGCCGCTCCGTCTCTCCTTTCCCCTGCACTGTTCGCTGCGACTCCGCGCTGTGCGTCCTTGTCCCCTCGCGATCCCCGCCGTCTCCGCCCCGCACCGCCGAACATCGCGCCGCGCCCATCCAGCTCGGGCAACTGCTTCGCATAAGGCCCTGGGCCGGCCCATCAGCCTTCAATCGCAAGCCGCTGCAGCGCCTGCAAAGCAGCATCTTTCGCCGCGGGGACACTTCCCAGCGGTCGCAGTCCCCGCATAGCCCGCACCTCGTCCACCGTCAGCACCCCGGCTTGCAGCAGCGACACCTGCATCTCCACCGTGTCCATCAGGTCCGGGGCTTCCAGCGCGTTCCACACAAACTCGAACTCGCGCCAGCCCAGGCGTTTGGCAAGCAAATCCCGCGTAATGTGCTCCGCCACCAGCCGGGCCAGCGGTGCCACCGCCGACCGAAACAGCTCGTCGCTCTGCGTGTCCGCCGTCCCCCGGTTCACATCCCGTTCCAGCCCCAGCACCAACGGCGGCAACCCAAATGCATTCGCCACCATGCGGATCAAAAACTCCTGCCAGTTCAGCCGCAGGTCCGCATCCGTGCCCGCCGTAAACCGCAGCACCTCCGGCTTCACCTCGGTTCCCAGCATTGGGATCCGCCCCGTGCCTTCTACCTCGTCCTGCCACCAGCGCAGCAACCGGTCCTGCTGTTCCGGGGTCGCTCCTTCCATCCACAAGGCATACGGGGCCACCGCATTACTCGCCAGCCGGCCCGCAAACCGGTGCGCCGCCAGAAAGCTGTTAATCGTTTCAAACGCGACTTCCAGCGGGCCCAGGCCAAATGGCGTGTGGGTCCGCGGATTCATCCGCAGGTACATCAGCTCGTCATCCGATAGGGGAATCTGTGCGCCCGTCCCAGCCACCTGCGCCCACCGCGCCGACCCCGGACGTCCATCCCACTTCGGGTTCATCTGGATCGTCGCCCCGTCCACCGGCCACAACTGAAATGGCCGGCTTTCGTCGCCCGTTAACTCCATCTCCACCGCGCCGAACCCGCCGACCAGGGCATCTTCCAGCACCTGCTCCAGCAGCGAGCGAAACGAGTCCGACGCATTCGGTTCTTCCAGAGCCGTCCGCAATGCATGGAGCTTTTCCTCCAGCCCCTCGACCGTCTCCGGCCGCACCGTCCGTTTCAGCCGCACCTGCCAATCCAGGCTCGCGATCCGATCCTTGATCACGTTGATCGCCCGCCGTGCCACCGGCGTCTCCGCGAACCGGCGCAGGCTCATCGGCGTCACCTTCGGCAACGGCCGGCCCATGCCGCCGTAGGGCTGCAACAGCGCCGGCAACCCTACGGACTTTCGGTGCGCCTGCGCGTCGTCCACACCCTTCGCCGCCGCCCGCGCCGGCTCGCCCCACAACTTCCGCACCGTGTCCACCATTCCCATCGCCCAGCCTCCCCATCCCTCACGCCAAAAACAAAAAGGGCGGCATGGCTTCAAGCCATCCCACCCCAGATCCCAACTCGGTTGCTGTCGACGAACAGCGGCTGACAGCCCGCAATCCACTGCACCCGGCACCCTCGCACTCCGCGCTCAAAGGTGAGCGCAGCGTCGGGCAAAAAACAAGCGGCGCAGCCTCAGGCCACGCCGCTCGATCACTCTGTCCCTATTTCCAGACTACCGCGTCACCCACAATCTCTACGCCAAACTTTCTTCATTCCTCTTGCCAGGCACTCGCATTCTGCCAAGCCTCAAGCCTGTCGCACACCAGCTCCATAACTCAAGCCTACCGCTTTCCCCGAAACACTACGCCAATCTCTTCCAGGTCCGGCACCAGCAAGCACCCAGGGCCAAAAACAGCCCGATGGCTGCCGGCATCCCAATCGCACCCAGCCCCGCATACCCTAGCAGCGCCTTCAGGGAGACCCCAGGCTCC
>CAXSBW010000014.1:16570-18921 GCA_964235795.1 uncultured Acidobacteriaceae bacterium | reverse complement strand
AATCGCACCCAGCCCCGCATACCCTAGCAGCGCCTTCAGGGAGACCCCAGGCTCCTTTCGCATGGCCGCCACAGCGAAAATCGTATAAGGCACCACCAGCAACACCGCCGACATAGTCCCCGGTACGAACCTGCGCCGCTTCATCGCAAGCAGCCCATGCCCGAAAGCATTCAAAAGAAGCCCAAGGATCGCGGCTCGCGCGACAGCGATCCAGACCGGTCTGCACGACACAAAAGACATCCCGTCCACCCCCGCCGCCGCCAGTGTCAGCCCAACCATCGCGGCCCGCACTTCACAAGGGTTCCCGGCTTTCGCGAGCCAATCTCCTGGGCACGCCGACAGGCACTCATCAAGATTATGGAGCGCCAACACCACCGGAAATGCCAAAACAATCTGCCCCTCGGTCATGCTCGCCCTACACCCGCAGCTCCCGCCGCGCCGTCTCCGCCATCCGCGGCAGATCCACCGTTGTCATCACCCGGATGCCCTGCCCTTCCATCGTATCCACCGCGAACCGGTACCCTTCCAGCTCGTCTTCCCCCTCGCCCACCTCTTTCCATGGCTCTACCACCGCCGTCATCTCAAGCGTCGCCCCCTCCAATCGAGCCACCCCTTCGCGGATCGCCCCCATCGAAAACGCCAGCACCTTGGCCAGCTCCGTTTCCCCTTCCAGCGACACCGCGTGAAACATCCGGATCACCCCATTCGGTCGGTACCCGCAATCGATCCGCAGCGGGTCGCCGGCCCGCGTATACGTCGCCGCCGCGATCCGCTTCCGCATCAGTTCCCATACCCCCGCGCCCTCGAACCGCGTCCGCATCGCCGCCTGTATCTTCGCGCGCCCGCTCCGCTTCCGCGCGCCCTCGCGCTTCCGGCCCTCCACATACACCCGCATCAGCGAGTCCACCTCCGCCACGACCGACTCCGCCAGGCACCCTTTCGGCTCCGTCACCTGCAGCAGGTTTGAAAACGAATCCTCGATCACCTCCAGCACCGGTTTACTATCCGTCTCCGCACCCGCCATCAGCCGGGCCCGCAGCTCCCCTTCCAGCGCCTCCAGCATCTCCGTATCCGCTTCCGGGTCCAGGCAGCGCACCCGCGCCCAGTCGCGCGTCAGCCGCAGCACCGGCGCCGTTTCCACCCCGGCCCCTGGCGCTTCCCGCAACAACACCCCGATATTGACGAACTCGTTCCGCACCGCGTCCGGCACATACCGGATCAGCCGAAACTCGCACTCCCTGCGCCCGTTCACCAACGCCTCACCCCCACCCTCTACTGCACTCTCTTATCGTCCCACTCCGGCCCCCCAAAGAGCACCCTTCCCCTTTCCGCCTCCCCCCGCATCCATTTTGGGAAGGGTCTTCGCGACGACTCCCGAAATGACCCAATCAGCTCCGGCACCCGTGCCCGCCGCCGCAGCAGCAGTTCCACCAGCTGTTCCATCTCGCTGATCGACCCGCCATACCACTCCGGCGGCACCCCTTCGGCCAGCTCCCACACCGCCTGCGGATCCAGCTTTTCCAGCCGGCTCATCCACGGCTCAAAGCTCCCCCACCCCGTCACATTCTCATAAACCGTGTTGCGCGCGTACACGCCGCGCAGCGGCGCGTCCTTGAACGTTCCCCACTCGCCCGCATGGAAACAATACCCCTGGTCGATCAACGCCGCCTCATATTTTTTCTGCCGCGACCGCTTATGAAACACCGCCTGCCGCCCATTCGCATTGCAGGTCCACTTGTCCAGCACCAGCGCCCCGGCAAACTCCGCCACGTTGCGCACCTCGCCCAGCTGCGCCTCCGGCAGGTAGTCCACCGTCTGCCCCGGCATCAGCCCCCCCACCAGCCGCGACCCGAACTGCAGCCCCGCCCGGCAGGGCTCTTCCACCCCGCCCGGTCCTGCCACCGTCAGCTCCCGCGTCCGGCTCACCAACCACTCCGACACTTCCACCACGTCGCAGTGCGGCACGGTCAGTCCAAGCGCCCCTGCCAGCTTCGTCCCCAGGTACTCCCCCACCAGCACCCGCGGATGCTGCGGATTGTTCAGGAACTTCACCACGTACGCGTGCCCGTCCGAGCCCAGCATCAAGTGGCTATTCGCCCCGCCCCGCATTTTCCGTATCTGCTGCAACCCCGTAACCGCCAACCCCCACTCCCCTTCCCCACCCGCCGTCCGGCTCACACAGCCCAGTCCGGCGAAGCCCACACCCGCCACGTACTCGTGATGCTCGCACACAAGCCTTTAACTCTCCATCCGTCCGCAAAGCGCGAAACCTATTGCTCCGGTGCACAAACAAGCACACGCCACGAAGTGGCCGCCTCCCGCGCAGGGGGTTTGCAGCGGGTTTGCAGCGG